>UQPJ01000019.1:0-34439 GCA_900543015.1 uncultured Collinsella sp.
AGTTCCGCACGCAAAGAAGGCCACTTAATGTGGCCTTCGTCTTGCGCAGGACTGTTCGAAATTTTGAGGAAGCACCCGCCCTGCCGGGGCTCCCGGGTTCCCGTTTACGAGAGCGACGTTCTCAGCAACTCGTTGAAGAGCTTCGGGTTGCCCTTGCCGCGGCTTGCCTTCATGCACTGGCCCACCAAAAAGCCGATAACCTTCTGGTTGCCGTCGCGATACTGCTGTGCCTGCTCGGCACAGTTTGCCAGCACCTCGTCCACGATCGGCTGCAGCGCGCCGGCATCGCTCACCTGACGCATGCCGCGCTCGTCGACGATCTTGTTGGGGTCGTCGCCGGTCTGGGCCATGGCCTCAAAGACCTCGTGCGCTTGGTTGGAGCTGATGGCATCGGTCGCCAGCAGCTTGGCAAGGGCTGCCACCTGAGCCGGCGCGATGCCGGACTCGGCGAGCGACACACCCGCGCCCTTAAGGTAGGCGATCATCTCGTTCACCAGCAGGTTTGCGACCGTCTGGGCCTCCTTGCCAGCCATACCGACAGCGGCGACCTCAAAGAAGTCGGCAAACTCCGGATCGCCGGCAATCTGCTCGGCGTCGGCCGTCTTAATGCCAAAGTCGGCCTCAAAACGGGCGCGCTTGGCATCGGGCAGCTCGGGAATCTCGCCACGGCAACGGTCGATAAACTCGTCGTCCAGATCGAACGGCGCCAGGTCGGGATCGGGGAACAGGCGATAGTCGTCTGCCGTTTCCTTCACACGCATGACCACGGTGCGCTTACGGCTGGGCTCCCAGTGGCGGGTCTCCTGATAGATGATGCCGCCCTCCTCGAGCACCTCGGCCTGGCGGCAGATCTCGTAGGCAAGGCCATCGTGCAGGCTCTTAAACGAGTTGAGGTTCTTGAGCTCGGTCTTGGTGCCCAGCTTGGTCTCGCCGCGGCGACGCAGCGACACGTTGCCGTCGCAGCGCATGGAACCCTTCTCCATGGAGCAGTCCGAAATGCCCAGCGTCACAAAGATGCGACGGAGCTTCTCCATAAACAGGCGAGCCTCCTCGGGCGTGCGCAGGTCGGGCTCGGTGACGAGCTCGATCAGCGGCGTGCCGCAGCGGTTGTAGTCGACGAGCGACTCGGCCGCGGCGGTAATGCGGCCCTCGGCGCCGCCCACGTGGACCATCTTGGCGGCGTCCTCCTCCATGTGGATGCGCAGGATGCGGATGGGCACCGTGTAGGAACCGTCCTCGCGACGCTCGGGCATCTGCAGGTTGGACGCATCGTAGCTGGCCAGATGGCCGGCGCGCTGGTTACCCTCGCGCATGGTCGATGTCATGGACGTGGACAGGCCCTCGGCGTTGGCCGAGGCGCTCGCCAGGCTCTGGGCCTCGGCCTCGCCAAACGCGCATTCGGGGCGCTCGGCGGCACCGCGACCGGTCACATCCAGATCAAGGTGACCGTACATGGCAAAGGCGACCGGACCCTGCGTGGTCTGGAAGTTCTTGGCCATATCGGGATAGAAGTAGTGCTTGCGGTAGAACATCGAGTGGCGCTGGATCTCGCAGTTGGTGGCGAGACCGGCCTTGACGATACTCTCGATGGCGCGCTTGTTGGGCACCGGCAGGGCGCCGGGCAGGCCCAGGCACACCGGGCACACGTTGGCGTTGGGCTCGTCATCGTGGCTGAGCTTGCAGTTGCAGAACATCTTGGTATCGAGTGCGGTGAGCTCGGTGTGGATCTCCAGGCCGATCACGGCCTCCCAATCCTGCAGGACCTCGGAAAGCTCCTTCATTACAGCTCGCCTCCCTTCCCGGCAAAATCGGGCGCGACGGAAAGCGCGGGCGCACCCGTGGCGGCATCGGCAAAGCCGCGCTCCAGGGCGCGGGCAAACGTGAGCAGCTGACGGTCCTTAAAGGCAGGTCCCACCAGCTGGGCAGAAACGGGCAGCTGAGTATCCTCGCCCAGGCCCAGCGGCACCGAGATGCCACCGTTGCCGCAGATGTTGAGCGAAATGGTGTACAGGTCGGAGAGGTACATCTGCGTGGGGTCGCTGATCTCGCCAAACTTAAAGGCCGTGCGCGGCGAGGCGGGCATGAGGATGGTGTCCACCTTGGCATACGCGGCGTCGTAGTCCTGCGTGATGAGCGTGCGGGCCTTTTGCGCAGCGTAGTAGTACTTGTCGTACACGCCCGAGCTCAGCAGGTAGGCGCCGAGCATCTGACGGCGCTTGGCCTCGGCACCAAAGCCGTGGGCGCGCGAAAGCGAGCTCTGGTCGGACAGGTTGGCGCAACCCTCCTCCTGATAGCCGTAGCGAATGCCGTCGAAACGGGCCAAGTTGGAGAACGCCTCGGCCGGGCCGATGACGTAGTAGGCGGCGATGGCGGCGTCCAGGTGCGGCAGGTCGACCTCGACCAGCTCGGCGCCCTGGTTCTGCAGCTCCTGGGCGGCGCGCTGAACAGCGGCCTTGACCTCGGGCGTCAGACCCTCGGCCTCCATAAACGCGGGGATGATGCCCACGCGCTTGCCCTCGATGCTGTCGTTGAGATGCTCGGTAAAGTCGACGGCGCAATCCTGGCTCGTGCAGTCGTACGGATCGTGGCCCGCGCCGGTAAGCGCGTTCATGGCCAGCGCGACGTCCTCGACCGTGCGGCCAAAGGGACCCACTTGGTCGAGCGACGAGCCAAAGGCGACCACGCCGTAACGGCTCACGGCGCCATACGTGGGCTTAAAGCCCACCACGCCGCACAGCGACGCCGGCTGGCGAATGGAGCCGCCGGTATCCGAGCCCAGCGAGAGCGCGACCTCGCCCGCGGCGACGGCAGCAGCAGAGCCGCCCGAAGAGCCGCCGGGCACGCGCTCGGTATCCCAGGGGTTGTTGGTGCGGTGAAAGGCCGAGCTCTCGGTGGAGCTGCCAAAGGCAAACTCGTCCATGTTGGCCTTGCCCATGGGCAGGCAGCCGGCATCGAGCATGCGCTGGACGCAGGTAGCGGTGTAGACGCTCTGGTAGTCCCCGAGCATGCGGGAAGCGCAGGTGGTGCGTGTGCCCACAAGGTTCATGTTGTCCTTAATGGCCAGCGGCACGCCCGCGAGCGGGGGCAGCGGCTTGCCGGCGGCACGGTCGGCATCCACGCGCGCAGCGGCCTCGAGCGCGAGCTCGGGCGCCACCTGCAGGAAGGCCTGGACCCCGCCCTCGCGCGCCTCGATGGCGGCAAGGGAGGCCTGGGCCACCTCGGTAGCGGTAAAGTCGCCGGCGGCAACGCCCGCGGCGATCTGGGCGGCGGTAAGGGAATCGAAGCTCTGCGCCATTACTCGCTCTCCCCCTCTCCCAAAATGGACGGCACGCGGAAGTAGCGATCGCGCGCGCTGCCGGCGTTTTCGAGCGCGACGTCGAGCGGCAGGTCGCGCTCGGGCTCGCGCAGGTCATCGCCCATCACGTTGGACAGGCTTCCGATGGGATGGAACGTGGGCTCCACGTCGGGCAAGTCATATTGCAAGACGGGCTCGAGCATCTGGACGGCGTCGTTCATGTAGGACGTCATCTGGGTGAGCTCGTCATCGGTCAGTGCGATCTTTGCGTACTCGGCGATGCCGCGCACGTCTTTCTCGCTGAGTGCCATAGGCGCTCCCTTCCGCATAACAGTTAAACCGCTTTAGTATACAAGGCAACGCCGGCTTGGAGCAGGCACTTTACCCAAATGCAGCGAAAACGTAACGAGGGCGGCGGTTGGCAGGCGGCGGGCTGGCGGTTCTGCAGCGAAACCGCACCGTCCATAGCGAAAACCGTCTCGCCCGAAACGAAAACCGTCGCGCCCAAAACGAAAACCGTCGCGCCCGCAACGAAAACCATCACAACATTCGACGCTTTTCGCCAAAATCGAGATTTTCATCAAATGTTGTGATGGTTTGGAAGCCCCCGACCACCACAAAGGTGCCTGTCCCCTTTGTGGTGGTTCTGGAGAATGTCTTATGCCGAGGCCTTGGCCTTGCGGCGCTTGCGGACCGCGTGGATCACGATGTCCAGCAGCAACAGCACAATGGCTACGACCACGATGAGCACGGCAAACTCGCGCTTGCCCCAGTGGCGGCCGGCCAGTGATTTTTGCTTGTCGACGTCCTTCTTGTTGTACTTGGTGCGCACGCAATGCACCAGCAGGCGATGGTCGTTCACGCCGTAGGGCGTGCAGGTGACGAGCGTCACCTTGTCGGCGCCGGGCTCGATGGTCAGCGACTCCATCTCCTCGGGCAGCACCACCTCGGAGTCCACCATCTTATAGGCGAGCGTCTTGTTCATGGTGTGCAGCAGCATCAGGTCGCCGGGCTCCAGCGAGTGGATGTCGTCGAACATGCTCAGGTTGCGCATACCCGAGTGCGCGGTGAGCACGCAATGCGTCGAGGTGCCGCCCACCGGCAGGCTCGTGCCCTCCAGGTGGCCGACGCCCGCCATAAGGACTTCTTCGCTCGTGCCGTGGTAGATGGGCATACTAACGTCGATGGAGGGGATCTCGACCCAGCTCATCATGGGGTCGCGGTCAAAGATGAGCTGCTGAGCGTAGGACTCGATCTGGTCGGCGGGAAGCTCGGTGGCCTCGCCCGCCAGCTGCTCGTTAAAGGAGCGCGCCTGGAGCAGGATGCGCTCGCGCTCCTCGGCAGATAGCGCGTCCACGGTGCTGGACACGGTGCTGATCTGGTTGAACACGCCCGAGGCCTCGAGCCGGTCCAAGATCCACGGCCAGGTCATAAGGCCCACGCCAATAAGGATGATGACGATGGTGATGAGCCGGTCGGCCCAGCGCGGCAGCCGCTTGCGGCGGCGCTTAGGCTTTGGTTGAGGTTTGGGCTGCGGGCTTGAGCCGCCGTTGTCCGCGGCGTTATTGCTCTTCATATGTTTGGCGCCCTGCACCATCGCCAGTCACTCCTCTACAACTCAAGTTGTCTAAACAAATAATAGCCGATTAGTGAACTCATGCACCGGACAACGCAGCCTGACAGCATTGCACAGCGCGAGTATGGGCCCGCATTTGAGTTTTCAAAATGTCCCGGATCGGCGGGGCGATTCGGGATACAATAGCTACAGGAAACGACGCACCCCGCGTAAGTGATCGAAAGCGCGGGCGACCAGTTTCCGGTGTTGTTAAATGCCCGGGCCTCTAACCCCGGGCATTCTTATTTGCGCTTGTTGCGGCGCAACTGCCTTCTACCGTCCGCACCGCGCGTGCGCCTACGGACCTTAAACCGAACTTCATACGAGTCAAGAAACGCGATGATGAACGAGCCCACCGCCGCGAGGGCGGCGAGCGCGTTAAGGAATTTCAGCATTTGGGGACCTCCGATCGAGTCGTCGGCCGCCCGCGCACGGGATGCGTCGCAAAGCCATTTTACTGCGAGTGTATGCACCCAAAGCTGGTAAACGCGATTTTGACAAACATTTGTTCGATAGTTACAAACACGATTCCTCATCCGGCGGAGCCTGGCCGCATTATCCGGGTTTGCCCGACGTGTTTGCGTTTTCAAAATATCCCGAATCGGCGAGGCGATTCGGATACAATAACTACAGGAAACGGCGCACCCCGCGTAAGTACTTAGGAGCGCGGGCGACCAGTTTCCGACGTTGTTAAATGCCCGGGCCTCTAACCCCGGGCATTCTTATTTGCGCTTGCGGCGCAAATGCCTTCTACCGCCCGCACCGCGCGTGTGCCTACGGACCTTAATCCGAACCTCATACGAGTCAAGAAACGCGATGACGAACGCCCGCATCGGACGATGGAGGCTGGCTGCGCTATCCCAAAAAGAACGGGGCAAACTCCAGTGCGGAGTCTGCCCCGAAAAGAGAATGGCAAAGCAAGAACGTAGATAGACGAGAAAAGTGTCCGCAAGTCTCATGGCCATCACATCCCACCTGCCAAAGGGATGGGTGAGCGAGCGTTACTCCTGCTCGGACTCCTCAGCCTGCTTACGGCTGCGGATGAGGTGCGCCACGCCAATGCACAGCACCGCGCCACCAGCGATCCAAGTGAAGGTCACGCCGTTGAGACCGGTCAGCGGGAGGCCAACCTGCTTGGTATCGCCAACGGTGATGTTGAAGATGCCGTCCTCGTCCTTATCGGAGCCAGGCTTCGCCGTCAGATTGTTATCGCCGGCATTCTCATCGGTAATACCGGCAATGACCTTGCCGCCCTGGTCAGTCGTAAGTACTCCCTTGAGCTCAGTAAGACCAGCCTCCGGACCATCGTCGGTCATGGTCGGCTTGATCTCGAAGGTAAAGGGGTTGACCGCGGTGTAACCGGAGGGGGGAGTAACCTCCATGACCGTATAGACGCCGGCATCGAGATGAGTAAGCCTAATGACACCATCGGCGTCCGTCGATAGAACGACCTCGGTGCCACTCAAAGCGCCATCTTCCTTGACATATTTAACGTTTGTGCTGTTCTCGTCACCCTTAGTTGTAATGGTGAACTTTGCATCTTTCAATGTCTTCTCGGTACCCAGGTCAACCTTGTTGATCTTGAGACCGTAGGTGTAGTCCTTGACCGTGTCGGGCTGAGTCTCGCCGTACGTGTCGCTCATGGGGTTATTGGAGTAGTAAAGCGTTACGGCGTTATCGTTACCCTCGGTGCCCGCGACGACCGCGTCGCCGTTGACCTGTGCCTTATAGGAGACGACGATGCAGGAGTCCTTGGTAACGCCACCTACATTCTTCAGGTTAGCGCAGGTCCACGTCGTTGTCTTGCTGCCATCGGTAGCAGCCGCGGCGGTTACCTCATTGAATTGCGTTGTAATATTCTTGCCTTTCGCGCGGACGAGATCGCCCTTCGCAGCAGTCGTGTTCTTGTACAGATAAACCGTTGCGCCCTTCTGCAACGTCAGGCCCTTGGAGATCTGGTCGGAGAACTTGTAGAAATACGTATTGTACTTGTCGTAGTTCTCGGCAATGGTGCCATAGAGGTTGTACGTCACGTCCTGGCCGATCTGGGAGTCAGCGGCGTCGTGCTCCTTGCTGTCGGCATCGCTCACGATCTTCTTCTCGACGGTGGGGATGCCCGTTTTCTCGGTGATTTTAACGGGCGTGTTACCCACAACAGTGAAGATGGGAGACGTGCCCGCCTCGCCGACTCCGATGGTGTCAGTTTTGGTCACAAAGAGCCAGTAGCCATGCGCAAGACCGGAAGCGGTTTTGCTGGTCGTCGTCGCGCTTGGGGTAATACCGTCTACGGCGTCAGCAATCTTATAAGCAATGTTGTCGGGCGCCACGCGAGTCGTCTCGTTGGTTCCCGTCACCTTATTCGTGATCCAGTCCGCGGCGTCCTGGGCGGTCTTTCCCGCATAGGACTTGTCCTCTTTTTCGATAACATCCTTGACGGCCTTCTCCACGCTATCGTTTGCCCAAGTGATGTTGGCAACTTTACCGCTGTCAACATCAGCCTCAAAAATCTGATAACCCTGGAACTCGGTAGTGTTGCCCTTAACGTTCTCGATAGTCACCGAGCCGTTCGCCTCCGCCGCAAACGCCATACTCACCGGGGCCATCACGCCGCCGAAGCTCAGGGCTGCGGTGAGGCCGGCGGTTACTGCCAGGCGCGCGATGTTCTTGGTTGTTTTCATGTTGGGACCTCTTTCTTGGAGGTTGCTTTAATTCTTGTCATCATCAAAAGCCAGCAGGCGTATTTCCCTGCGCGTCACTCGCTACGGGGGCAGTACGCCATTGAGCAGGGGGGGGGACAATTATTTATCATGGCGACCTCCTCCCCGCTTGATGACGAGCGCGACGACAATAGCCACTACTCCGATGACGACCAAAGCCGTCACCAACACCAACGTTCTATCTCCCGTCGAGGGCATAAAGCCTCCGGTGGTAATGCTAGGGGGTGTGCCGGTGGGCGTGTTGACGAGCGACGCCTCCAGGCTGCCCGTCGACCCGTCCGCGCTGTCGGCGCGCAGGGGCGACTCGGCCGTGATGGTGAGCTTGGGCTTGGCGGCGGCCACCTGGTCGACGTCCAGGCCCTCGGCCTTGACCGTCACGGAGCGCGTGCCCTCAAAGGCGGTGTAGCCCTTGGGTGCCTTGAGCTCGCGGACCTCCAGTTTGCCCGAATCCACGCCCGAGACGGTCACGCGGCCGTCCTCGCCCGTGGTGACGGTGGCCTTGCCCTCTGCATCCCACGTGCCGTCGGCCGCCAGTGTGCGACCGCGGTCGTCGGCGATGCTCAGGACCGCCCCAGCAAGCGGCTTGTCGCCGTCGCTGCCGCGCTTGGTGAGTGCGAGATCCCAGGTGTAGGCGCACGCATCGTCGCTCGGCGTGCGGGTGAAGCCGGCGTCGCCGGACTGGTCGGCAAAGGGAGAGCGCGGGTAGCGCAGGTAGACCTCGTTGGGGTTGCCCTTCGCGATGCCGTGGTTGCACGCGCTGTTGAGCGGCGCGTTGTACACGGCGACCACGCGGGCGCCCGCGGTGAAGGCGTCGGCCCCGCCGAGCGCGGCGATGAGGTCGCCGGTGCGCACGGTGAAGGTCTTGCCGTCCGCCGCCACCTTGGTGGCGCACTGGGCCGTGATATCGGTCCAGCCCTGCGCGGGCTCGGTGCCGGCGCGCCCGTCCTTGCCGGCCGAGACAGCGTCGAAGCCGCCGTCCGCGCCCGCCGCCACGTACACGCGCACGCTCGCGGCGACCTTGGAGGGGTCGAGCCCCGCGCTCATGGTGTCGACGAACTGCACCGTGTAGGCGTCGTAGGCGGTAAGACCCGCCGGGACCGTGGCCGAGAGGCGCCAGTACAGGTCGTCGGCGACCGTGGCATCGGCGGCCTTCTGCCAGGCGGCGGTGCTGTCCTCCAGCACATGCTTTTGGACCTTGGGGGTCGCCGCCTTGGGCTTGACGGTGACGGCGCTGCCGCCGACCAGGGCCATGATCGGCGCGGTGCCGGCCTCGCCTTGGGCGATGGCGTCGTCGTCGGCGACGATGAGCCAGTAGCCACAGGGCAGCTCGGCCGTCGTGCCCGCGTTAAGGGCCACGAACACGGCGCCAGAGCTCTGAAGGGAACGAGCGAGCTGTGCGCTCAGCGCGCTCGTAAGGTGGGAATCGGTGTTGAGCCACTCGGCAGCTTCCTGCGCGGTGGTCTGGGAATTGGGCATACCGGCGCTGTGCAGCACAGGCAACACGGCATCGCGCGCGGCGTCGCTTGCCCAGGCGAGGTCGGTAGCAATCTTGGCGTCGCTGTCGCCATCAACGACGTTGGCGCTAAAGATCTGGTAGGCGTCGTAGCTGCGCGCCACGGTGCCGCTCACCGTGATGGATCCGGTCGAGGTCGGCGCGGCCTGCGCGGATGCGGGGAACACAACCGCGCAGATGCCGATCAGGAGGGTAAGCAGCGCAAACAAGATCGGGAAGGAGCAAACTTTCTTATTCACGACGCTCGCCTCCCTTCGCGCTCGCCTTGCGACGAATGTGCATCCAGGCCGCAGCAGCGCAAAGCACCGCCGCGCCGGCAAGGTACGTCAGAGTGACGCCCGACATACCAGAAAGGGGCAAAGAGGTTGAGTAGGTGTTGGTGAAGGTGGGGATGGAGGTATCGGTGGAGTTGGGGGCGGAGGTGTCGATGAACGTCCGTTCTTTGGCATCGGGGTCTGCTGTCCAATCGCCCTTGGAGTCAACGATTCCCTTCTTGTAGGTCACCCTACAGTTGATCTCTCCTTTTTCGGTGTCATACGTTGGCACAACCGTGAACTTATAGACCGACTGGTCGTACGTGTAGTGCGAGAACTGCGAACCGTCGGTTTTCTCGCGCACATAGTACGTAAAGGTCTTGAAAGAGCCACCCGTGGAGCCATCCGGGTCGTCGGGATTATTCCTGATATCAGAAAGCGAGTACTTGAGCTCAACCGTTTTATTGTTATCAGTGGTGTCCTTGAACGAAAGCGTCTGCGTCTTATCAGGACCAGAGGTCACGGCAGTACCGATGATGTCTTTGTCGCTAAAATGGCTGTCTTTCGCAAGCTGAAGTGTAAACTCCTTCATCTCGCCGCCCTCAACGACCTTAGTCGCCATAGGAGTCCAGGAAACCTCAGGGTCGTACGTGTTGGTGAAGGTCTTTCCCCCGTCGGGGCCGTCAATCGAATAATAACCCTCAGTAGCATCTGCTTGCACAGAAACGTTCTGGGAGTAAGTTTCGCCCTTGGGATGCTCGACCGCGCTCACGTCTTTGATCTTGTAGTTATGGATTTTGAGCTCTATGGTCTTGTTCGGATCGTTCCGAGTCGGAACAGTCATGAGCACAGTCGGGTGGTCTTCGACTGTCACCTTAATCTCGTACACGGCGGGGTCGTATGTGATGCCGGAAACCTTTCCGGCATTTTCGACTAGGTAGTATGTAATCGGGCCAGCCGTACCGTTCGCTGCAGACTGCTCACCAAGGTTAAACGTGATGTTGCCTCCATCAACATTACTTGCAGTTCCAACCGGGGTGCAAACGTCATGATTGAATACCCCGCTAGCGAAAGGATCAACCGAATCCTTGCGGTAGACCGTAAAGGAGAACTCCCCGTTATTGATCTTGCGGCCGTCCAACTCCTTGGTTGCCTTCAACTTAAGGCTCGGATAGACATACGTGTCTGCTGGCTGACCCAAGTACAGGTCACCATTCGACATGATGCCGCCGCCATGGTCCCAAGAATAGTTGCCCGTGATGAAAGTTGTCGCTTTATTCCGTACTGCATCAATCGTCGTTTTATCCTTGGTATCAACACCCGAAGTCAGACCGATGCTATTTTTTACCTGAGCAGCACCGTTGGCGGGGATGGTAATGCGATTCGTTAGCTCAATGCTTCCCGAATACTTGGCGTCTATATCGCCAAGCATCTTGCCGCTTACCACTGCGACCGGCGTTGTGTGACCTTTCGCCGCGAGGAAGAAATCGGCATGACCACTGGTACGAAAAACATATTCGCCGTTGCTATCGACCGAGTAATAGGCGTCCTTGTCTTCTGTCTTACCGTTGCCACCGCCAGAAAGATGGGGGTTACCATCATTGTTATTGTTTTCTTTATCGTAAGATTCGGCGCCTCCAGCGTCAGTGTTGCCAAAGATCGCCGTGCCGTCGGTGTTCGTTACCAACGTCTTGCCCGTCGGGCAGACTGCAACGCCACCACCATAGCCACCAGCGGTATTGGTGCTTATATAGGAGCTATAGACAAATAGCCTACCCGCATCAGATGCGGTCTCATTACTGCCCTGGACGAAGATGCCGCCGCCGCCCCAGTCATAGCGAGACATGCAGTGGTTATTAGTGATGTAGACTTTGCTGCCTGGAGTGTCGTTGTTGTCTGGAGTGCCGTTAATCATCGCGTCAACCCTCTGGCCCACTCGGATGCCGGCACCTTCAGATTGGTGGCTCACGTTAGAGGCAATAATTCCTCCCGTAATGTCGAGCCATGCCATACCTTGTTGTTTAAGATTGGTAACGTAAACGCCGCCACCAGCTTCTTCAGAATAATTGCCAGTAATCTGGCCACCAGAAATGGCGACATGGGCGCCGTTATTGGCAGCAAGCCCAGCGCCGCCATGGTCACCCCAGCCATCGTTGCCGCAATACTTGGCGTATTTATTGTTAGTGATGTAGCCACCAGAAACGGTCACACTACCGCCCGAAGCCAAAATGCCGCCACCGAGACCATCCGCCTCGCCGTACGTAGCGTTGCCAGAGATGATTCCACCCGTAAGCTTCAAGGTGGCTCCGTTGTCAGCATAGACGCCGCCGCCAGAAGCTGCCTTGTTTCCCGCGACCACGCCGTCTGTCATTTCGAGGCTGGCATTCGCGCCCGTTATGCACAGACCACCGCCCCAGCCACCGCGGTTGCCGTTGGTGACGTAACCGCCTTCGATTTTGACCTTACCCGTAGAAAGAATCACATGGCCGTCATCGCTCAGATTGGCGGCCGTGGTAATCATGCCGCCCTTGAGATCGAGCGTGCAGCCCTCATTAACGGTGACCACTTGCTTTACGGAACCCCTGTCCGATGCCGCAACGATAGCGCCGAAGCCCGTAACGTCATGCTTGTACGTAGTCTCGGTGGTGCAAAGTCCATCTGTATTGGGCGCGCTCTTAGTCTCATAGTAAGTAAGACTCTTGGGTGCGCCGCCATTAGAGCTAGACCCGTCTCCTTTTTCCCATGTCATAATCGCAGACCGACCTGCCGTCGTTTCGACCTGAGACTGTTTGTCTATTGTTTTACCTGAAGTTTTACCTGAATCCTCGATAGTGAGTGTGGCTCCTTCTTTGACCACAAAGAAGGAGTCTTTGTTGCCAGAACCATGGCAGAGTATGTTGCCGTTAAGATCGATGGTGGTGTCTTTGTTGATAGTGATCTGCTTATCCGAATAGGCATAATTCGTCAGTCGGAACTTGCCGCCATTGTTAAACTTCCCAGCAACATCGTCGCTTACCTCGGTATAGCCATCGGCACTGACGGGAGCGATAGCGTTTTCATCGTTATTTTCATCATCCGCAGGCTGTGCGTCGGAAGGCTGCGTGTCACCCTCGACCTTCGTGTCGTCGGACGGCAGGCCTGCGGCAGCGGCGTCTTCGCTCGCGCCATTCTCGGTCTCGTCACTATTCTGGTTTTCGGTATCCCCGTTGTTGGTGTTGTCTACACTAGCAGACTCACTTGAGGAACCCCCCCCATCACAGTTTCCTCGGTAGAAACCGTCTGGGCATCGTTGGCAATGGCCTGCGAGATCGGAGGCATGACGAGCGACAGTGCCAGGCTCAAAACGGAGGCCCCGCACAAAACGCCTGCCAGTACACGGCGCGTCGCTTTATTACTCTGCTTAGATTTGTCCGAATTCGCTTTCATCGATGTCTCCTCCCCAAGAGACCGCGATCTTGCTCTTTCACCATCAAACGTATCTGCGCAATCTGTAATTGCGCTCGTTTAGTAATGCAATTATAACGATTGTTTAAACATCTGAGCAACAAAACCGACATTTTTGTAGCGAGTTCTCAATTCTCTTGACATTTGCTCAGATTTACCTTCGTTTATTCGCTATCTATTATTTGTTTCTGCTGGTAATTTAGTTGCCTATTATTTTTTAATGGCATTAGATTTATTTGCACAACATTTTGCTCAAGAGCAAACATCCTGTGAACGGTCGAAAATCGACCGTGAGCGGTAGGTCATTAACCGGGATGAATATCCTACCAAATTGATGAGAATATCTTTAACCCATCGGTAGTTAGAAGCGTGATGTTCAGACAACAATATTTGAATTTTCGCACAGATTTTAGGTATCAATTCGCCCAAATCGCCTGAGGCCACCGCAAAAAGAGCCTGCCCCCTTCTGCGGTGGTTCTCCCCCAGCGCTACAGCAGATGTTCCTCGATAAAGATCGCGATGCCGTCTTTGTCGTTGCTGGCGGTTACAAAATCGGCGGCGGAGCAGGTGGCGTCGCTGCCATTTGCCATGGCCACCCCCACGCCGGCGTCAGCCACCATGCAGGTGTCGTTATCGGCATCGCCAAACACGCAGATGTCCTGGAGCTCCATGTCGTTGAGCTCCGCCACGCGCACAAGGCCGCGCGTCTTGGACACGCGCGGATCCATGAACTCGTAGAGCCGCTGCGTGGTTTGCAGAGCCGCCGCCTTAACAGTGTCGTCGGCAAACGTCGACGCCCGTTCAATCACCCGCGGCATTACCTCGGGCGCCATGGTAAACATCACCTTGGGCTGCGGCTCGCGCAAAAACTCGGCAAAATCGACCACCTGGTAGGGCACGCCGTCGACGCGCGACAGGTGCTCGACGCACGCGTTGCTCTCGGGCACGTAGAACACGCCGTCCCGAGGGCAAACGGGCGTTGCCGGAAGGTCCGCCATGTGCTTGCAGATGCGCGCGATGGTCTCGCCCGGCAGCGGGAAGCTCAGCTCGTTGATGTCGTGCGCGCGGTCGGTGACCTCGGCGCCACCGCAACCCACCATCACGTCTACCAGGCCTTCGATGCCCCAGAGCTCGTACATGGCCTCGGTCGCGTGGGCGTCGCGCCCGGTGCACAGGCCAAAGAGCACGCCACGCTCGCGCAGGGCGCGGATCGCCGCCACGGTGTGCGGGGACACCGTGTGCTGGCTCGTGAGCAGCGTACCGTCGATATCGCAGAACACGGCTTTGATGTGGCTGAAGGTGGTGTCCATGGGGGCCTTTCTGGGTTGTGCGGCGGTGTGGGGTGCATTCGCAAACGGCGTACATGGTATAACAAGGTGCAGGCGCGGCCTGTCAAAGCAAAAACCACCACAAAGGTGCCTGTGCCCCTTTGTGGTGATTGCGGCGTCTACGGGCCAAACCATCACAACATTCGACGTTTTTCGGCAAAATCGCGATTTTCATCGAATGTTGTGATGGTTTCTTACTGCTTTACGGCACGTTCCAAGTGATTGCGTCCAAACAGCAGCAGTGCCGCGGGAACCGCCGTCACGACCATGCCCGCACCAACGAGCGTCTGCTGCACGCCAAATGTCGCCGCCAGCCACGGGGCAATCGCCAGCGGCGCCACGCCGGCGAACATATTGCCAAAGCCCATGACCGAGTTCACGCGACCGAGCTGCTCGAGCGGTGCCGTCGTTTGCACGATGGTGTTGTGGAGCGGGTTGACGATGCCCCAAGCTATGCCCAGTGCAATCTGGCCGACAAGGGCCACGCCCACGTACGGCGTCCCCACATAGAGCAGGCTTCCCAGGCCCACGGACATAAGCGCCACGAGCAGCGTTTTAAGGTTGACCAGGTGCGGCGGCAAGCGGAGCGCGAGCACGGCACCCAGCACCGCGCCGACACCGCAGGCAGACGAGAGCCAGCCCATCCACTCAACGCCAACGTGCAGAACATCGCGATAGAAAAACGACTCGAGCGGATCGAAGGCACCGTAGCCAAAGTTCGAGAGGAAGATGATGCAAAACAGCAGGGCGAGAACGCTGTTGGTAAAGACTGTCTTGATGCTGGCTGCGAAGGTAGCGCGGGAGGATGCGCTGGGGTTGGAGCTTTGTCCCGCACGCTCCCCTTCCTCTGCCGAATCGGCATCCGCATGCCCGGCGACATGGCTGGTCTGCGGCCTAAAGCCCCAACCGGCGACGAGCGCCAGCACGGTAAAGAGCATCATGAGCACAAACACCGCGCGCGACGACGCAGCCGCCGCGACAAAGCCGCCCAGCGTGGGGCCAACGATGATACTCACGTTTGAAAACATGGCGATGGCGGAGTTGATGTCTTTGAGCTCGACAGGATCGTCGGTGAGGTAAGCCGGATAGGATGTGGCGATGGGCTGGGCGAATCCCATCACAAAGCCCAGAAACACCGCGCCGAGTAGGACGACGCCGGTCGCGCTGCCAAAGGCGATGATTGCCGTGCCAGTTGCGAGAGCGCCGATGATGCTCAGCAAGAAATGGCGGCGCGGACCCCATGCGTCGAGCGCAGCGCCACCCGCAAAGGATCCCAGGATCACGAAAACGTTCATAAACAGAACGGCCAGCGATGTCGCCACGACTGAGGCATCGTCCGCATAGGTGAGCGTTCCGATGACGCCGATAAAATAACTGGTCTGAAACCCGGTGTAGATGAGAAAGCGCATCGCCACCAGCCGCTTGGCCTGCACGGACAGCGATGATTGAGGCTTTGAGAAAAGAGATGCGAGCATGGAGACTCCTTGTTTCATACGAATGCGGACGGCGGGCATTCACCACCGTCTGTCAAATCAATCTATCCGCATGAAACGTTAAGGACACATCAAGCCCCTTTTCTCCGTTTTTCGCCCGTCATGAACTACTTGGTAGATTGTAAGGCATGTCCCACGCATCTACCAAAGAAAAAACCACCACAAAGGTGCCTGACCCCTTTGTGGTGGTTGCGACGTTTACGCTGGTTGAGACTTGGCTAGGCCAGGTCGGCGCCGTTGGACTCGATGACCTTCTTGTACCAGAAGAAGCTGTCCTTGCGGCTGCGGGCGAGCGTGCCGTTGCCGTCGTTGTCCTTGTCGACGTAGATAAAGCCGTAGCGCTTCTTCATCTCGCCGGTCGAGGCGCTCACCAAATCGATGCAGCCCCACATGGTGTAGCCCATCAGGTCCACACCGTCCTCGATGGCAATCTCCATCTGCTTGATATGCTCGCGCAGGTAATCGATGCGGTAGCTGTCGTGAATCGAACCGTCCGCCTCGACCTCGTCCACCGCGCCCAGGCCGTTCTCGACAATCATCAGCGGCACCTGGTAGCGGTCGTAGACCTCCTCCAGGTAGTAGCGCAGGCCCTCGGGGTCGATCGCCCAACCCCAATCGCTCTTCTTGAGATACTCGTTGCCGGCGCCACCAAAAATGTTGCCTTGCTCCAGCAGCACCGGATCGGCCGTGGCGGTGGCGCTCATGTAGTAGCTAAAGCTGTAGAAGTCGACCTTGCCGACGGCCAGCGTGGCGGCGTCCTCGGGCGAAACCTCCACGTGCACGCCTTCGCGGAGCCACACGCTGGGCGCCCACGAGGGATACGCACCGCGCACCTGCACGTCGCCGCAGTAGAAGTTCATCTCGCGCTGCTGCTTTTGTGCGGCCAGAACGTCTGCCGGATTGCACGTGTGCGGGTAGCAGGCGTTGCCGGCGATCATGCAGCCGATCTTGTTCTGGGGATCGATCTGATGGCCCATGGTGACGCACTTGGCGCTCGCCAGGAACTGGTGGTGCAGGGCATCGAAGCGCGCCTGTGGATCGTCCCAGTCGCAGTTGCCAAAGGCCATGGGCGTGTCAGTTGCCTTGGGCACCATGCCGCCGCCCATCACGCCGCCAAAGCCGCCCATGAGCAGGCAATTGATCTCGTTAAAGGTGAGCCAGTAGCGCACCAGGCCCTTGTATTCGGTCATGACGGTGCGGACGTAGTTGAGGTAGAAATCGATGAGCTTGGGATTCTTCCAGCCGCCGTAGTTTTTGGACAGGCCATAGGGCAGCTCGTAGTGGCTGAGGGTAACCATGGGCTCGATGCCCTGCTCCTGACAGGCCTGGAACACGCGGCGGTAGAACTCGATGCCGGCCTGGTTGGGCTCGGCCTCGTCGCCGTTGGGGAAGATGCGGCTCCAGTTGATGGACATGCGGTAGCACTTAAAGCCCATCTCGCCAAAGAGCTTGATGTCGTCGAGGTAGTGATGGTACATATCCACGGCCTCGTGGCTGGGATAGTGGTACTGGGGCAGAATGCCGTCGGTAATGTGGCGCGGCTCGGAGACCGTACCGCCGGTCATGATGTCGGGAACACCGAGGCCCTTGCCGTCCTCGTTGTATCCACCTTCGCACTGATTGGCGGCAGTGGCGCCGCCCCACAGAAATCCATCGGGAAAAGCCATGTTGGCTCCTTTCGTACGTGTTGGGGGTGGTTGCGCGGACGTCGAAGCGGCGTCCGCAGGGAAATTTGCGTCCGGAGCGAGGCCCGCGCAGGAACCGCCGCCACGAAACCGGCCTATCTACTACTTTTTACCGCAAACCCCTGACCACACCGCAATTGCCAAAAATAAAACCGCAGGTAGACGGCTTGGCGATTTTTGGTAAACCGCCGTATGGTTGGCCCCTACCGTTAAAAGGTAGTAGATAGGCCAGTTTCGTGGCGAGGCCTCTATCGACGCCTGTGCGGGACCCCTCGTCCATTTGAAAAAAGCCGGCGGGGCGCTCCCCCGCCGGCCTGGTACCGAGTCTTTGTCGTTTGGGCTACTTGGCAGCCTCGGGCTTGTAGGTGACGAACTCGATCGCGAAGCCCACGGCGGCACCCACGAGCGAGGCAACAATAGCCCAGATCATGTGGTTGATGCCGTTAACACCGGAGGGGTCGATGAAGGACAGCCAGTTGAAGACGCCCAGACCGCCGGACATGTACACCACGGCGCCGGAGATGCCGATGATGAGGCCACCCACAGCAGAACCGATGCTGGCGTTGATGAAGGCCTTCTTATCGGGCAGGGCGACACCGTAGATAGCGGGCTCGGTGACGCCAAAGAAGAAGGCAGAGATCATGGCCGGCAGCGCGATGCCGCGGAACTTCTCGTCCTTGTTCTTGAGATACATGGCAAAGAGCACGGCGCCCAGCGAGAAGGAGTGGGCGATAACGGAGCCCAGGATGTAGTCGTGGCCCAGAGTGGACAGGTTGACCAGCGCGATGGGCACGAGCGACCAGTGGAAGCCAAAGATGACCAGGCACATCCAGAAGGCACCGACGAGGGTGCAGCCCAAGAGGGAGCCGATCATGGGCAGGCCAAACAGCAGTGCGAAGAACTCACCGAGCAGGTTGGTGATGAGCGTGGCGATGGGGCCAATGACCAGGTAGCCAAGGGTAACGGTGACGCTGACGACGATCAGCGGGGTGAAGAACATCTTCATAGAAGCGGGCATCCACTTCTTAACCCAGTGCTCGAGGGTGGAGCCAAACCAAACCATGAGCAGGATGGGGATAACGGAGCTGGTGTAACCCGAGGCAGGCATGATGAGCGGCAGGCCCAGGAACGTGGTGTACCAAGAGAAGGTACCGGCAAAGCCGAGCTCGACGGAGCCGACAACCTCGCCCGAGGTCAGGGCAACCATGGTGGGATACACCAGGGCAAAGGCAATGGCCATGCCGTTGAACTCGCTCATCTTGAACTTCTTGGCGGCGGTGTAGCCAAGCACCACGGGCAGGAAGTAGAACATGCCGTCGGCGACGGTGTAGAGCAGCGTATAGGCGCCGTCGTTGGCAAAGCTCGGGACCAGGAAGGTAGCGAGCGCCAGCAGGCCCTTCATGATACCGGCGGCGGCGAAGGTGCCGAGCATGGGGGCGAAGATGCCCGAGATGAGGTCGATGATCACATCGGTAGCGCTCTTGGGAGCGGCCTCGTCGTCATCGGCGTCGACGGCGCCGCCGTCGCTAAAACCGCCGGCCTTGAGGACGGCATCGTAGACGTCCTCGACGATGTTGCCCACAACAACCTGGTACTGGCCGTTGGCGCGCATGACCTTGATGACGTTGGGCAGCTGAGAGATTGCCTCGTCGTTGGCCTTCGACTCGTCCTTGAGCTTAAAACGAACGCGGGTAATGCAGTGCGCCACGCACTTGACGTTGGACTTACCGCCAACCAGCTCTACGATCTGGGAAGCAAGATCGTCGTATTTACCTGCCATGATCTGTCCTCTCTTTTCCAAATTTCGACAAAAATATCCCCTACCGCGAGCCGGTACCTTGCCCGCAGTTAGAAACCAAAAAGGATTGTTGCGATTGCCGCCGGGCTGGCGGCTTTACTCACTCGGTCTGCGAAGCCGATCGCAGACGGTTGATATGCATCATCAGATACAAGAGTTCCTCGTCCGAGCAGCTCTGCTTGAACTCTTTCTCGAACACGCGGTTGATGGCGTATGCGCACTGGTAGGCCTCGGGAAAATCGCGGGCGGCCTGCATAAACAGTGAGGAGTTCTCGGTCTGCGTGCACTTGCCCTTGCAGAGGCGGCGAACCAAAAAGCGCAGTTGCGCAAGAAAGCGAATGTAGCAGTACGACGCCGTGTCGAGCGAGCAGCCAAGCTGCTTTTCCACGGAATGGGTCACCTCGTCGAGCACGCGGGTGCTCTTCATGATGAAGTCCATGTCCTTGGCGCGGCCCATGCCATCGACCTCGGCGTTAACGATGTGGAGCGCGATGCTCGTGGCCTCGTTCTGACCCAGCTTGGCGCCGGTGTGCTTTTGCACGATGGCGAGCGCGGCCTGGCCGATCTCGAGCTCGCGCGGGTAGATGAAGGCTACCTCGTGCTCGAGCGGGTTGGGAGCGCTGAGCTGGTCGTCGTCGCGCTGGACGGCAAACTGCAGGTGATCAGCCAGGATAAAGGGCAGGCCACCGGATAGCTTGCAGCCAAGCTGCTGCGACGCGAAGCAGGCAATGTCGCTCGCGGCGAGCAGGACGTCGTCGGGAAGGGTGCCCACCATATCCTGCAGGCTCTCGGGAACGTTATAGAATTTGCGCTGGATAAGGGACTCATCGGCAAGCTCGTAGGGCATCTCGTGGAAACCGATGCCCTTGCCAAAGACAACAACCTCTCGGCCGTCATCGCTGGCGGCAAGAGCAACGTTATTGTTGATCTTCTTTAAAATGAGCATGAAAAAACTCCTCGGACATCGGCGCTAGACGACGGGGCGATATTCCTCGTCTTCTATTATGCGCAAGTGATGCCTCCCGAGGAGTAACAAACTTGTGAGCACGTGGGTGATTCTAGGATGAAACCTGGACGTTGTGTGGGGTACGAGCCGTTCTTTACCGGTGAACGGTAGAAAAACATCGGCGAACGGTACCTGCCAAAAAGGGACAGGTTTATTTTGGCAGGTTTTATCTGGGCAAACGCCGAGGGCGGTGTCCTTCGCCGCTACTCCCTTGGCGTGCCGTAGGGGTTGAAGAGGTCCACGTAGGTAAAGTTCTCGCCGTCAAAATCGAGCTCGAGCATGGCACAGTTGCCGATGCGGTTCTTGAGGTCGAGCGGCTCCACGCCCACCGCGCGCATGACCTGCGCCGTCGCCGCACCGTGGCTCACGCAGAGCACGCTCTCGTGACCGGGGCGCTGCATGATCTCGGTGATGGTCTTCATCAGGCGCTCGCGAAGCTCGACCTCGTCCTCGCCGCCATATTGCTTAAAGAAATCACCATAGGGCAGCTTGGGGTTGAGGTCCTCGCTGGCACCCTCAAAGCGGCCGAAGTTCCATTCCTTAAGACCCTTGACGCGGGTATAGGGCATGCCGGGAAACGCGAGCTCAAGCGTGTCGCACGCGCGCTCGGAGGTGCTGGAGTAGGCGTGATCGAACGAGATGCCGCGCTCGCGCACAAGGTCGCCCACGGTCTTTGCCTGCTCGATGCCGAGCTCGGTAAGCGGGGAATCGCACCAGCCCTGTTTGCGACGAAGCAGGTTGAAGAGCGTTTGACCGTGACGCATAAAGTACAGCTTGGACATAGTTGCCTCCATAATCGCAATCGTTTGTCAGCGATTATGGCACCTTAAAGTAACTTTAAGTCAATACATGTTAGCCAAAATATCGCAAAAGCGTCCAGCCCCTCGTGGTGGAACTGGCATTTGCCCAGATAAAACCTGCCAAAATAAACCTGTCCCTTTTTGGCAGGTTTTAGGCGAGGTGATCTTGGATGAGATCGCAGATGGCTCGGGCGTCGTTGATGTTGATGGCTCGGGTCGCGAAGCCGGCGTCGAAGGCCTGGCGTGCCAGGGCCTCGTTGCAGGCAAGGGCCAGCGTGTGACCGTCGACCAGGTCGAGTGAGCTCTTGCCGCGCAGACGGTCGACACCGGAGCGCGCGACCACGATGTTGTCGAAGCCCTCGGTCTTGTAGCCCTCAATGATCACCACGTCGACATCGTTGTAGCGCGACAGCAGCTCGCGCGCGGGCATCTCGTCCTCCTCGCGCGTGTCGGCGTACTCCGCCCAACGCGTGGCGCAGATGAGGCCCACGTGCTTGGATCCGGCTTGGTGATGGCGCCAGGTGTCCTTAGCGGGTACATCGATATCAAAGCCGTGATGCCCGTGATGCTTGAGCGAACCCACGCGCAGACCGCGGCGGGTGAGCTCGGCAATGACCTTCTCGACGAGCGTGGTCTTGCCCGAGTTCTGGTAGCCGATAAACGCGATCGCGGGGACGGCCGGTGTCGGAGCTGCGGGCGCGACGGCGACGGGTGCGCTCGCGGGCGCGGCACCGTCAGCGGCCACGGCTTCAACAGCAGCGGCCTGACGCCCTGCACGATCCCACACGCCCGAGCGGCCGCCCTCCTTGTGCAGCAGGCGCACGTCGACGATCTCCATGCCGCGATCGACCGCCTTGCACATGTCATAGATCGTTAGGCACGCGGCACTCGCTCCAGTCAGAGCCTCCATCTCAATACCCGTCTTGCCCGTCACGCCCGCCGTGACCAGCACGTGAAAGCCAACCTGCCCGTCCGTGCGCGCCGGCACCCAGCCCTCGGGCACGTCCTCGGCAGGCGTCCCCGCCGCAGCGATGGGCGCAATGTCGCATTTACTCTTGGTAATGAGCAGCGGATGACACATGGGGATGATGTCGCTCGTGCGCTTGATGGCCATAATGCCCGCCACGCGCGCGCAGGCAAGCACGTCGCCCTTTTTGGCGCGGTCCTGCAGCACCATGGCCTGCGTCTCGGAGTGCATAAGAATGGTGCCCTCGGCGATGGCAATGCGATGGGTCTCGGCCTTGTCGGACACGTCGACCATGCGCACCTCGCCCTTGGCGTCCACGTGCGTCAGCTCGTCGCGACGGGCATCGCGGGCGGGCTCGGCGACAGCGCTGGCAGTCGGCTGCGCGGGCACGGCGGCGTTGCCTGTATTCGCCGCAGCCGTGACTTTGTGGGCAGACATCGCGGCCCTGCGAGCGGCCTTGGTGGCATCGGCGTACCTGCTCTTGGCCATATGATCATCCTCCGATTTGGGACATAAATCGTTGCGTGCCCTCAATTATCGCGTGTTCCTGCGGTTTGTGGGCCACGGCATCGCGCCAAATCGAAACTACCTGCATATCATCACCACGGCGCAGGGCATCGCGCACCGAATACTCGGCATCACTGAACAGGCACGGACGCACGTTACCGTCGGCCGTCAGGCGCAGACGGTTGCAATTCGCGCAAAAATGGTTGGACATGGCGCTGATGAAGCCGACCGTTCCCGCCGCGCCCGGAAAGTGCCAGTAGCGCGCAGGGCCCGCGCCGGCAGGAGCGTCGTTGATGTCGAGCAGCTCGAGCTCGCCCAGTCCCGTCGCGGCGGCCCCGGCATTGATGCGCGCCCGCAGCTCGTCGCTCGGCACGGTATCGCTCGCGTCCCACAGCTCGGGATTGAGCGCGGGCGCGTGAGGGTCTACGGCACAATGCGAGCTCGTGTGCTCATCGCCGATGGGCATGTATTCGATAAAGCGCAGGTGGATGGGGCGGTCGACGGTCAGCCGCGCGAGGGCCGCCACATCTTGGTTGAGTCGGCGCACGACAACGCAGTTGACCTTAACGGGCTCAAAGCCCCAAGCCAGCGCCGCGTCGATGCCAGCCATGGTCTGCTCGAGTCGACCCAGGCGCGTGATCTTTCCAAAGAGCGTAGGGTCGAGCGTGTCGAGCGAGATGTTGACGCGGTTAAGCCCCGCGTCTTTGAGCTGCGGCGCCAGCTTGGGCAGCAAGGCGCCGTTGGTGGTAAGCGAGATGTCCTCGATCTGCGGAATCGCGCGGATGTCACGAATGAGCGGGATGATACGGCGGCTGACCAGCGGCTCGCCACCCGTCAGGCGCACGCGACGAATGCCCTCCCCCGCCACCAGGCGCACAAAGCGGGCGATTTCCTCGGCGCTGAGCAGCTCGTCGTGCGCGCGGGGCGCCACGCCATCGGCCGGCATGCAGTAAATGCAGCGGAAATTGCACTTGTCGGTAACGGCAATGCGCAGGTAGTTGATATCGCGGCCAAAGCCGTCATGTTGCACGTGCCCGTCCACGCAGCCCTCCCCTCACGCGGCGTTTTATTCTTCGGAAAACATAATACCCTACGGGAGAATCATGCCGACACCCGTACGACAGGACAGGCCGCTTCGAGCAAAACGGACTTTCCAAGCCCATCCTCAGCACAGACCATCACAACATTCGATGCTTTTCCCGTTTTTGGCAAAAAACGTCGAATGTTGTGATGGTTTGCCTGCCCACGGCACCCCGCAGAAGGACCGGAACGTCCCTAAAGGACGCCGTCCCAGTGCCGAATCACGAATTCTCGCAGGTCGTTTTGACGTTTCTGGAACGCTTCGCTTCGGTCGCACTTGAGACCCATAGCGAGCGCAATGGCGTTCATCGCCCGGTGCAATTGCAGCTGATGGGCAAACTGAGTCCCGGTGAGGACGATCATCCTAAAGCCCAGCGCACTCAGCACGGCCATACGCTCCGCGTCCGACGCGCTGCGTTGCTTATCAAGATGGTCCGAGCCGTTGTATTCAATCCCCGTACCACTCGCAGGCGCATATACGTCAATCTCGAAATACCCGGCCTTTGCGAGATACTTGAACTCGTTGGGAACATCGACCCGATGGTTGAGCTCAACCTTGACGTATCCCAGCCCGCCCTGGGAACGTTTTGCTGCGACCATGATTGCGGTGGCCGTCTCCATGGGCGATCGCGCGCCATCGTGCACGCGCTTGAGCACGGCGGCCGCGCGTGCGGCCCCCTGTCGAGATCGGTTCTCATTGCAATAGGCAATCAAGTCGGCAACGGTGTACCTCTGCCCCATCTCGATATAATCGCCTGTCGACAGATGATTCAAATGGTATCGGGCACAGATTTCGTAGCCATATTCCAGCTGCTCGGTCTCGCTCATCCACGAACCCGCCTGGACAAAGCACATGGCCTCATCAACCACCAGAAGGCCCTCTGCCACCTCGATAAGATGGCCTGGAGGTACCGGCGCCCCAAACACGTGGCACCTAAATCCAGCCGGCGTCGAGCGCTCAAAATCGAAGTTGACGAGCGTGTCGATATGATCGAGCTCTTCTCGTGGAATACCAAGCGCAACCAGATAGTCGGCAACGATCCCAACTGCCGTTGAAGCCCTCAGCCCCTTGGCATCGAGTCCCAATTTGGGCAGGCTCGCGGTCGGCTCCGCCTCGCTAGCAAGCGAGTCCTCATCGTATAGGCTGCTTGCTCGCGAGAGCGGCTCGGACGGGCGCGCCACATTGTGGTACAGCCAGGCAGTCTTATGGGACAGGACGATCGGCAGGTCCATGAGCCCTCCAATGGAGTCGGATAACCAACCTTATTCCCCTGCCCACGGGTCCGCACACCTTCGTGCGCAAGAAAGCGATTCCACCCGATCGAGTGGTAGAAAAACCATCACAACATTCGATGCTTTTCCCGATTTTGGCAAAAAACGTCGAATGTTGTGATGGTTTGAGGCGAGGTGAGGAGCACGGAGGGGTCAAAGCATCGTACTCGAACGGGTTAATCCAACTCTTTTAAGCCATGCGCCAGCTGCCAGTACTCGCCGTGCTGGGCGAGCAGTTCCTCGTGCGTGCCGCGCTCGATGATGCGGCCGTGTTCGAGAACCATAATGGCATCGGCGTCGCGGACGGTGGACAGGCGGTGCGCGATCATAAACGTGGTGCGTCCGCGCATGATGCGGTCCATACCGCGCTCGATGAGCTTTTCGGTACGCGTGTCGATGGAACTCGTGGCCTCATCCAGGATGAGCACCGGCGGGTCGGCAACGGCCACGCGCGCGATGGCGAGCAGCTGGCGCTGGCCCTGCGACAGGTTGGCGCCATCGGCCGTGACCGGCGTGTCGTAGCCTCTAGGCAGGCGGCGGATAAACGAATCCGCGCAGGCTGCCTCGGCAGCGGCGCGAACCTCCTCGTCGGTCGCGTCGAACTTGCCAAAGCGGATGTTCTGCGCAATGGTGCCGCTAAACAGGTGTGTGTCCTGCAGCACAATGCCGAGCGACCCGCGCAGGCTGGCCTTGGCAATGTGCTTGACGTCGATGCCGTCGTACGTGATCTCGCCCTCATCGACCTCGTAGAAGCGGTTGATGAGGTTGGTGATGGTCGTCTTTCCGGCGCCCGTCGAGCCCACAAATGCGATCTTTTGCCCCGGCTTGGCAAACAGGTTGAGATCCGTAAGTACACGGGTGCCCGGCACGTAGGAAAAGTCCACGGCATGGAAACGCACGTCGCCGGCAAGCGGGATGAGACCGGCGACAAGCTCGGTACCGTCGGCAGCCACCGCGCGGCCCGACTCATCAACGGCTGCCACGTCATGCAGGTGCCCGTACGCGCCCACGCCCTGGCCCTCGGGAATCTTCCATGCCCACGCGGCGTCGCCCGTCTGCACCAGCTCCACGCAGCCCTCGTCCACCTCGGGCTCAAGATCCATGGCGGCAAACAGGCGCTCGGCACCGGCCAACGCGTTGAGCAAGAAGTTGCCGAGCTGCGTAAACTGGTTGATGGGCATGGCCGCCTGGCGCACAAAGACCAGGTAGCTTGCGAGCGCACCTACATCGGCGAGCCCCTTGATGCAGAGCATGCCGCCTGCCACCGCGACGATGGCGTAGTTGGCATAGCCGATCACCACGGTCATGGGCACCATCGAGTTGGCGTAGGCTTGCGCGGCGCCACCGGTGCGGCGCAGTTCTTGGTTGCGCACGTCAAAACCAGCCACGTTGGCCTGTTCGTGATTAAAGACCTTGATGACCTTTTGGCCCGAGACCATCTCCTCGACGTATCCGTCCAAATCGCCCAGCGACGCCTGTTGGGCGGCAAAAAAGCGCTTGGAACGCATGCCCGAGTAGCGCGCGTACAGCACAATGGCCACATCGCACACGAGCGTGATAATCGTGAGCTGCCAGTTGAGGATGATGAGCATAGCCGTGGTACCGACCATCTGGATGCTCGCCTGGATCACGTTGGCAAAGCTGTTGTTGAGCGCCTCGGAGACGGTGTCGACGTCGTTGGTAAAGAAGCTCATGATGTCGCCCGAGCGCGTGCTGTCGAAGTAGCTCAGCGGCAGCGTCTGGATGTGCGCGAACAGGTCGCGGCGAATATCGGACACCACGCGTTGGGCTGCGCGCACCATGATCTGTGAGTAGCCCAGGGCCGAGAGCACGCCCGCGGCGTAGATAGCAGCGGTAAAGATGACCTGCCTGGCGAGCAGTTCCTCGCCGCCCGTTGCCAAACCGTTGACGATGGGGCGCACCATGTAGGTGCCGGCAAGGCTTGCGATGGCGGCGATAGAGGCAAGCACACCCACCGCGAGCAACGAGAACTTGGCATGCCCCATGTAGGAGAGCAAGCGACGCACAGTGCGCTTGAGGTCGGCAGGGCGTGCTTGGGCTGCGGTCTTAGGCATGGCGCTCACCCCCTTCCAAGGGCGATTCGCTGGGGACGGAGGAAAACTGATCGTTCGCGCAGCGATCGTCGCAGCCGTCGCCGGTGTCTGCGTTCCCAGCGAACTCCATCTGCGAGGCATAAATCTCCTGGTAGATGTTGTCGCCCGCCAGCAGCTCCTCATGCGTGCCCACGCCGTGGACACGGCCGTCGTCCAACACAATAATGCGGGCGGCATCCATGACGCTCGCAATGCGCTGCGCAATGACAATCACCGTCGTGTTGGGAATCTGAGCGATATGCTCGCGGATCTTGGCGTCGGTCGCCATATCGACCGCGCTGGTCGAATCGTCAAAGATGAGCACACGCGGATGCTTGAGCAATGTACGCGCGATGCACAGGCGCTGCTTCTGCCCGCCCGAGACACCGGCACCGCCCGGGCCCAGATAGCCGTCAAGGCCGCCGATGCGATCCAGGAACTCGTCCACGCATGCCGCCCGGCAGGCACGCAGGAGCTCCTCGTCGGTGGCATCGGGCGCGCCCCACTGCAGGTTCTCGCGCACGGTACCCGTAAACAGCACGTTCTTTTGCAGCACGATACCCACGGCGTCGCGTAGGGTCGCGAGGTCGTAGTCGCGCACATCGCGCCCGCCCACGAGCACGGCGCCTTCGGTGACGTCGTACAGGCGCGCGATCAGCTGCACAAGCGAACTCTTGCCCGAGCCCGTGCCGCCGAGCACGCCCACCGTCGAGCCGCCCTCGATGCAAAGGTCGATATGCTCGAGCACGTCCTCGGCAGCATCCGCGCGGTACTTAAACGACACGTCGCGAAACTCGATGCTTCCGTCGGCCACCCCGCGCACGGCAGTGGCAACGTCGGGCGCCTGGATAAGCGAACGCTCGTCGAGCACCCGCGAGATGCGCTCCACGCTGGCAAGTGCGCGCGTGAGCAGCAAAAACACGTTGGAAATCATCATGAGCGAGTTCATGATGAGCAGCACGTAGCTCATAAAGCCCGTGAGCGAGCCCACGCCGAGCTCGCCGGCAAGAATCATGCGCCCGCCGATCCACAGAATGGAAAGCGCTGCCACGTACATCGACAGCTGAAACACCGGCAGGTTGAGCACGGCGTTGCCAAAGGTCTTCGTCGCCGTATGCGCAAGCTCGGTATTGACGGCGTCGAACTTGGCCTCCTCGTGCTCGGCACGCACGTACGCCTTGACGGCGCGCACGGCGGTGAGGTCCTCCTGCACCACACCGTTGAGATGGTCCATCGAGGTCTGTAGCTGGCGGTAGAGCGGACTGACGCGATAGGTGATAACGCCCAGTACGATCGCCAGCACCGGCAGGATGATCGCGAATACCGTAGCGAGCGGACGCGACAGCACCAGCGCATAGACCAAGCCGACGATGAGCGTCACGGGGCCGCGCACCATGGGGCGAAAGCCGTTGCCGATAGCGTTCTGAATAACAGTGATGTCGGTGGTCATGCGAGTGACCAGCGAGCTGGCGTCGTAGTTGTCCAGATTGCCAAAAGCGAGCGTCTGGATCTTGCGATACTCCGCCTCGCGCAGGTTAGCGCCCAGCCCCGAGGCGACGCGAGCAGACGTGCGTGCATAGCCCAAGCCAAGTACCAGCGAACATGCGGCGCATACCAACATATACGTGCCCTGCAACAGCATGTAGTTGATGTCGTCCGCGGGCACGCCCACGTCGATGATATTTGCCATGATGACCGGGATAAACAGCTCGAGCGCCGTCTCGGCCGTCACAAAGAGCACGCCGAGTATGGCATCGCGGCGGTATGTCCCCAGATAGGAAAACAAAATCTTGAGATTGCGCACGCAGGTTCATCCCCCATCAAACGTCGTTCGCAAACCCACGTATTATGGCGCGCCGTGCAGCGGTGTCAAGTGTTCCGAAATCGATTTCTGCAAGGCTAGTGCTTCTACCAAGCTCGCGGGGCGAGCCTCCGTATTCAATTGGAAATGAATGCGAACGTGACTTTTTCGCCCCGTCGCAAACTCGAACCTTGACTCTACAATCGTTGTAGGGTTTTCACTACACTGGTACGTAAACGATCTCAGCCAGAAAGTGCCCCGCCCATGGAACACGACCTCACACGCGGCAATGTCCCCAAGACCATCGCGGTCTTTGCCCTGCCTTATATGCTCTCGTACTTTTTGCAGATGCTCTACGGCATGGCCGACCTGTACATGATGGGGCAGTTCAGCGGCGCCGCCGGCATCACCGCCGTAGGCAATGGCGCGCAGACGCTCTATATCATTACCGTGACGCTCGTGGGCCTGGCCATGGGAACGACGGTTATCGTCGGCCACGCCGTGGGCTCGCGCCGGTTTGACCGCGCCGAGACCGCCATCGGCAATACCATCACGCTGTTTATGGGTGTCTCGGTGGTACTGGCAGGCATCTTGCTCGCGCTGTGCCCGCAGATCGTGGCACTCATTGGCACGCCGGCCGAGGCGGTCGAGGGCACCGCCGCCTACCTGCGCATTTGCTTTATCGGCATTCCCTTTATCGCCGCGTACAACATTCTTTCGGCCATCTTTCGCGGCCTGGGCGATTCGCGCTCGCCCATGTACGTGATTGGCGTGGCATGCATCATCAACATCGCGCTCGATTTTCTGTTTATCGGCCACATGGGGCTCGGCCCCGTGGGCGCGGCGCTCGGCACGGTGACCGCGCAGACGGCCAGCGTTGCCCTCGCGCTCGTGTGGCTCAAGAGCCGCCGCACGAACATCCACGTTAAGCGCAGCGACCTGCGCCCCCAGCCCGAGGTGCTCGGTAGCATTCTTAAGATCGGCGTGCCCGTGGCCGTGCAGGACGGCTGCATCCAGGTGGCGTTTATGTTCATCACCGTCATCGCCAACCACCGCGGTCTGGTCGACGCCGCCGCCGTGGGCCTGGTCGAAAAGATGATCAGCTTTTTGTTCATCGTGCCGAGTTCCATGGGCGCTACCGTCAGCGCGCTCACGGCGCAAAACGCCGGCGCAGGCAAGGGCGACCGCGCGCGCCAGGTGCTCAAGGATGCCATGACCATCTCGGTGGTGTACGGCTGCCTGATCACGGTGCTGATGTGGCTGGTGGCGCCGGCGTTTATCGGCTTTTTTGCCAAGGACGCTGCAGTAGTCGCCGCCGGTACCGGCTATATGCGCAGCTATATTTTCGACGCGATCTTTGCCGGCATCCACATTTGCTTTAGCGGCTTTTTCGCTGCGTATGGCAAGAGCTACATTGGCTTTGCGCACAACGTGCTGGCCGTGGTGCTCATTCGCGTGCCCGGCGCATGGCTGCTGTCGAACGCCTATTCCGACACGCTGTTCCCCATGGGCATCGCCTCGCCGTGCGGGTCGATTCTGTCGGCGGGCATCTGCGTGATTGCATTTACCGTGCTCAACCGGCGCGGGGCTTTTGACAAGCTGGTGGTGTAGCGGGGCGACGCAGGCCTAGCGCCTCTCCCCTGTTTTTACCGAAAGGAGCGGTCCTGTGACCGACATGCCAAGTGAACACACCGAGGGCCTGCTCCGCATTGGCGAGGTGGCGCGCCTGCTCAATTTAAGCGTGGGCACACTGCGTCATTACGAGCAGATGGGGCTGTTGGAGCCGGCATATGTCGATCCGGCGAGTGGGTACCGCTACTACGGATCGCGGCAGCTCTCCACCCTCAACACCATCGGCAACCTGCGCGTTCTCGACTTGCCGCTCGCACAAATCCGCGAGTTTGTGACAACGCGCGATGTGAACCTCATGCAGCGGCAGCTGGCTCAGCAGCAGGAGCTCATCGAGCGCAAGCGCAGCGAGCTGGAGCGCGTGTCGCGCAAGATCGATAACCGACTTGCCCTGCTGCACGATGCCCTAAACACCGAGCTCGATACCATTTGCACAATCGATGCGCCCGAGCTTCACTGCGCCGTGCTGAGCGAACGCGTCAACCCTACCGACGCATATGCGCTGGAATGGCAGATTCGTCAGCTGCAGAAGGGTCAGCACGAGACCTTTGTCTTTCTGGGCAACTTGGGCGTCGGGATCGCGCCCGAACGCCTTGCCGCCGGCGACTTTGATGGCTACGACGAGGTCTTTCTGCTGCTGGATGACACGGACGATTACCTGGGCGATGTCGAAGTACGTCCCGCCGCGCGGTGTCTGACGGTCAGCTTCCGCGGCACGCACGGTCAGGCGGCCCCGCGCTATGAGCGCTTACTCGATTACATGCACGAGCGCGACCTGTCCCCCGCCGGTCCCTCGCGCGAAATCGCCCTCATCGACGACATCATCAGCGACGATCCGGGAGCGTATGTGACGAGGATCGCGATACCGGTCCGCTAATCACTACCATTTATCGAGCAATTCCATCCATTTACCTTAATCCGAATTAGATTGTATTTTGTAGCAAATAAAATGACAGCATATTGCCCCCCCATAGGCAGGAGACATTATGCCCAGAGTTCAATCACGTCGCTCGTTTCTTCTCGGCCTAGCCTCGATCATTGGCTTATCCGCGTCACGCCCAACAAGAGTATTCGCTGCCGACTCAAACTCATCCGTCGCTTTTACATCAGACCTAGCACAAGACTACGCGCTTTCCCTGTTGCCCATCGTCGACGGATCCGCGAACTTAGAGATCGAGCAAATCGTTCCCGTATGCCAACAAATCGGCCTTATCTGTGGCTATGAAATCAGTGTCACAAGGGAAGGGAGCCCTTACGGTTATTTAATACTTGACGCATCATATCCTGGGCTTCTGAAGGAGATAACCCTCGGCGATACCATTCTTCCGATTTCAGCTTCTCTATCAAACGCCATTTCAACTTATTCCGGCCAACAGGCCACAAACCCAACCGTACTAATTTCGTACAACGATATTGAATATGGAACTTTGGTGCCAGGAACTAGAGACTGTGTAACCAACTATAACAATATACGGTCTGTCCCGATTGTCACCGAAAAGGGTATAGCACCTCAAAGCAATAACCCAACTTCATGGGATGCAGTCATTATCAATGAAGATGACTTGATGTTGCATTTCCAAATAGACGATTTAAACGGAATACCGTTCCGAGGAGTCTCGGAATCATTAGTTGAAGCCCGCACTAATAAGTATGCATGCGTCGTTTCTGCCTTGTACGCTGTATCAATGCATTACGGTCTCACCAGTTCAAACGCTAATCAATTTAATCCCGATTATTATAAAGAAATATGGAACGTCACTGGCACAACAACGTATAAGACCAATGATCAGGGCGTCGAGTACGGAAGAACGATCATCCCAGATGGAATTGTTCCGTTTAAAAGTCTTGCCGCTCAAAAGGGTAGAGCACTTAATACTCAATTTTTCGGTTATCAGCCTCAATTCGCTCAGTACAGAGCAACTATCGATCAAGGGAATATCGGCTTGTATCATATGTGGATCAACAGCCGAAACAGTGAAGGATCCGTCGAGCTATCAGGTCATACAGTCACGGTAACTGGCTATTTTACTGGGCGTAATGGAAGCTCTGGCATCGAACTGCAGTGGCTCGAAGTATTCGACGGATGGAACACTTATCCCCGAGCGATTAACTATGCAACGCCCAATATGGTCAAATTGAACGGAACAGTCTTTTGGTAGACCGGATGGCACCATCAAAATGCTATGGCACCACGGCCTTTGCCCTGGTTACGATATTGGTGATTTTCGCTATGTTTGCATCCGTTTCTTCATGCACAGATAGAGCCCGCTATAGCGGAGGAGATGATTACCTTGTCTTTGGAGCCGGCAGCGTTCATTCTATTGAGGGAACGGAACTCGTAATCCAAACAGACAACAGTCCCCGCTACACCGACGCTGGAAAGCAAACCCGGATTACATTCCCCTCATCTGGCCGAATCAAAGACAAGCTTTCCCAAATCAAAGTTGGGACAAGAGTTTCCTACTCACGCTTTGACTCGGTAGACGCATCTGGATCATACGAGGGAAACGATATCGAAATTGAACAGGCAAACACTATAAGGAGATGTTGAGGAACTGAGCCTCTGCGCAGTTCCTCAACAAATCATTATGCCTCCGGGACCCTACCCGTCGCCAAAATCTGTTCAAGTGCCGCCTCGTCCAGCACGGGCACACCCAGCTGCTCGGCCTTGGCGAGCTTGGAGCCCGCTTTGGGACCGGCGACCAGATAGCTCGTCCTCTTTGACACGCTGCCCGAAACCTTGGCGCCGAGCACCTTGAGCGCCGCGCCCGCCTCGTCGCGTGTGCGGTTGACGAGCGTGCCCGTGAGCACAAAGGTCAGACCCGCGAGCGGTTGAGCGTCGGCGAGCTCGCCTGCCACGCCAGCGTCGGCTGCGGCTTGCGCGTGTGCGGCGCCCAAGTCAACCTCGAGCGACAGGCCTGCCTGGCGTAGGCGCTCCAGCACGGCAAGGTTTTCGGGCACGGCCAGGAACTGCTTGACGCTCGCCGCAATCTTGGGACCGATGCCCTCGCACTCGGCGATATCCTCTTCGCTCGCCAAGATGAGCTTGTCAATCGACAGGAATCGCTCGGCGATGACCTCGCCCACGCTCTTGCCCACATGGCGGACGCCCAGGGCAAACAGCACACGCCCGAGTGGCTGGCTCTTGGACTTGTTGAGCTCGGCGATGATTTTCTCGGCCGTCTTGAGGCCCACCGGAATGGGGTCGCCCTTCTTGACGCCCTTTTTGCTGTTGGAGCTGGCATAGGTGCGGCCCGTGTCCAGGCCGGCGATGTCGTCGACCGTGAGCTGGTAGAAGTCCGCGACATCATGGATCAGGCCGGCGGCGATCATCTTGTCGACAATCTCATCGCCCAGGCCGTCGACGTCCATGCAGCCGCGGCTCACCCAGTGGAGCAGGCGCTCCTTGAGCTGTGCGGGGCAGTCGATGGACACGCAGCGGTAGGCCACCTCGCCATCCTCGTGAACCACGGGGCTACCGCACACGGGACAGACCTCGGGCATCCGCCAGTCAACGCTGTCGGCCGGACGCTTGTCAAGCACCGGACCCACGACCTCGGGGATCACGTCGCCCGCCTTGTGCACGATGATGGTATCGCCCTCGCGCACGTTTTTGCGACGGATCTCGTCGATGTTGTGCAGCGTGGCGCGCGCGATAGTGGAGCCGGCAACCGTCACCGGGTCGAACTCGGCGACCGGCGTGAGCACACCGGTGCGGCCCACCTGGATGCGAATCTCGCGCAGGACGGTCTGCTTTTCCTCGGGCGGGAACTTAAAGGCAATAGCCCAGCGCGGTGCGCGGGCGGTAAAGCCCAGGTCGAGCTGCTGCTGGAAGCTGTCGACCTTTACGACTACGCCGTCGATGTCGTAGTCCAGGTCACCGCGGTGCTCGAGGGCCTGGGCGCAGAACTCGTGGACCTCGGCCGGCGTGGCGCAGCGGGCCACGTTGGGGTTGACGCTGAAGCCGGCGCCGCGCAGCCAGTCGAGAAATTCGCGCTGGCTGTGGACGTGCAGCGGATCGGTATCGGCAATGGCGTAGATAAAGGTGGCCAGGTCGCGGCGCGCCGTGACCTTGGGGTCCTTTTGGCGCAGGGATCCTGCAGCAGCGTTGCGCGGGTTGGCAAAGGGGTCGCGGCCCTCGG
>UQPJ01000020.1:0-32342 GCA_900543015.1 uncultured Collinsella sp.
TGCCTCCCCGGCCCTCGTCTGTAAACTCTTCCGCTGAGCGAGCGGGAGCTCGGACGTTTTTTCGGATGGACTGTCGATGCCCTTCGCTGTAGAGGCGGGCCGCGGGCAATCCGTTCCAATGTTTCCAAATGAATACGCTGTGAGCCGTGAGAGACGATTCTCCCCGCAAGCACTCTAGTATGCTAAAGTACCCAGAAGACCGGCGGAGCTATGCCGGTCTTCTGCTCTATATGAAACACAGCATGAGGAGGCTCACCAGATGACGGCCACACCGTGGGGATTCCGGGACATATTGCCCGAGGAGGCTCAGGCGCGAGAGGAGATTGCGCTGACGGTGAAGGGCTGCTTCAGGGAGCATCATTACCTTCCGGTCGAAACGCCGCTGCTCGAGGACAAGGGTTCACTCGAGGAAGGCGGCCGCATCGCGGACACGCCGTTTAAGCTTTTTGACGATGATGGCCGTCTGCTGGTGGTTCGTCCCGACAACACATTGCCGATCGTGCGTCTGGTCTCGACCCGCATGCACGCGGCCGACCTGCCCCTGCGCCTGCGCTATGAGGCGCCGGTGGTTCGCGAGTGCCAGCGCAACGCCGGTGGCTCGCGCCAGTTTACACAGCTGGGCTTTGAGCTTATCGGTGCGGGCGATACCGCGGGCGATGTCGAGATTGTCTCGCTGGTCGCCGAGGCCGTGCGTGAGCTGGCACTTCCCGATGCGCGCATCATCGCAGGCAGCGTGCGTCCTTTTAAGGAATTGCTCGCGGTATGCGAGGATCGTGAGCTGGCTGCCGAGGCCCTGCGCTGCGTGCACGCCAACGACTTTGTGGGCCTCGATGCCCGCGTGGCGGCAAGCGTCGAGTCCGATGCCGTCAAGGCCGCCATTAGCGAGCTGCCGCGCTTGCACGGCGGCGCCGAGGTACTCGACCGCGTGGACGCGCTGCTGGAGGCCGCCGGTATCGTCGCGCCGCTGACGCGCGAGCTGCGTGCCCTGGTCGAGGGCCTGGCACCCGAGGACGCCCAGGTGCTGTCGTTCGACTTCTCTATCATGAACTCTTTCGATTACTACACGGGCCTGGTCTTTAAGGCCTATGCCGGCGGCTTGCCCGATCCGGTCGGTTCGGGCGGACGCTATGACTCCATCTTTACCGGCGCATTTGGCGACGGTATCGAGGTGCCGGCGGCGGGCTTCGCCTTTTCGCTCGAGCGCCTGGAGGCCGCGCGCACCTCGGCCGAGGATGCCGCTTCCGATGGCGACCATGCCGCGGGCCGTGGCGCCGAGGGCCCGCTGCGCATCGCCGTGCCCAAGGGCTCGCTCAAGGCCGACACGCTCGACGTGCTCGAGGCCGCGGGTCTGGACGTCTCTGAGCTGCGTGATCCCGGCCGTCACCTGATCGTGCGCGGCCGCGACACGCGTGCCGGCGAGGGCGCGGTCGGCGATATCGAGTTTGTCATCGTGCGCCCCAGCGATGCGCCCGCCTTTGTGGGCTGCGGCGGTGCCGATTGCGGCATCTGCGGTTGGGACTCGCTCATCGAGGCCGACCTCAACCTGCTGCAGCTGGTCGATCTGGGCTACGGCCTGTGCACCTTTATCGAGGCGGAGCCCGCGTGGCGCGCCGGTCAGGCCGAGCGCAACTATGCCCGCCGCGGGTCGCTTCGCGTGGCAACCAAGTACCCGCGCATCGCGAGTGCCTGGTATGCTGAGCGCGGCGTGAACGCCGACATCGTCTCGCTGCACGGCAATATCGAGCTGGGGCCCATCGTCGGCATGACCGATCGCATCGTGGACATTACCGCCACTGGTGCCACCCTACGCGACAACGACTTGGTCATCACCGGCCGCATCATGGACTGCACGGCCCGCTTCTTTGTCAACCCGGGCGCCGCGCGCCTGGACCCGCGCGTTCGCAACCTGGCCGATCGCCTGGCGACTGCCGTGAAGGACAAGCATTTTGAGCCCGTCGCGGGCTCGGCACAATAGCGCGAGCGCGCACGGGCGCCCCAACGTACGGGCTGCGGGCCGATTGGCGCCGCCGCCCGGCCTCTCGTTTTTCGAACACAACCTCGACCGATAGGGGATACCGATATGAAGACCATCAAGCTTGCTCCCGGTGAGCGCCTCGTTACCAACCAGCTCAACCGCAAGGGCGTGCTACCGCAAAACATCGTCGACGCCGCCCGCGATATCGTGGCCAACGTGCGCGCCAACGGCGATGCCGCGGTGCGCGATTACTGCCAGCGTTTTGACGGCGTTGAGCTGCAGAGCTTCCGTCTGCCGCAAGAGCAGATCGATGCCGCGCTCGAAGGCCTCGATCCCGCTTTTGTCGCGGCGCTCGAAAAGGCTGCACGCCAGATTCGCGAGTTCCACCAGCGCGAGGTCGAGCAGAGCTGGTTTACCACGCGCCCGGACGGCACGATGCTCGGCGTTAAGGTGACCCCGCTCGCGGCGGCCGGCATCTATGTACCGGGCGGTCGCGCGCAGTACCCTTCCACCGTGCTTATGAACGCCATTCCCGCCAAGGTCGCCGGCGTTGAGCGCGTGGTCATGGTGACCCCGCCGCAAAAAGATGGTCTGATTAGCCCCTATACGCTCGCGGCGGCCAAGCTCGGCGGCGTGGACGAAATCTATATGGTGGGCGGCGCCCAGGCCGTGGCCGCGCTGGCGTACGGTACCGAGACCATTCCGCGTGTCGACAAGATTACCGGCCCGGGTAACGCCTTTGTCGCCGCTGCCAAGCAGATTGTCTCGGGTGATGTGGGTATCGATATGGTCGCCGGTCCCTCCGAGGTCTGCGTGCTGGCCGACGCCACGGCCAAGCCCATGGTGGTCGCGGCCGACCTGATGGCCCAGGCCGAGCATGATCCGCTGGCGGCCTGCTATCTGGTGACCTGCGACGAGCAGTTTGCGCGTGAGGTTGAGGCAGGTATCGACATCCTGGTGGCACAGTCCCCGCGTGCCGAGATCACGCGTGCCTCGCTCGACAACGAAGGCACCATCGTGGTGGCCGCCGACATGGCGGCTGCCGTCGAGGCAGTGAACACCGTGGCGCCCGAGCACCTTGAGCTGCATTGCAAGGATGCGATGGGCCTGCTCGGCGGCATTCGCAACGCCGGCGCCATCTTTGTGGGCGCTTGGAGCTCCGAGCCGCTCGGCGATTACGTTGCCGGCCCCAATCACACGCTGCCGACCGGCGGCACGGCCATGTTCTCCAACCCGCTTTCGGTCGAAGAGTTCGTCAAGCGCTCGAGTGTCATTTGCTATACACCCGAGGGCCTGCTCTCCGACGCTCCCGCTACGCAGCGCCTGGCCGAGGCCGAGGGTCTGTGGGCACACGCGCTTTCGGCTGCACTGCGCCGCCGCGTGTTGGAGCAGGGCGAGGACGCCGTGAGCGCCGAGTCGCTCGCCGCGGCCGACCTGACCAAGGTTGCCTGGCCGGGCGACGCCGTGGCGACGGTTGCCGAGGGCGTGGACCTGGCGGCTGCAAGCGCGGATGGCGCCGGCGCGACTGGCAAGGAGGCCTAATATGGCCGAACTCACGCCGCGCATGAAGGAGCTCGTCCAGCCCTACTTGGCCGGCATTGAGCCCTACGATCCCAACTTTACGCCCACGCGCATCAACCTTTCGGCAAACGAGAACACCTACCCCGTGCCGGCCGACGTGCGCGAGGCGGTTGATGCGGCGCTTGCCGCCACGCCGCTCAACCGCTATCCCGACCCCATGTCCAACGACCTGCGCGACGAGCTTGCCGCTTGGCATGGCGTGACGCGCGAGAATGTCTGCGTGGGCAACGGCGGCGACGAGCTGCTCTATAACTACCTGTTGGCGTTTGGCGGCGCGGGACGGACCCTGCTCAACTGCCCGCCGTGCTTTAGCGAGTATGCGTTCTTTGCGTCGCTCTGTCAGACCGAGGTGCGCGACGTGTGGCGCGACCCCGCGACCTTTGAGCTCGACCAGGCAGCCGTGCTTGCGGCGGCGTCCGAGTGCAACCTGGCAACCGTGACCTCGCCCAACAACCCCACGGGTGACGTGGCACCGCTCGACTTTGTCGCGGCGCTGTGCGATGCGTGCCCCGGCATGGTAATGGTTGACGAGGCCTACGTGGAGTTTGCCGACGATTCGTTTGGCGCGGTCACCACGGCGCAGGGGCTTATCGCCGAGCATCCCAACCTGGTGATTCTGCATACGTTGTCCAAGGCGTTTGGCGCTGCCGGTACGCGTCTGGGTTACGTGATCGCGGCGCCGGAAGTCATCGACGTGTTCGCGGCGATTCGCCAGATCTATTCAGTTAACGTGCTGAGCCAGGCGGCAGCACTTGCCTGCGTGCGTGCCCGTGATGCCTACACGCCCGTGGTGGCACAGATCGCATCCGAGCGCGAGCGCGAGCTGTGCGCCCTGCGCGCAATGGCTGCCGAGGGCATGCCCGTGGAGGCATGGCCGAGCGCGGCGAACTTTGTGCTCGTGCGCACGCCGCATGCCACGCGCGTGCGCGAGCGTCTGCGCGACGAGTATTCGATTTTGGTGCGCGACTTTAGCTACGCGCCGGGGCTTGCGGACTGTCTGCGCATCACTGTGGGTACGCCGCAGGAAAACGACGAGGTGCTGGCCGCGTTTGCCGCGCTGGTGAAGGAGGAGATGTAGATGGACCGCTATGCCGAGGTAACCCGCAAGACGGGCGAGACCGACATTGTCGTAAAGCTCGACCTGGACGGATCTGGCGTGTGCGATATCTCGACCGGCGTGCCGTTTTTCGACCACATGCTCAACGCTTTTGGCCGCCATGGCCTGTTCGATCTGACGGTGCATGCGGTGGGCGACGTCGAGGTCGACGCGCACCACACCGTTGAGGACACGGGCATTGTGCTGGGCGAGGCGTTTTGCCAGGCGCTGGGCGACAAGGCGGGTATTACGCGCTTTGCCGACGCGGCGATCGCCATGGACGAGACACTCGTGATGGCCGCCGTGGATATCTCGGGTCGCGGGCAGGCCTATTGCGAGCTGCCCGTGCCGACTGAGCGCGTGGGCAGCTTTGATACCGAGCTGGCCGTCGAGTTCTTCTATGCCTTTGCGCGCGATGCCAAGCTCACGCTGCACGTGCGCGAGCTGGCGGGCGGCAATTCGCACCACATTATCGAGGCCGCCTTTAAGGCCGTGGGCCGCACGATGCGCCGCGCCTGCGAACTCGATCCCCGCGTGCAGGGTATCCCCAGCACTAAGGGCTCGCTGTAACCGTCACAAGGGTAAAACCACCACGAAGATGCCTGTCCTCTTTGTGGTGGTTTTGGATGATGAGAAGTGGAGGGGTCGCGTGGGCGAACCGAAGATCGTGGTGGTCGACTACCACAAGGGCAACTTGTCGAGCGTCGTGCGCGGGCTTGCGCGCGCCGGTGCTGCCGCCTGCACGTCGGACGATCCGGAGCAGATCCGCAACGCCGACGGCCTGGTCATCCCGGGCGTGGGTGCGTTCTATGACGCGATCGCCTTTATGCGTCAGAGCGGCGAGGAGGTGGCCGTGCTCGATGCCGTTGCCGCCGGAACTCCGCTGCTCGGCATCTGCCTGGGCCTTCAGCTGTTTTTTGAGCGCGGCAACGAGGGCGTGCCTGCGAACGAGGACGCGGACGCGGACGACGATGCCTCCGAGCAGGCCGGTGGTCCCTGGGTCGATGGCCTGGGCATCATGCGTGGCTCGTGCACGCACCTGGAGTCGAGCCGTCTGAAGGTCCCGCACGTGGGCTGGGACCAGGTGCGCATGACGCCCGCCGGTGCGGCCGATCCGTTGCTTGCCGGTTTTGCCGAGGGCGCCAACATGTATTTCACTCACAGCTACGCGGTGGCCGACGACGTCGATGCCGCCGATGTGTTGGCGCGCACGCACTATACACGGAGCTTCCCGTGCATCGTGCGCCACGGCAACGTGTGGGGCTGCCAGTTCCATCCCGAGAAATCCTCTGCGCTGGGTCAGCGCATCCTTAAGAACTTCGTGAGCATCGTCGAGGGGGCCGGCCGATGATTCTGTTTCCCGCAATCGATTTGATCGGCGGCAAGGTCGTGCGCCTGGAGCGCGGCGACCGGAGCCGCTGTAAGGTGTATTCTGACGACCCCGTGGCCGTTGCCCGCTCTTTTGCCGAGCAGGGCGCGAGCTGGGTGCACGTCGTCGACCTGTCCGCTGCCTTTGGCGAGGACGAGGACGCGTGCGCTGCCAACTCGGCAGCGATTAAGGCCATCTGCGGCGTCGACGGTCTGTCCGCGGACGTGGGCGGCGGCGTTCGTTCGCTCGCGCGCATCGACGAGCTGGCCGGCTACGGCGCGCGTCGCATCGCGCTAGGCACGGTGCTCGTGACCGAGCCGGGATTTGCCGAGGTGGCGGCGCAAGGCTTTGGCGAGTTACTGGTGGCAGACATTGCCGCCCGTGACGGCCAGGTCAAGGTGAATGGTTGGCGCGACGGCGCGGGTGTGGCGCTCGACGACGCCGTGGCGCAGCTCACCGAGCTGGGCTTTAAGCATCTGGTGTATACCGACATCGCGCGCGATGGCATGCAGAAGGGCATCGACGTGGCGGCGTATCGCCATGTGGCCGAGGTCGCGGGCTTTCCCGTCGTGGCTTCGGGCGGCATCTCGACGCTCGACGATATCCGCGCACTGGCCGCGGTGGGCGAGGATGCCATCGAGGGTGCCATTACCGGTCGTGCGCTCTACGAGGGCAACTTTACGCTGGCCCAGGCGTTGGCCGCCGCCCGAGGGAAGGAGTAGCCCATGCTTGCCAAACGCGTGATTCCCTGTCTGGATGTTAAGGACGGCCGCGTGGTCAAGGGCGTCAACTTTGTGAGCCTGCGCGATGCTGGCGACCCGGTGGAGCTGGCGCGCGCCTACGACCGCGAGGGCGCAGACGAGGTCGTGTTCCTGGACATCACCGCCACGAGCGACAACCGCGCGACGACCATCGAGATGGCGGCGCACGCGGCCGAGGAGCTCGCTATTCCCTATACCGTGGGCGGCGGTTTCCGCGACTTGGCGGGCATGCGAACCATGGTTGCCGCCGGTGCCGACAAGGTGTCGCTTAACTCTGCCGCCGTGCGCGATCCGTCGTTGATCAGCCAGGCCGCCGCGGCGTTTGGCAGCCAGGCCGTGGTCGTGGCGATTGATGCCAAGCGCGTGGGCCTGCCCGGTCAGCCGGATGCCGACAAGTGGGAGGTCTTCACGGCGGGCGGTCGCAACGCCACGGGTATCGATGCGGTGGCGTGGGCCGAGGAAGCGGCTCGTCGCGGCGCCGGTGAGATCTTGCTCACCAGCATGGATCGCGACGGCACCAAGGCTGGCTTCGACCTGGCACTCACCCGCGCCGTGGCGCGCGCGGTGCCGATCCCGGTGATCGCGAGCGGCGGCGTGGGCACGCTCGAGCATTTTGCCGAGGGCGTGATCGAGGGCGAAGCCGACGCCGTACTGGCGGCCAGCGTCTTTCACTTTGGAACCTTCAGCATTCGCCAGGTGAAGGAGTATATGGCCAGCCAAGGCATCCCTGTGAGGCTGGACTTCTAGTGCTGCGGCTTGCCCAGGCACCGCATCTTGCCGCTCAAACCGTCGCTCGCGTACCAAAGTACGCGTCGCTCCTCTTTCGCGGCAACCTGCGGCACCTGGACAACCCTCGCCGACCTGTGGGATTTCGTTTGTTACTTGGGAGAAATGATGACTGAGGTAATAAATGCTACCGAGCTTAAATACGACGCCCACGGGCTGATTCCTTGTGTGGTTCAGCAATATGACACCGGCGAGGTGCTTATGGTTGCTTGGATGAACGAGGAATCGGTGGGGCTGACGCTCAAGACCGGTACCACGTGGTTTTGGAGCCGCAGCCGCCAGGAGCTCTGGAACAAGGGCGCGACGAGCGGCAACATGCAGGAGGTCAAGGAACTCTGGGCCGACTGCGATAGCGATACGCTGTTGGTCAAGGTCGACTCTCCGGGCCCGGCCTGCCATACCGGCAACCGTACCTGCTTCTTTAAGCGCGTGGAAGGGGGAACGCGATGAAAGTCGTGACGCCGTTCGAAGTTGCCGACTGCAACGCCGAGCTCCTCCGCGCGGGCGTGCCGTGCCGCGTGCACCTGACTGATGCCTGCGGGGCGCAGTTGCTTTGGCTCGAGGCCGAGAAGGAAAGGCTCGATGAGGCCCATGCCGTTATCGTCGAGTTCTTTGAGAAAAAGGGCGCAAAGCCTCGGTTCGATGAGACCGGTACCTACTTTACGCTGCAGTAACGAGAGGAAATAACCATGGGAGTCAGAACAGCTAACGTGCAGCCGGGAAACATCGGCGAGACGCTGACGGGACTGGCCGAGGTGATTCACGGTCGTCGCGACGCGTCGCCGGAGGAGAGCTATACCGCCCGCCTGCTGACCGATGTCGAGGACGAGCTGCTCAAGAAGCTTGCCGAGGAGGCGAGCGAGGTGATCATGGCCTGCAAGGACAACGACCACGATCACATCCGCTACGAGGCCGGCGACCTGATCTACCACCTACTCGTGACGCTCGAGCGCTACGGCATCACCCTCGACGAACTGGCCGGCGAGCTCAACGCCCGCCGCCACTAGTCGTTTAAGAACGTCTCCGATGACCATAGAAGTTGCGGTGGAATAGTTCTTGTTTGACGGTCTTAGGGCCATAAACAGGAACTATTTCACCGCAACTTATGAGGGGATGGCTAGGCGAGGGGCGTGGATTCCCATTCTCCGGTGAGGTGGGGGATGTCGAAGGTTCGATAGCCGCAGTCGTAGGCGTGGGCCTGAGCCTCGCGGATGTTCCAGCAGATGTCGCAGGCGCGGTGCGCGTCCGAGCCAAAAGTAATCGGCACCTCGGCGTGGGCGAAGCGACGCAAAAGCCCGGTCGCGGGGTAGTAATCGTCGAGCCCCTTGCGCGGTGCGGCGGTCGAGACCTCAACGCGGCGACCCGTATCGTGGGCGCACTCGGCCATCTGCTGCCAAAACGGCGCGGGGTCAAAGTCGGGTGCAAAGCCGTCCTTCGAAAAGCGCATGACCAGGTCGGGGTGGGCCATCACGTCAAAGTTAAGCGAGCTTTCGCAAGCGCGGCACCAGTCGTCGACGTAGTGTTCCCATACGCCGCGTACGCCTAAGTTTTCCCAAACATGCAGGTTGGTATCGTCGTCGATCCAACCGCAAAGGGAATCGGGTGTATCGGGGCGCGCGACGTCCTCTGTCCCTGCCGTGCCCGCGGCGCCTGCCGCAATATCGCCCGGGTTGCCAATCCAGTGCACGCTGCCCAGACGTACGACGGCGCCCTGGGACCAGTGCTCTACCAAGGGCTCGCAGCCCTCGTACCAATCGCATTCAAAACCGTAGATAAAGGTGAGCTCCGGCGCAATCTGCGCGGCGAGTTTGCGGGCGTCCTCAAAGGCCAGACGATGTGCCGGCAAGTCGCCCTCGACGACCTGCACCTCGCAGTTAGCATCCATACTGGCAGGCAGGGTGAGGTGGTCGGTCGAGACCATGACACGGCATCCGGCAGCAGCGGCGGCACGGACGTTGTCCTCAAACGAGGCGTGCCCGTCCGAGAACGAGGTGTGGGTATGGCAATCGACCAGCGGGCAGGCGGGCATGGCGACTCCTTTGCATTTGGTGAATCCGCTCCATTGTAATGGTGCAGCTCTCAACACGCCGCGCACGCCGGAGCTCGAAATCGACCGGAAAGACTGCGCGGCGCGTGCCGACGCCGGCGACTACTTGCTTCGTGCCGCCGCGCGTTTGGCCTGCACTGTTACCATTGCGTGCCTCACGGCGGTGATGGGGCGATAGCGGATCATACGCGGTCCCGACCAGCGCATGACCTCGCGGATCTTCTCGCGTATGGCAGGCCGGTAACAATGCGAAGGACAGGCCGAGCAAAATGTCTTGGTGCCCATGTGCGGGCAGTGCTCAATGCGCGCGATGGCGTATTTCTGCAGCTCGGTGCATTCGGGGCAGAGCGTAATGGTCCGAAGGCCGAGCTTCACGCGCACGGACTCATCGTCGCCAGCCTGTTCGACCGCATGCCCGCCGTCATGATGCCCACGACACCATAGCGCAATCATCTGCGACACCATCTGGGCCTCGCGCTCACGTTTGCGTGCCAGCTCCGGTGTGTCGACCGGGCGCGCCATTAGCTCAGCCTCCCGTGCTCGACCGAAAGCGAGAAATCGGCAAACGCGCAGGTGCTGGCACGGTGGCTCACGAGCACAATGGTCTTGCCGCGGCGCTTGAGCTCGTCGATTGCCTGCATCACGGACGCCTCGTTGAGAGCATCGAGCGCGCTGGTGGGTTCGTCGAGCAAGATGAAGGGTGCGTCGTTGAGGAAGATGCGCGCAAGGCCGATGCGCTGGCGCTCGCCGCCCGAAAGCGAGTCGCCCAGCTCGGCAACGGGCGTGTCGAGTCCCTGCGGCAGACGGTCGATGAGCGTGGTGAGTGAGGCGGAGCGGCAAGCGTCGAGCAGCTCGGCATCGGTGGCGCCGGCGCGCGCGACCAGCAGGTTCTCGCGCACGGTGCCGCAGAACAGATGTGTGTCCTGGGTCATATAGGCCTCGTGGCTGCGCAGGCTCGCCGTGTTGATGTGGCGGGCATCGACGCCGCTCATCGTGATGGTGCCGGCTGCGGGGTCCCAAAAGCGCATGAGCAGCTTGAGCAGCGTCGACTTGCCCGAGCCCGAGCGCCCCATGATGCAGGTCATGGTACCGGGCGCAAAGGTGCAGGTCACGTCGTCGAGGATGAGACTCGCAGCGGTGTCGTTCGCGATCTGCTCCGTGGCGCCCGCACCGCCCGCGTCCACGCCGCCCGCATAACTAAAGCTCACATGCTCGGCTGCGGCGCCGGCAAACTCAACGTCCTGTCCATCGGCGACCTCGGCGCACTGGGGCTGCTCGTCGAGCAAATCGAGCACGCGTGCGCCCGAGGCGAGCGTCTCCTGCAGTGAGGCACCCAGGCGGCTCACGGCCATCACCGAGCCAAACGACGACACAAAGGTAAAGACGGCGACAAACGCTGCGGCAAAGTTAATCGTTCCCGCAGCCACCAGCTGCAGCGCACGTCCGAGCATCACCAGATTGGCCGCAAGAATAAGCGCATCGGCTACGGCCTCGCTGGCCGCTTGGCGGCGCTTGAGGCGCGCGTCCACGGCGCCGACTTGCTCGGTCAGATTGCCCAGGGCACGGCTACGATCGGCGCCACCGGCAAACTGGATAGTCTCGGACGCGCCGCGTAGACTGTCGAGCACAAAGGCACCCAGCTTACCGGCGCCCTCGCGGCTCTGGCGGCCGGTGGTGCCGCATGCCTTGGCCGAGATCAGGGGCAGCAGCACGCCCAGGACCGCGTAGGCCACGAGCGCGATGCCCGCGAGCTCGGGGCTCACAGCCAGCAAAAAGCCCTCAAACACAACGGTGCAGACCAGAGCTATGGCAATGGGCGAGATGGTGTGCGCGTAGAAGACCTCGAGCAGCTCGATATCCGAGGTGACCAGGCTCACGAGCTCGCCCTTGCCGCGGCCCTCGAGCTTGGCGGGGGCGAGCTGGCGCAGGGCGCCAAACACCAGGTCGCGAACGTGCGCGAGCAGACGGAATGCGATGTAATGGTTGCAGAGCTGCTCGCCGTAGTGGAGCGGCCCGCGCGCGATGCCGCAGGCGGCGCAGGCCGCGCATGCTGCGATCAGACCAAGCCCCAAGGCGTTGCGGCCCAGCGCGGCCATAAGGCCGAGGGCGCCAAAGGCCGGCACGAACGCGGCGGTGAGCATGCCAATGCTGCCCAGCGCGACGGCTAGCACAAGCCAGCCGGCAAGCGGTCGGACAAGCCCCATCATGCGCCCCATGATGGACGGCGCCGAGCGACGGGCGCGGCCGGAGTCAGGCGCCGCGGCAGCGGAAGACGAGCCAGCACCGTTGAGGCCATCGGTACGGGCGGTGCTGCCGTCAACAGCCTCAACCGCGCCGGCATCCTCGGCATCACCCTCCGCATACGCATATGCCGAGAGCTGCTCCTGGCTGTTCCACATGCGCGCATAGGCGCCCGCGCCCGACAGGAGCTCATCATGGGTGCCGCGCTCGGCAATGCGACCGCGCTCCAGCACCAGAATCTGGTCGGCGTCCACGATCGTCGACAGGCGATGCGCCACCACAATTACGGTGTGCTCGCCGGCAAGCGACGCGATGACCTCGCCGATCGCGGCCTCGCTTGCGGCATCGACGTTGCTCGTCGCCTCGTCAAACACATAGATGGGCGAGTCGTGCAGCAGGGCGCGGGCCATGCACACGCGCTGGCGCTGGCCGCCCGAAAGGTTGGTGCCACCCTCGTTAATCACCATGTCGAGCCCGCCGTTGGCCCGCACAAAGGCCGCCACGCGCGTGCGGTCGAGCGCGCGCAAAAGCTCGGTGTCGGTGGCGTTGGGCTGGGCGAGCAGCAGGTTGTCGCGCAGGGTGCCGGCAAACAGGTAGCCGTTGGTGGGCACCAGCGTGACGGCGCGCATGAGTGAGGTGGCCGTGGCATCGCGCAGCTCGACGCCGCCAATGCGCACGCTGCCGCGGTAGGCGTCCTTGCGGCCCGCGATAATCCCCGCGAGCGTGGACTTGCCGCCGCCGCTTTCGCCCACGAGTGCCACGAGCGAGCCGTGCGCAATGGTCGCGCTGGCGCTGTCCAGCACGGTGCGGTCGCCGTAGGCATAGCTCACGCCTGCGAGCTCGATATCGCCGCGACCATCAAGCTCAACATCGCCGCGCTCGGGCTCGGGCGTATCCAAAATGCCAAACATGCGGCGCGAGGCGGCCATGCCGTTCATGGCCGTGTGGAACAGCGATCCCAGGCGGCGCATAGGCAAAAAGAACTCCTGTGACAGAAAGACGATGAGGAAGGCAGCCTCAAAGCCGATCTTGCCCGTGGCGAGCTGCAGTGCGGCCACGATAATGCCGAGCGCGGCGCCCATATAGACGACCAGGTCCATAACGCAAATGGAGCGCAGCTGCATCACCAGCAGGTGCATGGTCGCTGTGCGGAAACGCTCGGACTCGGCGTTGATGCGCTCGTGCCAGCTGCGATCGGCCTGGTAGACCTTAAGGGTGGTGAGACCCTGCACGGCCTCCAGGAACATGCCGCCAAGATCGACATAGCTGCCCCAGTACTCGGCACCGAACTTTTTGGCGTTGCGCATGACCATCATAATGGAGACGGGGATGATCGGAACGCAGGCGAGCAGCAGCGCGGCGGGAAGACCCGCCTGGCCCACGAGCAGTACAAACAGCGTGATGGGTGCCAAGCCGGCAAAGAAGAGCTGCGGCAGGTAGCCGCCAAAGTACACCTGGAGTTGCGTGGCGCCCTCGACGCTGGTCTGGACGGCCTCGGCGGTGGGGACGGTCTCGGTGTAGGAGGGGCCGAGTGCGGTGAGCTTGTCGTAGACGAACGAGCGCACGCGGCGGACGGCCTCGAACGCGGCTTTGTCGCCGGCGCGTTGGGCCAGGTAGATGGAGGCGGCGCGCACGATGATGGCGGCGGCGAGCGGCAGGGCCGCCTGTGCGAGGGCATCGACGGCGAGCGCGGCGGAAAGGCCGTCCGTGACGATGCCGCCCAAGATGCGCGCAAGCACCCACATCACCGTGATGTTTGCCATGAGCGCGATCCACTTAAACAGGACGCTTGCCATAATGTAGGGCGTTGCCTGCGGAACCAGGGAGAAGAGCCGCTTCTCGAACATGAAACCTCCTATGCCGTAACGGTGCCGGGCGGGGTCCTCGGCAGCCGCTTAGTTAGCCAAATGCAACTAGAGTAACATCGTGCAGCGGGTAAGTATGCCGAGGGTAATTTTTGGTCGATGAACTGCGTAGAAAGTCCAAAATTGTTGAGTGCGGCGAACTTTGTGGTGGACGGAGTGCGGGCGCAATTCTGATCGTGTGCGGCCTCGCTCCAAAACGTGTACGTCAGCCTCCAAAACCGACAAAAAATGACATGTTTGGAGGCTGACGTACACGTTTGGATAGGGGTGAGGGCGGCGACGGACGAATGTCACGCCTGTGCCACGTCCGATGTGCTAGCGTTTGGGTGAATAAAACGAGCCCGTGCGGAAAGGATTCGGACCGTATGCAACGTGGAAGTACATCTCCGCTGTCCCGCGAGACCGATGCGCCCGAAACTATCGTCAAGCTGGAGTGCGACATCGATGACGCGTCGCCCGAGGTGCTCGCCTACGCCGCCGACCGCCTGCGCGAGGCGGGCGCCCGCGAGGTGCATTGGTTGCCGCTTTACTGCAAAAAGGGCCGCCCCGGATGGCAGTTGCAGGTGATTTGCTCGCATGAGGATATCGAACGCCTGCAGACGATTATCTTTTTGGAAACCACGACCAACGCCGTTCGTCGCCAGGTGATGGAACGCGTTTGCCTGCCGCGCCGATTCGAGCAGGTGACGACGCCTTGGGGCGAGGTATCCGTTAAGGTGGCGACTCTGCCCGACGGCAGCGAGCGCGCGGCTCCCGAATACGAGGATTGCGCCCGCCTTGCCCGCGAGCATGGCGCGCCGCTCCAACGCGTGATGCAGGCGGCTCAGAGCGCGGCGCTGCGATTTGAGTAACACGGTAGATGGGCTCCACATCCGCCGGACCCCGTATTCAGCCCCCATCAACTCCGCTTCGAAAGGACTCCCCATGAAATACCTCATCGCCTCCGACATCCATGGCTCGGCATACTGGGCCGAGCGCCTCTGCGCTGCCATCGAATCCGAGCAGCCCGACCGCATCGTGCTGCTGGGCGACCTGCTCTACCACGGCCCGCGTAACGACCTGCCGCGCGACTACGCCCCCAAGCGCGTGATTCCGCTGCTCAACGCCCTGGCCGACCGCATCATTGCCGTCCGCGGCAACTGCGACGCCGAGGTCGACCAGATGGTCCTCGACTTTCCCGTCATGGCCGACTACGCCACGCTGTTCGACGAGGCCGGCCGCGAGCTGTTCCTGACGCACGGCCACGTCTTTGGCGCCGGCATGCACAACAGCGTCGACCACGTGCCCGCGCTGCCCGAGGGCTCCGCGCTCGTCTACGGCCACACGCATATCAAGGTTAACGAGGCAAGCGAGGCACGCCCGGGCCTATGGCTCTTCAACCCCGGCAGCGTGAGCATCCCCAAGGACGGCACGCACAGCTACGGCATCTACGAGGGCGGCGCGTTCCGTCACGTGATCCTGGAGGAGAAATAATCATGGCGCAGCACATGGCTCGGCAAAATGCCGAGGGCTCGCGCGATCTGTCCACGCTGGTCGACGCGTCGGCCGAGCTGCAGCATTTGGTGCAGACCATCTGGCGTCTGCGTCAGCCCGATGGCTGCCCGTGGGACCGCGAGCAGACGCATCAGAGCATCGGCAAGAACATGATCGAGGAGGCCTACGAGGCGCTCGATTGCATCGAGGTCGACGACGCGGCACACCTGCGCGAGGAACTCGGCGACGTGCTCATGCAGGTAGTGCTGCATGCACAGATTGCGGCGGACGCCGGCGAGTTTACGCTGGCTGACGTGGCACGCGATATCGACGCCAAGCTCATCCGCCGTCATCCGCACGTGTTTGGCGATGCGGACGCCGAGAGCTCCGATGAGGTGCTCAAGATTTGGGACGAGGTCAAGCTTGCCGAGAAGGCCGCCAAGGACAAGGCCGTGGCGGCGGGCGAGGCTGCGCCCGAGGGCCTGCTCGACGGCGTGCCCACGCATCTGCCGGCGCTGATGCAGGCGCAGAAGGTGTCGCGCAAGGCGGCGGCCGTGGGCTTTGAGTGGGAGACGGTCCAGGACGTGTGGGACGAGGTCGCCGAGGAGCGTGCCGAGTTTGAGGCCGAGGCTCCCGGCTCGTCCGAGCGCGAGATGGAGTTTGGCGACCTGCTCTTTGCCCTGGTCAACGTTGCACGCAAGGAGGGCATCGACGCCGAGAGCGCCCTGCGCGCGAGCACGGCAAAGTTCCGCCGTCGCTGGGCCGCGATGGAGCAGATGGCGGCCAACGCCCATGTGGATCTGGCTGAGCTTTCGATCCACGGCCTCAACGACCTGTGGGACGCCGCCAAGGCGGAGGAGTAAGACTGCGGGAACGACGGGCTGACACGCCCCATCGTTCCCGCTAAATTTTTCGAAAATCAAGTGTATCCCTCGGCTAACTTAGGGCATAATGCAAAAAGTGCGACATGGCTAACTTACGGAGGCGCACCGACGGTGCACGGTCAGCCGGTCGCTTGCATCCACTATGTTTCCAAGTGAGAGGGAGACAACATGAGCGATATTTTGGACGTCTACGGTCGCGAGGTGCTCGACAGCCGCGGCAATCCCACTGTCGAGGTCGAGGTCGTGCTCGAGGACGGTAGCTTTGGCCGCGCAATGGTGCCTTCGGGCGCTTCGACCGGTGCCTTTGAGGCCTGCGAGCTGCGCGATGGCGACAAGGGTCGCTACCTGGGCAAGGGCGTTTCGCAGGCCGTCGAGCACGTCAATAACGAGTGCGCTAACGCCGTCGTGGGCCTCGACGCCTTCGACCAGCGCGCCGTCGATGCCGCGCTGATCGCCGCGGACGGTACCCCCAACAAGACCAAGCTCGGTGCCAACGCCATCCTGGGCGTGTCGCTGGCCGTTGCCCGCGCCGCAGCCGAGTCGGCGGGCCTGTCGCTGTACCAGTACCTGGGCGGTGTCAACGCCCATCTGCTGCCCACGCCCATGATGAACATCCTCAACGGCGGCGTGCACGCCGACAACAACGTCGACTTCCAGGAGTTCATGATCATGCCGGTGGGCGCCCCGAGCTTTGCCGAGGGTCTGCGTTGGTGCGCCGAGGTCTACCACACCCTCAAGGGCGTGCTGCACGAGGCCGGCTTGGGCGGCGGCGTGGGCGACGAGGGCGGCTTTGCGCCCAACCTCAAGACCAACGCCGAGCCATTCGAGTACATCACCAAGGCCGTCGAGAAGGCCGGCTTTAAGCCCGGTGTCGACTTCATGTACGCCATGGATCCGGCCTCGACCGAGTTCTACAACGCCGAGACCGGCATGTACGAGCTCAAGGGCGAGGGCGTGGAATACACGAGTGCTCAGATGGTCGATTACTGGGAGAAGCTCGTCGACACCTATCCCATCATCTCCATCGAGGACGGCATGGCCGAGGAGGACTGGGACGGCTGGGTTGAGCTCACCCGTCGCATTGGCAACAAAGTGCAGCTGGTGGGCGACGACCTGTTCGTCACCAACACCGAGCGCCTCAAGAAGGGCATCGAGCTGGGCGCCGCCAACGCGATCCTGGTCAAGGTCAACCAGATCGGCACGCTCACCGAGTCGCTCGAGGCCATCGAGACCGCCAAGGAGGCCGGTTACGCCTGCATCGTGAGCCACCGCTCCGGCGAGACCGAGGATTCCACGATCGCCGACCTGGTCGTGGGCGTCAATGCCGGCCAGATCAAGTCGGGCGCCCCGTGCCGCAGCGACCGTATCGCCAAGTACAACCAGCTCATTCGCATCGAGGACGAGCTCGAGGGCAGCGCGCGCTACGCCGGCAAGGCCGCGTTCTACAACATTCGCTAAACGGGCGAATTTGGCGAGGAGGAGGCTGACTCGGTTCCGCCCCGCCTTGGCTGGACGCCGCAAAGCGCTGTGGGCGCTGGGCCATATGGCTCAGCGCCTTTTTTATGTCGAGCAAAGGCTGGCGAAGGCGGTGCGGGCGCTCGTGCTATAACTAAAGGACTTAGCGCAAACAAACCTCAACCGCACAAGGCGCACATGGATCAGATTTACGACAACAGGTACTATTCCGCCGGTTCGCGCGAGCCGTCGCCTCGCCGTGCGCGCACGGTGCAGCTCGGTGGGTCCGCCTACGTCGGCGCCGACCGCTCCACGCAGCGCCCGGCAAGTACCTCGCGCCCCAATGCTCAATCAAATACCTTGGCAGATGGACCGGTGCGCCCGGCACGTTCGACACATGCGTCGCGTCCCTCGGCCCAGACGCACGACAGGTCGAGCAGGCCTTCGAGCCGTCTTTCGGGCTCGGACTTTATGCGCTACGCCAACGACAATGCGGTGGTCAAGGCGATCTATGACTTTACGCATGGCTCTCTGCGTCCGCTGTTTATCGGTATCGTGGTGGCGCTGGCGCTCGTGAGCCTGTATTTTCCCGTACGCGACCTGTACGTGGCAAAACGCTCGAGCGACATCTTGGCCAAGCAGGTCGAGATTCGCCAGCAATACAATGATGAGCTGCAAAAAAGCGTCGACAAGCTGCTCTCGGAGGAGGGTATCAAGGACGCGGCGTCCGAGGACCTGGGCCTGGTGATGCCCGGCGAGAAGAAGATTGACGTGCTAGGCTTGGACGACGATTCGGACTCGTCGTCGAGCAAAAAGTCCTCAAACGCCAAGAAGGCCAGCGAAGTGGCCAAGGAAATCGAAGAAGTCGGCAAGGACGCGCCGTGGTACATCCAGGCGCTCGACATGCTGTTTGGGTTTAACGGCGTCGAGGGCCAGACGGTCGTGTCCAACGGCAAATAGCGCCCGGAGGGGAGCCCGCAATGACAAATTGCAAACGCTATAAGGTGGCCGCGATCGACCTGGGAACGGTGTCGTCGCGACTGGTGTTGGCCCAGGTCGAGGGCGGAGCGATTGTGGAATCGTCCAAGCATACCGAGATTACCGACCTGGGCGAGGGCGTGGACGCGACGGGGCGCTTCTGCGAGGCGGCTGTCGAGCGTGTGCTCGCTGCGTGCCGCATGTTTGTGGACGAGGCCCGTGCCTTTGGGGCCGTGTGCGTCTGCACCACGTGCACGAGTGCCGCGCGCGATGCGTCCAATGCCGCGCTGCTGCTGGACGGCCTGCGCGAGTTGGGGCTCAAACCACAGGTGATTCCGGGCGAGGTCGAGGCGCGCCTGACGTTTTTTGGCGTGGCGCACGACTTTGCCGGCGAGCGCATCATCGTCGCGGATTCGGGCGGCGGGTCCACGGAACTCGCGACGGGCGTATACGCTCCGGAGCGCGGCGTCTTTGCGCTGGAGGGAACGCGCTCGCTGGACATCGGTTGCCGTCGCGTGACGGAGCGCTTTTTCTCTGCGTTGCCGCCCGCGGATGGCGAGCTTGCTGCCGCTGCCGCGTGGGCAGGCAAGCAGTTCGCCGCCTATTTTGAGGGCCTGCCTGTCGACTTTGAGCGCGCCGAACGCCTCGTTGCGGTGGGCGGCACCGTCACCACGCTCGTGGCACTCGTTCACGAGCTGGAGCCGTATGATTCGAGCTTTGTGCACCTGCGCGAGCTTTCGATGGAGCAGGTTTCGGCCGCTATCGAGCGCATGTCCGCGCTGGATGTTGCGGGCATTGCCGCTCTGCCGGGCGTGCAACCTAAGCGCGCAGGCGTGATCTTGGCAGGTGCCGTGGTAATTCGCGAGCTCATGCGAGCCGGCGGCTACGACACGCTTACCGTAAGCGAGAACAGCCTGCTCGCTGGCATGGCCACCACCATCAACGAGACCCTCGACGGCAAAACCCCCACCATCGCCTGGACCCCCAGCTTCAGCACCCTCTAACTATTCCACCGCAACTTAGAGTCCCGCCGGCGTGAAAAAGAAACGAGCCCGCATCCCTTGGGGACACGGGCTCGAACGCTTCATATGGTAGGGGCGGTGGGACTCGAACCCACAATCCTTGCGGCGAGAGATTTTAAGTCTCCTGCGTATGCCAATTCCGCCACGCCCCCGTGAGACTAGAAGTCTAGCACAAGCCGCCCGTTACGCGTTGACAGCCATCGAGTGCCGGCCCGACTTTTCCAAGTACTCGGCAAACTTGGCCTCGTCGCCCTTGTTCTTGTACTGTAGGGCCAGCAGGTACTCCAATCGGCAACCCTTAACCTTATCGTCGCCGGCATCTTCGAGCATGCGCTCCAGCTCGGGAATGTCGTTGTGGCGCTTCAGGATCATCGTGTCGTACATCAGTTGGCATTCGTGCGCGACTGCCTCGGCCTGGCCGCCCTCAAAGCCCTTGATTTCGTGCAGCAGCTCCTTAGACTTTTTGCGGTCCTCCTGGCCAACGTAGTAGTTAAAAGCTTTGATCACCAGGTCGACGCGTTGCATTTTGGGCAGGTTGAGCCCCAGCAGCAAATCGAACATCTCGTCGGCGCGCTTGTGGTCCTCGCGCAGCAGATAGGAGTTCAGGCGCAGGTAGTCGCGGTTGTAGCGCGGGTACAGCATGCTGGTGAGCTTGCTGTCGAGCAAACGATCGAACTCGTCCCACTGCTTGGCAGCCATAAGCTGCTGCAGGCGTTTAAACGTGGTGCGTTTTTTGACGCTAAAGAACACCGACACGGCGATGCAGATGATAACGACGGCGGTCCAGAGTGTGCGGGAATCGGGCATATTAGGGTCCTTAGTCGCTCGTAAAGCGAGCGGTATGACAACACGTACTAGATGTATTATACGCAGCGCGTAAGCAAACTGGCATAAAAGCGCATCGAGGCTGAGCGCCATCGCTCGCTGCGGTACACTTACCTAAAGTAAACCATGAAGGGAGACATTACCTATGAAGAAGATCGTTTTGGCTTGCGGTGCTGGTGCCGCCACTTCCACGCTCGTTGCCCAGAAGGTCGCCACCATGCTCGACGCCAACGGTTACGCCGACAAGTACGAGATCGTGCAGTGCGCCATCTCCGAGGCCAAGGACGCTTGCGACGAGGGCGCCGACCTGCTGATCGCCACCACCGTTGCCCCCGAGGGCCTCACCTGCCCGTACGTGAGCGGCGTGCCCTTCATGACCGGCATGAACCGCGTTGCTGCCGAGAAGGCCGTCCTCGACGTCATGGCTCAGTAGGCGCTGACTGTATGGGTGAGCAGAACGCCAACCCGGTCGAGCTCTTTGGCATGCGCGTTGCCCATGTGGGCATTAACGCCACCGACCCGGCAGATGCGCTGGAGATCGCGGAGCTGTTCTCGACGATGATGGGGCTGCCCGTCATCGAGACCTCGGTTTCGTACTTTAACGATTCGCTGGTCGAGATCATGAAGCAGAGCGGTCGTGGCACCAAGGGCCACATCGGCTTTGCCGTCAACGACATCGATGCGGCCGAGAAGTGGTTTGCCGAGCGCGGACTCGAGGTCAACGAGGAGTCGCGCGTGCTGCTGCCCGACGGCGGCACCAAGCTCGTGTACTTTAAGCGCGAGTTCGCCGGCTTCGCCGTGCATCTGTGCCGCGAGTAGCGCATAAGCTGTCATAGCTAACGAAAAATGGGGTAAGGCGTGTGGCCTTGCCCCATTTTTAATGCCGAGAGGGAGACTGACGGGCTGCCGTAAATCGAAGGTGAATGCTTTTCCGCGAAGTGAACGAGTGAAATCGAACCCCTGGAGCATCGACACTTTGGAGGCACCGTTTCCTGCGGTTTTGTCAGGTTTTTCCTGCGGTTTTGGCGCTAAAAAGTGCGGATGCTTCGGGGGTCCAAAATAGGTCGTTCACTTCGCGGAAAAGCATTCACCTTCGATTCGTGAGAGACGCCCCTACCGCGGCAGGCGAATCGTAAAGCGGCTGCCGACCCCTTCGACCGAGGTCACACCGATGACGCCGCCGTGGCTGTCGACGATCCACTTGGCAATGGCGAGCCCCAGACCCGAGCCCTGCGCGCCGGCATTGCGTGCGTTGTCGGCACGGTAGAACCGCTCGAACGCGTGAGCTGCGGATTCCTGGTTCATGCCGATCCCCTCGTCCTCAACGCTTATGTCGATCGTGCCCGCGCCCGCATCCGGCGTTATGGCAAACGTGACGGTTGTGCCCGCGTCCGAATACTTGGCGGCGTTTTGCACGATCACGCGCAGCGCCTGCTTCACGAGTGCCACGTCAACCGATGCGTTGCAGCGCGGGTCGCTGGTAAGTGCGGCATCATACGCCAGCCGATATGTGTGCCCGGCATCGATCATCTGAGATTCTTCGCAAACCTCGCCGACCAGTGCAGCCAGGTTGGTATTCGCGCGCCGCAGCACGGTGCGGCCGGCATCGCCGCGCGCCAAAAACAGCAGCTGCTCCACGAGCTCCTGCATATGCTCGCTTTCGGCTTTGAGCGAGGCGATGGACTCTGCCAGCACGTCCGGGTCGTCTTTGCCCCAACGGTCGAGCATGTTCACGTAGCCCTGAATCACCGCGATGGGCGTGCGCAACTCGTGACTCGCATCGTTGACAAAGCGCATCTGCTGCAGCTTGGCCTCTTGCATCTGGCGCAGCAGGCGGTTGAGCGCGACCTCGATACTCTCCAGATCGGCGTCGCCGGTGGTGACGCTCGGCGAGTCGACGCTTGCGCGCTCGATGGCCTGCTCGAGCGTTTCCATCTTGCCGCCGGCGAGCTGCATGCGGCCGAGCTCATCAACGCGCAGGGCCAGGTCGTTGAGCGGCGCCATAGTGCGGCGCACGCGGCGGGCTCCGCCGAGCATGTTGAGCACGCTGATAACCTGCCAGCCCGCAACGACAAGGTAGAGAGGCCATAGCGTGACGAGGTCCTGTGCGAGGGGGAAGGTCTTGGTGTTACGCGCGAGCTCGACGGTATAGGTGAGCGTGGTCAGGTTCCAGCCGCGCGCAGGGGTCAGCGACATGCTGCGAACAGCGGCGCCGGGGATCCATCCCGCGGTAAACGCGCCATCGGGCAGCGTCTGGTTGTAGCCATAGACGAGGATCGCCGCCGCAACAAGCAGCAGCAACAGATCCAGCCAGACGTAGCTCACCAAGCGGCGCCACATATAGCTCCAGTTGATGGCGCGGGCGATGGAGGTGACGCGCTTAGCCTCGTCGTTACGCGCGGCAGACATAGCCCACCCCGCGCACGGTCTGGATGATGCGGGCACCGCCGGCGTCTTCGATCTTGGCGCGCAGGTGCGCGATGTGCACGTCGACGTTGTTGGTGTCGCCCACGTATTCGTAGCCCAGCGCCTCGTGCGCGATGCGTTCGCGCGTGAGCACGGTGCCGGCGTGCGCCATAAGCAGGGCGAGGACGTCGAACTCGCGGGCCGTGAGCGCGATGGGCGAGCCGCCGACCGTGACTTCGCGGCGGTCGGGGTCGAGCGCGACCGAGCCCACGGTGAGCGCAGCGGGAGAGGACATGGCAGAGGCTTGGGTCGAGGCGCTGACCGGGGGCACCGCAGCGGCACCCGTAGCGCCCTCCCCGGCCCCAACGCCGCCAACACCCGAAGCCGCCCGTACGGCCTCAGCGCGCTTCAACGCCACGCGGATCCGTGCGAAAAGCTCCTCGATCGCAAACGGCTTGGTCAGGTAATCGTCAGCACCGGCGTCAAGCCCTGCCACCTTGTCCATCACGGCATCGCGCGCGGTGACCATGATCACCGGCACATCCTTGTGCTTGCGTACGCGCCGCAGCACCTCCATGCCGTTGAGCTGCGGCAACAGTACATCGAGCAGAATCAGATCGTAGTCGCGCTCCAGCGCCAGGTCAACGGCGGTGCGTCCGTCGGCGGCGTGCTCCACCTGGTAGCCCTCGTGCTCCAGCTCGAGTGTCACAAAGCGGGCGATTTTCTCCTCGTCCTCTACGATCAGGATTCGTGCCATACGTGCCCCCGTCTGCGATTACTTGTCGTCGTTCAGATTTTGCTTGATGTCGTCCGCGGCATTGGCAGCGCTGTCCATCAGGTTGTTGATGCTGCCGGGCACGTCGCCGTCGCTATCGATGCGGTAGCGCATGCCAAAGAACAGGCCAAGCAGCATCAGCCAAATCGTGGCGCCCCAGGCAAACAGCGCGACGATGGGAATCAGGATGGGAATGTTGAGGATGATGGCGTCGCGGCGCGTGGCGACAAACTTCGTCTCCAGGCTCAGGCGGAAGAGCTTTTTGAGGTACTCCCACACGCTGTCCATCTTTTTGGAGAAGTCGGTTTTTTCGCTCGACTTTTCGTAGGCTGTCTGCGCAGCGACCATCTCGGCCGAGGGCTCATCGACCGGCTCGGACTCGGTGGCGGCGTGCGCCGACGTGGTCTGGGTCTTGCCCTGCGACTCGAGCCAAATGATGGCGTCCAGAACGTTGCCGTCGGCGGCGTCGAGCGCGGCCTTGGCGTCGGTGTAGCTCACATTGCACTTGGTGCGGATGGTTTCAACTTTTTCGAGGTCGTCCATGACCTGTCCTTTCGTTCGATGGGCGCGGCGCCGGGCGATCTGCCCGTGCGCGAGCGTTGCGTTCGTCGGCCTGCGTTGCGCGGCGCCGCCTCGCCCTTGGTCGAACTCTATAGTGCAGGTTATAGATTAAGCGATTCTTGAGCCAAGATTAATGTTGGATGAGTTTTTGGGTGGCAGTGGGGAAAGTATTAGACCTCGATAGCGGGAGATGGGGTGCCGGTATCAAGCCGGCGTCAGAAATGGGATAAGCAAGGCGTATGGATCGCGCGGATCAAAATCACGTTGCAAAAGTATGAAAATATCCTACAATTGCAACATGAAGTACTTTAGCAACATAACGGCGATAAGCGAGCTTTCCGAGAGTGAGGGCGTGTTTACCACAGCCCAGGCGGCTCGCATGGACATTTCTCGAGATGCGCTGGCGCACTCATGCCGCGTGGGGCGTCTTGAGCGGATATGCCACGGCGCCTACCGGATGTCGGGCACGCAGCGCCGAGACACCGATGAGCTCAACGCTCTTTGGAAGCTCACCAATCCCTCCCTTTGTGCGTGGGAGAGAAAGCGCCAGTGGGATGGCATCGCTGTGAGCGGTACGACGGCGGCGAACCTTCAGCAAATCGGCGATTTCTTTCTGTCCCCCTACAGGATGATCGCGCCCATGCGCATCAATACGAGAAACGAATCCCTTTCTTTTGTAAAGCGCGAGATTGCGGAGCAGGATATCGTCTGGCTCGACGGCCTGCCGGTAACCAAACCCGAGCGCACGCTTGTCGATCTTTGCCTCGATTGCGAGGACCCCTCATTAATTATCGATGCCTATAACGACGCGCTTGGGCAAGGGCTCGATATGCAGCGGCTGAAAGATCTTGTAGAAGAGAACTCTAAAACCGCCAAACGACGCGAACTAATGAGGCCTTTGCTGATAGCTCTAGGTTGTGACTGAATACGCAGGCCTGATGTTGGCTAGTTGCAAGTTGGGGCAATCGTTTGTCCGTGCGACACGTTAATCTAAGTTACCGTTGAAAGGCGTTGCAACAAAGTGTTGCAACTGCCATGCATCGCGTTTAATCTTGATAACGCTGTGTCAATTAGCGGACAGTTCGTCCGTAGTTTGTTCCGATTGGATAGCATGAAAGACGTTAGGGAAGAGATAACTGCCAAACGCAAGGAGCTCGCGCTGACTCAGAAGGAGTTCGCCGCCGCTCTTGGCATGGGACCTAATGGTGATAGAACCGTCCGGCGTTGGGAGACTGGCGAGACCAGTCCATCTGCTACGGAGCTCACGTTTATACGCTCCCTAGGTTATCAGGCGCCCTTTGCGCAGGGTGATCGGGAGGACGCTCCTTTCACTTACATTGACCTATTTGCTGGTATCGGTGGCATTCGCTTGCCGTTCCAAGAACTTGGTGGCAAGTGCGTTTTTTCTTGCGAGTGGGATAAATATGCACAGAAGACGTACCGCATGAATTACGGTGATCAGCCAGCTGGGGACATTCATGACGTTCGTTCGGACGACATTCCAAAATTTAACGTTTTATTGGCGGGATTTCCGTGCCAGCCATTCTCGCTCGCGGGCGTTTCAAAGAAAAAATCGATGGGACGTGCTACTGGCTTTGAAGACAAGACGCAGGGGACATTATTTTTCGAAGTAGCTCGTATTATTCGCGACAAAAAACCTGATGCTTTCCTGCTGGAAAACGTTAAAAACCTAACGAGTCACGATCGCGGCAAGACCTTCAGGATTATTATGCAGACCCTTAAGGACGAGCTTGGTTACGATGTGCACTACAAGGTTCTTGATAGCAAGAATTGGACTTGCCAGCATCGTGAGCGCATTTACATTGTTGGCTTTAAGAAAAAAACTAATTTTGATTGGGACCAACTAGAGCTTGGGGGCGGTGGGCACACCGTCGGGGAGATTCTTGAAGATGCTCCTGATGATCGATACGTTCTTTCCGACAAACTGTGGGCTTATTTGCGTGCATATAAGGAAAAGCATCAGGCGGCAGGCAATGGCTTTGGCTATAGCACGGTTGGCCCCAATGACACGACAAGGACGCTTTCAGCACGCTATCACAAGGACGGAAGTGAGATTCTTGTTTCACGTGGCGAGGGGAAGAACCCTCGCAAGCTGACTCCGCGTGAATGCGCCCGACTTCAAGGGTTCCCCGATCAATTCATTATTCCGGTTTCGGATACGCAGGCATATCATCAATTTGGTAATTCTGTCACCGTACCGGCTGTGCGAGCAGTGGCCAAGCTGATGATGGGAGCGTATTTCGATGGACTACGGAGTTCTGAGTAGCTATTTTGACGGCGCGGTTGCGAAGAAACTCGTTGCTGTTGATATTGATAGAAAACGCAGCAACCAGCATGAATTCAACGGAACTGCGGAGCTCCGTTCCCTGTTTGGCGACGATGATATAAGAAATATACCGACGACCTTCGTATTTCTTTGCGACGATGCAGACCCTTTGTTTGATCACGGGTTTACGACTTGGTACGACGCGCGCAGGAAGCATCCGACTAGGACAGAATACAGGCTCTATTACAACGATAGCGAAGCGATACGAGCCTCGAGAATCGGTGACCTGATGGTCATTGCACCTTCAGACGAGCATGGTCTTCTGATTGTATTTGCTAGACAAGGATCAAATGCCGAGTGCCAATTAAGATGGCTTTTCGGTTTGAACGAAGTTGACGACAGTGGTTTTTCGCGGTCAACCGCAGATGACAGGCGAATAGACTCAATCGCCGCATCCATTCTTGAAGCGATTGGCATCGAAGTTTCGCTTCCCACGTCGGCTGTTACGTATTTGGATGAAATGGTCGAAAAGTTCGGTGATTCTTTTCCCAAAGGGATTGAATTCACGAGGTATTCCATCTCGACTTTGGGTGTGCTTGATTGGAGGAGCAACCCCGACAAGTGCCTTCTTGACTGCTATGAGCGAGAAGAGATTCTCTTTAAGGTATTCGAGAGACATTTGCTTGAGCGCGATTTGGCTCCCTATCTAAGAGGCGATCTCGATGTTGATGGAGTGTTACGGACCACGATGTCAGCTTTCCAGCGGAGGAAATCGCGCGCGGGAACTGCTTTCGAGCATCAACTTGAGTACCTGTTTAAGGGATGGGGCATAAGTTATTCCACTCAGCCGTATACTGAGGGCAAATCAAAGCCAGATTTCATTATGCCGTCGATTGAGGCTTATAGAAATCCTTTGTATCCTGCCGAGAAGCTGACCATGCTTGGCGCAAAAACGACCGTTAAAGAGCGCTGGCGCCAAGTGTTGGAAGAAGCGGATAGAATTGAAAATAAGCATTTGATTACACTTGATGTGGCGGTAAGCACTGAGTACACGGACTCGATGCGCAGGCATAGTCTCCAACTGGTTGTGCCTCGTCCTGTATTTGGTTCATATACGGCTGAACAGCAAAGCTGGCTGATGGACGTAGGGGAGTTTTGCCAACTACTGGTCGATAAAGAACGACAATAGTTCATTTCTATACCGGAGTTTTACATAGCCAGCTTAATAATAAGCGCGCAAGTGCGTCGGGCATAAATGACGTCCTTGCGCGCCGATGCTTTGCCTAAGTATCCGCTAGCCCATAAGAACTGCGAGCTTCATCGAGTTTTCAACGGCGGTGTAGCTCATAGCGCCCTTGCCGACCTTTTGCGGATCGTAGTCAGATTGCTGAATGACACCGCTGTATTGAGCGACGACATTTTCAAATGCCGGGCTATCGAGGAACTTGTGAGGATCAGTTTTCCAATACACCTTCCCCTGATCATCTGCTTCCATCAATGCGCGGAGGCCACAGACTAGGGGGTAGATAAAGCCATCAGGAACAGGATTGTCCGTTGCCTTTTCAAAGAAGGGAGTTTTGTATTCATTGCGACTATTCTTAAGGCTCTTAACGGCGCCGATTTTTCCGTAGCTTCCTGTTTTGTTGTAGTGCTTGGGGAAACGCGAATAGATTTCATCGTATAGACCGGGAAGGTCCGTAGCCACTTTGAGTGCGCTGAGAACTTGCGGATTCTTGAGTTCGCGGCGCGCTGAACCAGCAGCTTTGCTTACTCGGTCATCCCTCATAAGCTGCAAGAACTTTTCCTGGCACTTCTCCTTGCCGCTATAGACTAGGGGAAGTTGTGGCGCTTCGATGTCGCCAGAGGTGACGTTACTCGAGATGAGCGATAACGGGATCCAAGAGAGTGCGACAAGCTTTCTGGATTCAATGGGGTTGCCGTCGTTGGTTTTCCAGCTGATTTTGGCTGCAAATTCAGGATATTTTTCGGCATAAAGAGCCTTAAAGGAATCGAAAAGACCTTCCTGATTGCCCTTGGTGCCTTGTGTGAGTTGAGCGTTATTGTTGCGAGCGTCGCAGATTTCCAAAAGTGAGGTGCGGAAGTTCTCAACGCAGAGCGCATCGTTTGGGTCGGTTGGAACGAGCAATTCGACAGGAATCGAGAAGTCTAGAGTGCTTATGCCTTTCTCTTTGAGGGCTGCTTTTTCTTCACGGAGAAGTGACAGGTACTCTTCAATATCGGTTCGACGGTTCATCCATGTTTGCTTGAATGAATCCCAGATTGTGACTTCGTTCTTTTTGGGAGGTCGATTGCCAAGCGCATGTTCGGCTTCGCTGAGAATGTAGCTGCCGATTGCGAGTGTGTTGTGGCCGCCGTCAAGAATTCCCTCAACTTCGTCGTGAGAAGCAAAGCTTAGACGATAACGCCCGCGATCAAGGGACTCGTAGCTCGAGGACGCGAGCAGAATTCCCTTTGATTTAAAAGGGAAGAGCTTTTGCGTGGGAGAAAGCTCATCAGCGCGAATGGATGCCTGAATAGCATCGGTCACTGAGCCCAAACGGGAATTGCGGGGGTTGGCATCGAGATCGAGAGTGTCGATAATTTTGATAATGGATTTGGGGGACATCAGCCCGACGATCTTTTTAATGTTTCCAACTTTTTGCTCGTAGCTGTCGGTAAAGCGAACAATAATGTCGGTGCTCATAGCGAAACCCTTTCGTCTAAAGTAGTCAAAACAACAGGCCTGCGCTCTTGGAGTGCCGGAGATTGAAAGGGAGCATCGCTAACAAAAAAGCTGGTCTCCCAGCTCTAGACGAAAGTCATAACGGTGATCGGGCGTTATGGTGTTGTGCCTAGAGACATCCGTCTCATCTTCCAGCCCCTATCCAGGAAGCTTGATCGAAGGATCTCACTGACCGAGGAAGAGATCAAGATCTGTGGGCATATAAATCGGGTCCCTTCTACGTGAACGGTAGGTAAGCGGTGGTGATCGGTATTTTGTGTCCGCACGACGTGTGACACTTAACCTGCCGTCCTATTCTGCCGCGGCGGTATGAATTTGAACAACGACCCTCTAAGGAGCTCGATACCAATGAGTGACAACACCAAACATCTTGCAAAGAAGTGCGTCAAGGACGCGGGACCGTGCTTTGCGCTGTGCGTAGCCGGCGCAGCGGTCGCGCTGCTGGCTGTTTTGGGGCCATTCGACGTGCTCCGAAGTGCCAGTTCCCTGCACGTTATCATCGCCCTTGCCGCCGCCATGATGACCGGCGGCGTGCTCGATTTGATCTTTTGGGTGCTCGACCCGTTTGGATGGAAGAACGAGGGGTAAGCCCTAAGGGATGGATACCCCGCAGCAACCCCTAAGGATGGATACCCCGCAGCAACAGGAGATCCCCGTGATCTGGTTTACCAGCGATACACACTTTGGACACGAGAACATGCTACGGCTTAGCGATAGGCCTTGGTCGACTGTTGCGCAGATGAACGACGCCATGGTCGCCAACATTAACAGCAAGGTTGCTGCGGATGACGAGCTCTACATCTTGGGCGACTTTAGCTTTAAGATGACGGTCCAAGACGCCCACGAGCTGCGCAAAAGCATTGCATGTAGGCGCGTCCATCTGCTGCTCGGCAACCACGACAAAGACTGGACGCAGCCTGCGGTAGCGGATGCTTTTATCGTCGAGCCGCCCATTTGCGTGCTCAGGATCGACCGCCAGAAAATCGTGCTGAGCCACTATCCCATGGTCGACTGGCAGGGCATGTCGCACGGCAGCTGGCATCTGCACGGGCATATCCATAGCTGCGGCGGCGCGTATAACAAGTTCAACCTTCGGCAGGGGCTGCTGCGCTATGACGTGGGCGTGGACGCCAACGGTTACGCCCCGGTAAGTTTGGATGAGCTCAAGTTATGGTTTGCGCAGGTAGACGAGCTGGTGCAGTGCGTTAAATGGCCGTGGTGGGTCAACGCCACGGGCGACGAGCAGATCGAGCGCGATCTCGAAACCTATAAGAGGGAAGTGGTGATCCGATGACGGTCTATGTGACGGGCGATATTCACGGCGGCCTTGACATGCAAAAGCTGCGCGACTGGGAGCTTGGGGATAGCCTGACGAGTGACGACTATCTGATTGTCGCGGGCGACTTTGGCTTTCCCTGGGATTTTTCTGCCGAGGAGTGCGCCGATATCGCCTGGCTGGAGTCGCGCCCCTATACCGTGCTGTTCGTCGACGGCAACCACGAACGCTACGACCATTGGGCGGAGCGCCCCATGGAGCTGTGGCATGGTGGGTTGACGCAGCGTCTGTCGGACACCTCGCCCATACGGCGCCTGACGCGCGGCGAGGTTTTTGAGCTCGACGGCTCAACGGTCTTTACCATGGGCGGCGCCACGAGCGTGGACAAGGAATACCGCATTCCGTATTCCAGCTGGTGGCCGCAGGAGCTGCCGGACGAGCGCAACTTTGAGGAGGCACGGACAAAGCTCGACGGCGTGGGCTGGAAGGTCGACTACGTGATCACCCACACCTGCTCCACGCGCATGCTTTCGCCCACGCTCTATCCGGGGCCCGGCTGGAATTGCCCTGCCGTTGATCGGCTTACGGCATTTTTCGATGAGCTGGAAGACCGCTTGGACTACAGGAGCTGGTACTACGGGCATTTTCATCGAGATGCCAACCCGGCCGAGCGTCATACCGTGCTCTACGACTGCATCGTTCGCTTGGGCGACGAACTCCAGCCCTGGGATGTTGCGTAGGGGTGGGGTGCCTGATTACTCAGCCGTTACGGTGATGTTCTCCCTGTGCTTGCGGATAACATCCCAGCTAAAGTGCTCGACCAGCCGCTCGGCAGAGCGCGGCGTGGTGTCCGGCGCGATGCCCGTTTGCCCGGCGAGCCAGCCCAGCAGCGCTTCGGGCGTGCCAAAGCGGGCGCGGAGTTCGCCCAGGTCCAGATCGCGGTCTCGTTTGGAAAGGCGGCGGCCGTCCGGTGCCATGAGCAGCGGAATATGTGCGTAGTGCGGCGTGGGCAGTCCCAACAGGTGCTGCAGATAGATCTGGCGCGGCGTGGACCCCAGCAGGTCGCATCCGCGCACGACCTCGGTGACGCCCATGGCAGCGTCGTCGACCACCACGGCTAGCTGATAGGCAAACACGCCGTCGCTGCGGCGCACCAAAAAGTCGCCGCACTCGGTGGCGAGTGCTTCGCATTGGGCGCCGTACGTGCGATCCACAAATTCGATCACGTCGTCTGCGAGGTCGTCGACGGTGGGCACGCGCAGACGTGTGGCCGGGGCGCGCAGGGCGCTGCGGCGGGCCACCTCCTCGGCCGAAAGACTTCGGCAGGCGCCACAGTAGATGGGCGTGCCGTCGCTCGCGTGCGGTGCACTCGCGGCGTGGAGCTCGGCGCGTGTGCAAAAGCAGGGATAGGTGAGGCCGGCGTCTTTCAGCCGGCGCAAGGCGCTCTCGTACAGGTCTAGGCGGTCGTGCTGATAGTAGGGGCCTTCGTCCCACTCCAGCCCCAGCCAGGCCAGGTCGTCAATCAATTGAGCGGCAAGTTCGGGGCGCTTGCAGCGATCGTCCAGGTCCTCAATGCGTAACACGATGCTGCCGCCCTGGCTGCGGGCCGAAAGCCACGCGCACAGGCAGCTGAACACGTTGCCCAGGTGCATGCGGCCCGAGGGTGACGGGGCAAAACGGCCCACGACAGGCGCGGGGGCGGGGACGAGCTTGCTGTTGGTCGCCGTCGACGTGGCCACGGCGGGCGTTGCTATGTTGCATGCGTTGATATCCATGCGGACGAGTATAGCGCGGGGCGCGGTGGGGGAGACGCTGCCGTGGCCTGCAAGTTGCTGAGGCCACACGTTGCGCGTGCCGGACCACCGGCTCGGCACCTTAATCGTGGCTTATAGGACAAAATGTGTGTCCCGATAGAACATCCGTTTCCATCCATTAA
>UQPJ01000021.1:0-31548 GCA_900543015.1 uncultured Collinsella sp.
TTAATGTGCTTTCCGTCTTGCGCAGGACTGTAGAGCAGGAAACTTAGCCCGTGCCGGGCCCGCTGAGACCAGACCGGCGGGATAGACCGGTTCAGATGGGGCTTTGATGCATGGGTGGTCTGTTGTTGTGCAAATGGGTATCATACTGTGGTTATTGCATCGACTCTGCGATGCATATTTGTACGTTCCCGGCGGTCGGTTTGCCAGAAGCGCCCCGTCGGTTGTTCCAGACCCGTTTCGAAGAAAGGAAACCACACTAACCTATGGCAGCTAAAAAATCATCTCCCTTGAAGATCATCCCGCTTGGCGGCCTTGACGGCATCGGCAAGAACATGACGGTCTTCGAGTGCGGCGACGACATGGTGCTCGTCGACGCCGGTCTCATGTTCCCCGACGACTCCCAGCCCGGTATCGACCTGGTGCTTCCCGACTACACCTATGTTCTGGAGAACGAGGAGAAGCTCCGAGGTATCGTCGTCACTCACGGCCACGAGGACCACACCGGTTCGCTTCCGTATCTGCTGCAGGACCTCAACAACAAGGTTCCCATCTTTTCGAGCAAGCTGACGCTTGGCTTTATCGAGGGCAAGCTCTCCGAGTTCCGCATCCGCGCGCCTAAGTTCCGCGAGGTCAAGGGCGGCAGCCATGTCAACCTCGGCGGCATCTCGCTCGACTTCTTCTCGATGACGCACTCCATCCCGGGCGCTCTGGGCGTGTTCATTCGCACCAACCAGGGCACCGTTATGCACACGGGCGACTTTAAGCTCGACCAGACGCCCATCGACGGTGTCACGCCCGACTATGCCGCCATCAGCCGCTTTGCCAAGCAGGGTATCGACCTGCTGCTTTCCGACTCCACCAACGCCACGGTTCCCGGCTTTACTAAGTCCGAGGCCGAGGTTGGCCCCAACCTGCTGCATGCCATCAAGAACGCCCCGGGCCGCGTGTTCGTCGCGTCGTTCTCGAGCCACATCCATCGCCTGCAGCAGATTTGCGACGCCGCCCGCAAGTGCGGCCGCAAGGTCGTCGTGACCGGCCGTTCCATGCTCACCAACACCCGCGTGGCGCGCGAGCTGGGCTACCTCAATATCGACGATGCCGATATCATCGATGCCTTCGATATCGATAACCTGCCCGACGACAAGATCGTCGTCATGTGCACTGGTTCGCAGGGCGAGCCGCTGTCGGCCCTGTCCCGCATGGCCAACGGCGAGCACAAGACGCTTTCCATCCACGAGGGCGATACCGTCATCCTCTCGGCAACGCCTGTTCCCGGCAACGAGAAGGCCGTCCAGCAGGTCGTCAACAGCCTGGCCAAGCTTGGCTGCGACGTGTGGGATAAGTCCCGCGCGCTCGTCCACGTCTCGGGTCACGGCAGCCAGGAGGAGCTCAAGCTCCTGATGGCCATGGCCAAGCCCACCTACTTTATGCCGGTCCACGGCGAGGCCGTGCACCTGCGCGCTCACGCCCAGCTTGCCCGCAAGATGGGTCTCAAGGACGACCACATCTTTATCCTTGATAACGGTGACACGCTCGAGATGCGCGGCGGTATCGTCAAACGCGGTACGCCCGTCGAGTCCGGCGTCGTCTATGTCGACGGCCTGCGCATCGGCGATACCGACCCCATCGTCCTACGCGATCGCCAGAAGCTCGCCAACGACGGTATGGTCACGGCCGTTGCCATCGTCTCGCTCAAGCACAAGAAGATTGAGGCCATCGAGTTCTCGGGCCGCGGTGTCTCGTTTGCCATCGACGACCAGTTCTCCGAGGATGCCTCCGCATCCATCATGAAGACGATCGAGAAGGGCAAGTTTAGCTTTACCAGCAGCGGCTCCGATGCCATTCGCAAGGCTGTGCGCGATTCGCTCTCCAACTTTATTTGGAGCCGTACACGTACCCGTCCGATGATCATCCCGGTCGTCATGGAGGTTTAGTTTGGCGCGCGGATCTGCACAAAACGCCAAGGGCAATAAAGCCAACAACCAGCCGGCATCTGCTAAGGGTGCCGGTTCCCATCTGCGTGCCAATAAGGGCCACGAGGCCGAGTTCGATGAGTTCGAGTCCCTGGTCGAGCCTTCGGCCAATCGCGATATCGCCGGCGTGGTCATTGCCGTTTTGGCGATTGCGTCCTTCATTGCCGTGATTTCCCCGGCGACGGCGCCCGTGACGGCCGCGGTTGCCGGCTTCTATCACCTGGGCTTTGGCCTGGGTGCCTACGTGCTGCCGATCGTCATCTTGCTGTTTGCCGCCACGCTCTTTTTGGGTGAGGACTCGCCGCTCAACGTGCGCTCTGTTGCGGGCGGCGCCTTGGTCTTTATCGCCGTCGTCTCCATTCTTTCGCTGATGGTGCCGGGCACGAGCGATTCGTGCGACCTTATGTTTACGCCGCAGAACCTTTCCGTGTCGGGCGGCTACATTGGCGCCTTTATCGCAAGTGCCTTGCAAAACGCCCTGGGTAAACCTATCGCCATGGTTGTCTTGCTGGGGCTTGTCGTCGTTGGTTTGGTCATTATCGGCTTTTCGGTGGGTGGCGTTTTGCGCTCCGCACGCGATCGCGCTGCCGATTTTGCCGAGCGTCGACGTGCCGATGTCAATGCGAGCCCGTGGGGCGATGAAGAGGCCCTGTCTGTTCCCGGCGTCGCTCGTCCGCACCTGAGCATTCTGCGCCAGAAGGGGACTGACGCCGCGGTGACCACGGTCATGGGTGGCGATGTCGACCCGGTTTTGGATGACGACGAGGACGATGACCCATTTGTCGACGTATCCGAGTCGGTTGAAGCCGAGCGCGCCAAGACCACGCTGCTGCCGCGCCGCCATGCCAAGAAGGGCAAGGCTGCGCCCAAGCTCAACACAAGCGAGCCCGACCCGTCTTGGTCCGATAGCGAGATTGAGCTCACCGAGGGTGACGACGAGGACGACGAGGCTCCGCTCGAGACCGCCAAGACAACCTTGCTGCCGCGTCGCCACGCCAAGCGCGGTCAGGTCACTGGACAGCTTTCGATGGAGGACGATCCGGACAAGGTTGACGAGTCCGAGCCGCCGTTTGCCGTGAACCCTGTTTCGGCCGCACCTCAGATTCCCGACTTCTTAAAGCATCCCAAGGTTGCCGATGCGCCTGCCACGAGTGCTGTCGAATCGGCTGCGGCTCGTGATGGGGGAGCGGACGGCGGCGCCGCAGATAACGAGGGCGAAGAAGAGGACGGCCTCAAGCTTCCGCCGCTCGAAATCCTACATGCCAACCCGCAGTCGGCTTCTGCCGCGTCTTCGGATAAGGAGCTGGAGCAGACCGCTGAGTCACTGCAATCCACCTTGCTTGAGTTTGGCCGCAGTGCCCGCGTGGTCGGCTGGATCGCCGGCCCCACGGTGACGACCTTTAAGCTGCAACCTGGCGAGGGCGAGCGCGTGAGCAAGATTTCGAGCCTCGAGGACGATATTGCGCTTTCGCTCGCCGCCCAGTCGGTTCGTATCTTTGCCCCGATCCCCGGCACCTCGCTCGTGGGCATCGAGATTCCCAACCGCAAGCGCCAGAACGTCAATCTGGGCGACGTGCTGCCCTATGTGAAGGGCGGTCCGCTCGAGCTTGCCATCGGCCGCGACGCCGAGGGCACGCCGGTCGTCGCCGACCTCGCCAAGATGCCTCACCTGTTGATCGCCGGTACGACCGGTTCTGGTAAGTCGGTGATGATCAATTCCATCATCACGACCTTGCTCATGCGCGCCCTTCCCGAGGACGTTCGCCTGATCATGGTCGACCCCAAGCGCGTCGAGCTTGCGGGCTATAACGGTCTGCCGCATCTCTATGTGCCCGTGGTGACCGAGCCCAAGCAGGCCGCGAGCGCCCTGCAGTGGGCCGTGTCCGAAATGGAGCGCCGCCTGAAGGTATTCGAACGCCTCAACGTCCGTAAGATTTCGACCTATAACGAAAAGCAGGCCGCCGGCGAGTTTGAGCATTACGACAACCCGCCGCAAAAGATGCCCTACCTGGTCATTATCATTGACGAGCTCTCTGACCTGATGATGGTCGCCGGTAAGGATGTCGAGGCCTCGATCGTGCGTATTGCACAGCTGGGCCGCGCCGCCGGTATTCACCTTATCGTTGCCACGCAGCGCCCCAGCTCCAACGTGGTGACGGGCCTTATCAAGGCCAACATCACCAACCGCATCGCCTTTAACGTCGCCACGGGCATCGACTCGCGCGTCATCATCGACCAGATGGGTGCCGAGAAGCTCACCGGTTTGGGCGACATGCTGTTCTCCAAGGTCGACTGGGGCAAGCCCCGCCGTATCCAGGGCTGCTTTGTCTCGGACGACGAAATCAACGAGATTGTCGAGTTCGTCAAGTCGCAGAGCGAGCCCGACTACCACGAGGAGATTCTGTCCGCCGTGGCGCCCGCTTCCATGTCCATGGCTGGTGGCGGCGGCATTGTCCGCACTGGAGTCGCCGAGCCGCAAGACGATGATCCGCTCATTTGGGAAGCCGCCCATATTGTGGTGGAATCGCAGCTGGGCTCCACATCTGGCCTGCAACGCCGCCTGAAGGTTGGCTATGCGCGTGCCGGGCGTATTATGGACATGCTGGAAGAAAAGGGTGTCGTCGGCCCGCCCGACGGTTCCAAGCCGCGCGAGGTCCTGTTGGACGAGGAAGGGCTTGCCGCGCTGGAATCTGTCGACGCCGAGATGGCACGTGAAGATCGTGAGTTTGGAGGATTCTGATGGCTGCACGCTTTGGTGACATGCTGCTCGAGCAGCGTCGCCGAATGGGCCTTTCCATTCAGCAGGTCGCCAACACCATCAAAATCAGGCCGCAGATCATCGAGTTTTTCGAGACCGGTAACTTTGCTTCGATGCCGCCGCGCGGCTATGCGCAGGGCATGATTTCGAGCTATGCTCGTTTTTTGGGACTCAATCCGCGCGAGGTCGTCAATGCCTACTTTGACGAACTGATGGCATACGAACGCGAGACGTCGCAGCAGGGCGGTCGTTTCCAGGACGCCGCCGGCTACGTCAATTCGCGTTCCTCTGTCGATAACGGGCGCTTTCTGATGGTTCAGGGCGGTCGTTCGACTCGCTATGGACAGCGTCCTCAGCAGGCCGGTTATATTACCGAGACGGGTTCGGGCGAGGAGATTCGCTCGCAGCGTGACCGGTTCCGCAGTACGCCGATGCCCGAGGACCGTGCACTTCCCGCTGCCCGCGGCGTGGCGCGTGACCCTCGTGCCGGCTACGGCGACGGCGGCTATTCCGATCGCGGTCACCGTGGTATCTCCACCGGACGCTCTCGCAGTGGCTATGCGGACGCCGATACCACGCAGGTGACGCCGCGTCTTCGCTCTCAACCACAGCCGTATGGCCAGCGCTCTTCGGCTCCGCGTGCGGGCCAGCGTGGCTATCAAGGCCGCGGTGAACTTGCGCCCCGCTCGGGTCAGCGCAGCCTTCAGGGCCAGGGTGGCTATTGCGGCCGTTCCGATAGCAATCGTGGCCGTATGCCTCAGGGAGGCGGCCGCAGCAGTTCCAGTCGTGGACGCGGCGGTTCCCGTGCTCCTCAAAACAACGGGCTCGATCCGCGTATCGTCTACGCCGGTATCGGTGCCGTGGCGTTGCTGCTGATCGTGCTCATCGTGGTACTTCTGCGCGGCTGCGCATCTTCGACGCCCGAGACCACGCCCGAGACGCCCGCTGTTACCAAGACGACGACCAAGAAGTCTTCTAAGAAGACCGAAACGGTCGACGAGGACGAAGACACCGATGAGCCGACTGACGAGTCGACTGATTCGGACGCCGCCAAGACGACGGCCAAGAAGGAAGAGAACGAGGTCACAAAGGTTAAGGTCTCCGTTGCCAAGGGAAAGACCGCGTGGATTGAGGTCAAGGTCGACGGAAAGTCGGTTTATGGCGCTCAGGCGACTGGCCCCTTTGAGCAGGAGTACACGCCCGAGTCCTCGATCGAGATCACCACGTCTAAGCCTTCCGATGTCACCGTTACCAAGAACGGCGAAAAGGTCCGTTACGATACCAAGACCTCGGGCGTGGCGCGCGTGACGATCACCGTTCCCAAGAAGGAGACGACTGATTCCGAGAATGGTGAAAGTTCTGATGGTGCCGACACCACCGACGGCACCGATGCCCAGTCCACGGATGGCGCCGATACCGCAATTGACGGCCAGACGCCCACCGATTCTACCGACTATTCGTACGATAGCTACTAAGCCGTTCGTACGCGAAAGGAAACATCATGGCTAAAGATTCCAGCTTCGACGTCGTGTCCGAGGTCAACATGCAAGAGGTCGACAACGCCTTCCAGCAGACCACGCGCGAGATTTCCCAGCGCTATGACCTGAAGGATTCCGGCGCCACGATCGAGCTTTCGAAGGGCGACAAGCTCTTTACGATCAACGCCCCGGCCGACTTTGTCTCCAAGCAGATCATCGATGTCCTGAGCTCCAAGCTCATCAAGCGCGGCATCGACCTCAAGGCTGTCTCGTGGGATGCTCCGCAGGCGGCATCGGGCGGCACCGTGCGCGTGCTCGGCCATATCGTCGAGGGTATCGACCAGGCGACCGCCAAGAAGATCAATAAGGACATCAAGGACCAAAAGCTCAAGGTCAAGGTGACCATCGAGGCCGAGAAGCTGCGTGTTTCCTCTGCTTCGAAGGACGCGTTGCAGACCGTGATCCAGTTCCTGCGCGACCAGGACTACGGCCAGCCGCTGCAGTTCACCAACTACCGCTAATATCATTCGAAAGGACTGCTCTTCAACATGGATACACCGTTGGGCTCCGTGCTCTACATCACCCTCGGGTGCGCTAAGAACGAGGTTGACACCGACCGCATGCGTTCTCTTTTGACCGCCGCGGGCTACGAGGAGGCATTCGACCCACAGGATGCCGATATCGCCATCGTCAATACATGCTCGTTCCTCGCCTCCGCAACGTCCGAGAGCATCGAGACCACGCTCGAGCTCGCCAACGAGGTGCAGGACGGCGTTCTTTCTTGCCCCATCGTCATGTGCGGCTGTGTGCCGTCGCGCTATGGCGACGACCTGCCTGACGAACTGCCCGAGGTCGCTGCCTTTGTGAAGGCCGACGAGGAGGATGGCATCGTGGCGGTCATCGATAGCGTGCTGGGTGTCGAGCGCGAGATTGCCGCCTATATTCCGCAGGTCAAGCGCACCGTCGAGGGCGCTGTCGCCTACGTCAAGATCTCCGATGGCTGCAACCGCTTCTGTAGCTTCTGCATGATCCCGTATATCCGCGGTCGTTATCACTCGCGCAATGCCGAGAGCATTATTTCCGAGGTGCGCGACTTGGTTGCCGGTGGCGTGCGAGAGATCGTGCTGATCGGCCAGGACACGGGTATTTGGGGCACCGACTTTGCCGACGAAGACGTCACCGATGGCTCGCCGCGCAATCTGGCGCAGCTGCTGCATGCCGTCGCCGAGGCCGTGCGCCCGCAGAACGTCTGGGTCCGCGTGCTCTACCTGCAGCCCGAGGGCATGACTGACGAGCTCATTGAGACCATTCGTGATACGCCCGAGGTGCTGCCCTATATCGATATCCCCGTGCAGCACTGCGACGCGCGCATCCTCAAGGCTATGCGCCGTTCTGGTTCGCGCCAGGAGCTCGAGGACCTGTTCCGCGATCTGCGTGAGCGCATCCCCGGCATCGTGATCCGTTCCACGGCCATGGTCGGCTTCCCGACCGAGACCGACGACGAGTTCCGCGACCTTATCGACTTTATGGACACCGTCGGCTTCGACTACACGAGCGTCTTTGCCTACTCGCAGGAGGAGGGCAGCCTGGCCGCCAAGATGGAGGGCCAGGTCGACGAAGAGGTCAAGCTCGAGCGCGCCCAGGAGGCCATGGACCTGGCCGAGTCGCTCGGTTTTGCTGCAACTGCCGCACATGTGGGCGAGCGCGCCCAGGTGATTGTCGACGGTATCGAAGAGACCGAGGACGGCGCCGAGCTGATCGGACATGCCTGGTTCCAGGCGCCTGATTCCGATGGCGCGGTGCATCTGGATGCCAGCGAGGCATCTGTGGGCGATATTCTGACGGTCGAGTTTACCGATAGCTTCTGCTATGAGCTTATCGGCCATGTTGTGGAGTAGGAGAGCGTCGTGGCAAATGAGAGCAATAAGGAACTGACGAGTGTTTGGACGCCCGCCAACATCGTGACGTGCGTTCGCATCGTCTTTATCCCGGTGTTCATGATCGTGTCGGCGCTTTCTCACACGAGTGTTGCCGGTACAGATTGGAGCACCTTCGACGGCCCGCTCGCCGCCGCTGCCTTCATTCTGTATGTGATCCTGTCGTGCACCGATAAGGTCGACGGTTATCTGGCGCGCTCGCGCAACGAGATTACCGATTTCGGTAAGTTCTTGGACCCCATCGCCGATAAGCTGCTGGTGTTCTCGGCTCTGCTGCTGTTCTTGGATTTTGGCGCTGTGACCGTGTGGTCCGTGTTCATTATCCTGTTCCGTGAGCTTCTGGTGAGCGCCCTTCGCATGGTCGCGAGTGCCGCCGGCGTGGTCGTTGCCGCCGATAAGCTTGGCAAGTACAAGACGGCGACCACGATGGTCTTCATCTGCGGTTACCTGTGCGTCTTTGCGATGGCCGGCTTGCACCTTGGCCCGCTGGCGCTGACGCTCGGCATCTACTCGGTGTCGCGCTTCCTGTACGCCGTTGCCGTTGTCCTGACCGTTATCTCGGGCGCCCAGTACTTCTGGAACTGCCGCAAGATCGTCTTTTCGGTCTAGGTCCTGGTGGGTATGACGGACTCTTTTGAGCAGATTTCCGCACATAACGAGGAGCTGGCGCGTCATATTGTCGAGCGCGCGAGCGCTCGGGACGTGACGGTTTCGACGGCTGAGTCGCTGACGGCAGGTATGATCGCCTCGACGATTGCCGATATCCCGGGCGCCTCGGCGGTGCTTCGCGGCGGTGCTGTGACCTACTGCGATGAGATCAAGCATCGCGTTTTGGGTGTTGATCAGGAGACGCTCGACCGCTATACCGCGGTGTCGCATCAGACCGCGCGCGAGATGGCGGCGGGTTCGCTGGAGCTGTACCAGAGCGATATTGCCGTGAGCGCAACGGGTTATGCCGGCCCCGGCGGCGGCACTGAGGACGATCCGGCTGGCACTTTCTATATTGGCTGGGCGTATCGCGCGGCTGATGGGGAAGTGCCGGTCGTGGACTCTGTGCGCTGCCACTATGAGGGCGACCGTTCGTGTGTTCGTGCCCATGCGGTCGCGGAGGCATTGGGACGCATTGCCCTTGTGCTCAACTCTATGGAATAGACGTGTTTTCAGGGGCCTTAGGGCCCCTTAATTGTGGAGATAGGGACCCCTGACGAATTTAGCGTTTGCGCTGGTTATAGGTGTATTCTTGCCTTCCTTGTTCTTATTCGGCCCTTTGTGGTCAAGCATTTGGTCAGTGTTTGGTCGGCGTTTGGTTGGGTTTTGGAAAGACTGCCTGCATATGATTGGCCTGAACGGTTGACCACGAACAGCCGTTCGTTTACTATCAATGCAGGTTGTTAAGAGGAGGGCTATTCATGGCCAAGAATTCAGGTCCCGTACGTACCGTTCATGCACCCACGACGGGTAAAGAGCGCGAAGAGATGATCGCTACCACCAAGGCCGAGATCGAGAAGAAGTTCGGTCAAGGCTCCATCATGAGGTATGGTGACGGCGGCCCCGAGCTTGAGGTTGAGGCCATCCCCACGGGCGCTCTGGCACTCGATGCCGCTCTGGGTATCGGCGGTGTGCCGCGCGGCCGTATCGTCGAGATTTACGGTCCAGAGTCCTCCGGTAAGACGACGCTTTCGCTCGAGATCCTGGCCGAAGCCCAGGCAATGGGTGGCGTGGTGGCATTTATCGATGCCGAGCACGCGCTCGATCCCACGTATGCCGCGCGCATTGGCGTGGATATCGACGAGGTACTGATTTCCCAGCCTGATACGGGTGAGCAGGCGCTCGAGATTGTTGACATGCTCGTGCGTTCCGGCGCCATCGATGCCATCGTCGTCGACTCCGTCGCCGCGCTGACCCCGCGTGCCGAGATCGAGGGAGAGATCGGCGATACCACGGTCGGTTTGCAAGCTCGTCTGATGAGTCAGGCGCTCCGCAAGCTCGCCGGCTCGCTGTCCAAGTCCAACACGACATGCATCTTCATTAACCAGCTGCGAGAGAAGATCGGCGTCATGTTCGGCAACCCCGAGACCACGACGGGCGGCCGCGCCCTTAAGTTCTTCTCTTCGGTGCGTATCGACATTCGCCGCATCGACAGCATTAAGCTTAAGGATGAGGTTATCGGTAACCGCGTGCGTGCCAAGGTCGTTAAGAACAAGGTGGCAGCTCCGTTCCGTTCTGCTGAGTTCGACATCATGTACGGTACGGGCATCTCTAAGGAGGGCTCGATTCTGGACATGGCTGTCGAGTGCGGCATTTGCAAGAAGATGGGCTCCTGGTTTGCCTATGGCGAGGACAAGCTCGGCAACGGTCGCGAGGCCGCCAAGGCGTTCCTGCGCGAACACCCCGATTGCGCCGACGAGATTGAGCATAAGGTCCGCCTTGCCTGCGGGCTTGAGTTTGATGACGATGCTCCGTCCGAGGTCGAGCTGACCGATCAGCCTGCGCCTGAGGAGTTTGACGAGCTTTACGCCATCGATGGTTCCGCCATGCTCGATGATGACGACGAGTAGCGGTTACGCTCATGTCGTATACGGTGACCGAGGCCACGGTCGTCTTTCCCGATAAGAAGGCGGCCTCCTCGTTCTCGAGCGGGTATGCGTCCAAAAAGCCTTGCGCACATATCGATTGTGAGCTTGAGGGCGGTTTTGAGCGGTCCATTTGGATTCCCGTGCGGGTCGCGCGCCTGTATGTCAAAAATCGCCCCGATCTTCCCTGTGATTGGGATAACTTTCGTGAAGCGGTGCAGCTCATCGAGCGTAAATGTGCACTTACCATGGTGACCGAGATGCTATCGCGACGCGACCATGCGACGGGTGAGGTCTGTGACAAGTTGGCACGCTACGGCTTTCGCCAGCCCGCGATCGATTTCGCCGTCGAGCGCGCCACCGAGTATCGCTTTTTAGACGAGAACCGCTTTTGCTCGTACTTTATCGAGGAACGCAAGCGGCGCGGTTGGGGACAGCGTAAAATCGAGACCGAGCTCAAGCGCCGTCATGTCGTGCTCGATGACATTCCCGGTTATCCGGAGGATTATTTTGCCGTCGAAGACGATTTGGCGCGTGCGTCAGCCCTGCTCGCCAAGCGGCGTGTTCCAGAGACGCGCGGATTCGAAAAACTGGTTCGGTTTTTGATGGGCAAGGGCTTCTCGTATCACATCGCCGCCGATGCCGTTAAGGCACGTCTCGATGCCGAACGTGAGGAATGTGCGGTTTAGGCGTATGCGTTTTGTGGCCCTGCCGTTCACCGCGTTTTAGCCGCCGTGCTGGAGCCATTTATTTGACAGTTGTTGTGGTTCAACGTACGATAAACACTGTCATTTGCTTTGTGATATGTGCTCATCTGTGATGAGTTTGTTTATATGTTTATCTGTATCCGACCCGCATAAGCTGCGCCCATATTACTCAAATGTCGCGAGCCGTTCGTAAGGACGGTTCGCTTTGTTGTGTAACGAATCCATAAAAAGGAGTGAGCATGCCTATCATCGCAGCGCTCGTTGGCATCATTTTGGGTGCCATCGCCGCCATTGCCTACATGCGCACCGCCAAGCAGGGTAGTCTTCACGAGGCCGACGAAAAAATCCAGTCGGCACACGCACAGGCTGAGTCCCTGATCGGTGATGCTAAGCGTCAGGCCGAGACCCTCAAAAAAGAGGCTCTGCTCGAGGCTAAAGAGGAGATCATCAAGAACAAGCAGGCCGCCGAGGCCGAGGACAAGCAGCGTAAGAACGAGATTCGTACGCTCGAGAACCGCGTGATGCAGCGCGAGGAATCCCTCGATCGCCGCAACGACGCTCTCGACAAGCGCGAGCATCAGCTGTCCAGCCAGGCCGGTCAGGTCGAGAAGCGCTCCCGTGAGCTCGAGGAGCTCTGCGCAAAGCAGACCTCCGAGCTCGAGCGTATCGCCGACCTTACCCGCGAGGACGCCCACAAGGAGCTCCTCAATAAGGTTCGCGGCGAGGTCACCCACGAGGCCGCCACGATCATTCGCGAGTCCGAGCAGCAGGTTCGCGCCGAGTGCCACAAGACCGCCCAGGAGATTCTGTCTCTGGCGATTCAGCGCTGCGCTGCCGACCACACTGCCGAGGTCACCGTTACCTCCGTGCACATTCCCTCTGATGACCTCAAGGGCCGTATCATCGGTCGCGAGGGTCGCAACATCCGGACCTTCGAGCAGGTTTCCGGCGTCAACCTCGTGATCGACGACACGCCCGAGACCGTCGTTCTTTCGAGCTTCGACCCGGTCCGTCGTGAGACCGCCCGTGTCGCCCTCGAGAACCTCATCGCCGACGGCCGCATTCACCCTGCCCGTATCGAGGAGATGTATCACAAGGCCGCCGACCTGGTTCAGCAGCGCGTGCGCGAGGCTGGCGAGCAGGCTGCCTTCGATACCGGCATCCACGACCTGCACCCCGAGATCGTCAAGACCCTTGGTGCCCTGCGCTACCGTACCTCGTTTGGTCAGAACGTGCTTCAGCACTCCCTCGAGGTCTCTGATCTGTGCGGCGTGATGGCTTCCGAGCTTGGCCTGGACGTTGTGACTGCCAAGCGCGCCGGCCTGCTGCACGACCTGGGCAAGGCAATCGACCATGACGTCGAGGGCCCGCATGCCGTCATCGGCGCCGAGCTGGCCCGCCGTTATGGCGAGAAGCCCGTTATCGTCCACGCTATCGAGGCTCACCATGCCGATGTCGACCCCAACACGGTGCTCGATGTCCTGGTGCAGGCCGCCGATGCTGTCTCTGCCTCTCGCCCCGGTGCCCGTCGCGAGTCTGCCGAGAACTACATCAAGCGTCTTGAGAAGCTCGAGGAGATCGCCAACTCCCATGACGGCGTCGAGCGCACCTATGCCATGCAGGCTGGTCGCGAGGTCCACGTCATGGTTCAGCCGGACAAGATCTCCGATGCCCAGTCCACGGTCCTGGCTCACGATATCGCCCATCAGATCGAGGAAGAGATGGAGTATCCCGGTCAGGTGCGCGTCGTCGTGATTCGCGAGAGCCGCGCTGTCGATATCGCTAAATAACATGAGCGACGCGAACGAGCTCATCTCATTTATCGCGTCGATGTCGGGGGAGGGCAACCTTCGCGTCGAGGAGAACCTTGGCGAGGGGTATGTCCGCCTCCGCGTTTCGGAGGCCGAGCGGCGCCAGGCAAAGCACGACATTCAGCATGTCGAGGATATCGTCATCGAAATGCTCCGTAATGCTCGCGATGCCGGCGCCGACAAGGTCTATCTCGCCACGACCAAGGAAGACGGCGTCCGCACGCTTGTCTTTCTGGATAACGGTTCGGGCGTTCCGCAGGATATGCAAGAGCGAATCTTTGATGCCCGCGTTACCTCCAAGCTCGAGAGCATGAAGATGGACCGTTGGGGCGTTCACGGTCGTGGCATGGCATTGTTTTCGATCAAGCAGAACACCGATGAGGCCCGTGTGGTCACGTCCGGTGTCGATCTTGGTTCAGCCTTTAAGGTGAGCGTCGCGGCCGACCGCCTCAGTGAGCGTGCCGATCAGTCCAGCTGGCCCCATGCCGTCAAGGATGAGGACGGACGTTATGTCTGTGCTCGCGGTCCGCATAATATTATTCGCGCTGCATGTGAGTTTGCGCTCGAGGAGTTGCGTGGTTGCGATGTCTATCTTGGTTCTCCGTCTGAGATTGCTGCGACCCTTTATGCTCAGGCGTCAAGCCGGCTTGATACGTCTCGTCTCCTGTTCATTGATGACGAGAGCGAGCTTCCGGTTGTCGATCGTTTAGGCCTTGCTTCTGATGCCGAGGACTTTATCCGTATCTGTTCGGGTTTGGGTCTTGAGATGTCCGAGCGCACGGCCCATCGCATTTTGGCGGGGCAGATTAAGCCCGTTCGCGGTGTGACCGCGCGTCTGCTGCGCGAGCGTGATTCGTCCTCGCATGCGCCGGCTCCTGTCGATCTCGCGAAGGATCGTCGTGGGCTACGTATTGCTAAGGATGACATGGCACAGTTTTCGCGTGCTGTGGAGCGCGACTTTAATGACCTTGCCACCCGGTACTATCTCAACCTTTGCGGCGACCCAAAGATCCGTGTTTCGCGTGATCGAATCACCGTGACCTTTGATCTTGCTAAAGAGGAATAGTGCCTTTACCGAGTCCACTCGGTACGATACAGTTATTGCAGTTAAAACGTACTTTTAAATGCAGGAGTTTCTTCATGGATTGCCTGAAGGTATCAAGCAAATCATCGCCCGCGTCCGTTGCCGGCGCCATCGCCGGCATGGTCAAGGATGGTGTACCCGTCAACATCCAGTGTGTCGGCGCCGGTGCCGTCAACCAGGCTATTAAGGCCGTTGCTATCGCGCGCGGTTTTTTGATTCCAACCGGTTTTGATATTTCCTGCGCGCCCGTGTTCTCCGACATCCTCATTAACGGGGAGTCGCGCACGGCCATCCGCCTTTCTATCTACGTTCACCAGATCAATCGAGCTGCTATGGATAACGTCGTCATGGATGATGTTAAGCCTGTGGCATAGCTTCTGCTTGCCTTGTTTCGCTCCCCATCGTTAGGACTTATGCACATGGACCAGCGTTCCGTACGCGATATTCTTGCCGGTAAAACCTACTTTATCCGCACCTTTGGCTGCCAGATGAATCAGCACGACTCCGAGCGTGTGAGCGGTCTGCTTGATTCGTATGGCTGCCTCATGGCGCTCGATCCCGCGCATGCCGATATCGTTGTCTTCATGACGTGCTGCGTGCGCGAGGCCGCCGATACTCGCCTGTACGGTCAGTGCAATTCCTGCAAAAGCCTGCCGCCTTCGCCTTCGGGCAAGCGCGTGGTTGCCGTTGGCGGTTGCATCGCGCAGCGCGATGGCGAGGGCCTGCTCACCAACGTCGATAACGTCAATGTCATCTTTGGCACGCATTCCATTGCACATGTGGCCGAGCTCATTGCCGAGGCGTTCCTTGATGGTAAGCGTCATATCCGCACCAATGAGCATGAGGATACGGATGCCATGAGCATGCCGTGGCATCGCGAGACTCAGTATCACGCCTGGGTGCCCATCATGACGGGCTGCAATAATTTCTGCACCTATTGCATCGTGCCGTACGTGCGCGGTCGCGAAAAGAGCCGCCCCTTCGAGGAGATTGTCGACGAGGTGACCGGTTTGGTGCGCCAGGGCGTGCGTGAGATTACGCTGCTGGGCCAAAACGTTAACTCATATGGTCGCGATCTGTTTGGCAAGCCGCGTTTTGCCGATCTGCTGCGTGCCGTGGGCGATACGGGCGTGGAGCGCATCTTCTTTACGTCTTCGCATCCCAAGGACCTGTTGCCCGAGACCATCGACGCCATGGCCGAGACGCCTGCCGTTATGCCGCAGCTGCACTTGGCCGTCCAGTCAGGTTCGACGCGGATCCTCAAAGAGATGAATCGCCGTTATACACGCGAGGACTATCTGGGCCTTGTCGATCGCATTCGCAACCGCATGCCCGATATCGCGCTCTCGACCGACATTATCGTTGGCTTCCCGGGTGAGACTGAAGAAGACTTTGAGCAGACGCTCTCACTTGCCGAGACGGTCCGCTATGCTCAGGCCTATACCTTCATCTATTCCAAGCGCGCCGGTACCCCGGCCGCCGAGATTGACGATCCTACGCCGCATGAGGTTATTCTCGAGCGTTTCAACCGTCTGGTTAAGGTTATCGAGACCACGGCACACGAGTATAACCAGGGTGAGCTTCATGCTGTGGTTCCGGCGCTCATTGAGGGAACGAGTAAAAAGAACGACGCGGTCCTGCTGGGCAAGAGTCCCAAGAATCAGACCGTGCATGCGCCTATCCCCGAGGGTTACAGCATCGATCAGCTTGTTGGCAAGATCGTTGATGTTGATGTTGACGTTGCCAAGACCTGGTATTTGTCCGGTTCCGTTGTGGGCGAGCCGCGCTAATGGTTTCTCCCGGGGCAGGTCTTTCCGCCGTTGCGATCGTCGGTCCGACGGCGGTTGGTAAGAGTGATGTTGCCGACCGTTTGGCAGCTCGTCTTTCGTCCGAAGTGCTGTCGTGCGATGCGATGCAAATCTATCGCGGCATGGACATCGGTACTGCAAAGATGGCGCCCGATGAGTGCACGGCGCCGCTGCGTCTCGTCGACATTGTAGAGCCGGGTGTGGCATATTCTGCTGCGCTTTATCAGGCCGACGCTCGCGCGCATGTTGAACGTCTCCTTGGTTCGGGTTGCCTGCCGGTTTTTTGCGGAGGTACGGGGCTGTATCTCAAGGCAGCCCTCGATGAGATGGACTTTCCCTCGGGTGAACTTGAGGACGATCGCCGTGCGGGCTATCAGGAGCTTGCCGAGCGTATTGGCGAGGAAGAACTGCATGCCCTGCTTGCCGAGCGCGATCCAGAATCGGCTGCTGTTATTCATCCCCATAACGTGCGCCGTGTGATTCGTGCGCTCGAGATGCATGATGATGGTATCTCCTATGCACAGCAAAAAAGTCAGTTTAGTGTTCCGCGCGAGCATTATCATGCCCTATGGTTTGGTCTGACGCGTAATCGCGAGGTGCTCTACGAGCGCATTAATCTGCGCGTCGATCTGATGTTTGAGCAGGGTCTTGTCGATGAGGTCCGCGGTCTTATGGCCCAGGGTCTGGGAGATGCCCTGACGTCGATGCAGGCAATTGGCTATAAAGAGATCATTGATGCTTTCAATGGCGTGATGAGCATGGATGAGGCCCGCGAACTCATTAAGATGCGTTCGCGTCGTTATGCCAAGCGTCAGCTTTCGTGGTTTAAGCGCGATGACCGTATCGTGTGGTTTGATATGGATGAATGTACGATCGATGAGGTCGTTGAGTATATCCTGCATCGTATTGAGGCTGCCTAATGGCCCGTTTCCCCCTTGTTCCCACGGCACCCGAGCCCGAGCGTGCCATTTTAGTTGGTGTTGAGTGGCGCGACAATGCATGGCCGCTCGATCGCTCGCTTGATGAGCTGGAGCGTCTTGCCCACACAGCTGGTGCCCGGTGCGTGGCACGCTTGTCGCAGCGTTTGGTAAAGCCGTATCCTAAATCGTTTATCGGTTCCGGTAAGGTTGAAGAGCTGTGCGGCCTGGTGCATCGCATGGATGCCGATGTCGTTATTTTTGACGACGACCTGACCCCCTCGCAGCAATCCTATTTGGAGAAAGCCGTGGGCGAGCCGGTAAAGATTATCGATCGTACAGCACTGATCCTGGATATCTTTGGCCTGCATGCTCAGACGCGTGAGGGACGCCTGCAGGTACAGCTGGCACAGCTTCAATATTTGTTGCCTCGCCTGCGTGGCATGTGGAGCCATCTCGCCAAGGAGCAGACGCGCGGCGGCATCGGCTCACGTTTTGGTCAGGGCGAAAGTCAGCTCGAGGTCGACCGTCGCCTCATTCGTAATAAGATCGCTGCGCTTCGTCGTGAGCTCAGGCAGGTTGAACAGCGTCGCGATGTTCAATCCAAGAACCGCATTGAGTCACCGGCGTTTCGCGTCGCGCTAGCCGGTTATACCAATGCCGGTAAATCGACGTTGCTCAATCGTCTGACCGGCTCTACGGTACTTTCGCAGGACAAGCTGTTTGCTACGCTCGACCCGACGACGCGTTCGTATCGCCTGCCCGGCGGTCGCGGCATGACGATTACCGATACCGTCGGCTTTATTCAAAAGCTGCCCCATGGTCTGGTCGATGCCTTTAAATCGACGCTGTCCGAGGTTTTGGGTGCCGATCTAATTCTCAAAGTCGTAGATGCGTCTGACGAGGACTATGAGCGGCAGCTGGAGGCTGTCGACCGCGTGCTTGATGAGATCGGCGCCGGAGAGCGTTTAACGCTGACCGTATTCAATAAAATCGATCTTCTCGATAGCGTTGATCGATTGAGTTTCCGTCGTCGCTATCCGGAAGCCGTTCTGTTCTCGGCCCAAACGGGCGAGGGGCTCGACGATCTCGTTGATCGCATTGCTCGCGAGGCAGCTGCCACCGATGTGTTGCTTTCCGCTGATATTCCGTATCGCGAGGGCGCTCTCATCACGCTGGTGCATGAGCAGGGAACCCTTCTGCATGAGGAATATCTCGAGGACGGCGTTCGCATTGTGGCGAAGTTGCCGGCTCGTATTGCACCGCGGCTCGAGCGTTATCGCACCGAGTAGACGAGCTCCAAAATGCCCAGAATGATGGGCTGATGCAGCAGATAAAAGGGGAGTGCGTGACGTCCAAGGCCGGCGAGCACCGGCAGGGGGTTGGCGTAGGCCCAGCTGGGGACGGTCTTATCGATTCCCTGCGCTATGTGTGCGGCGAAGTATCCTGCAAGATACATAAAGATAAACGGGATGATGGGGTAGTAATCACCTGAGACAAACCCAGGGCTCGGAAATCCCAGCCACGCCAGGTAAGGGACAGGGTAGATCGTTTTGGGGATGCTCCAGGTGAGGGCGAACAACACAAGGCATAGGGGCATGCCCCATCTCGCCGTTATCTTCTTAAGGACGGGATCGGTCAACGCCACGATGCCGGTGCATGCGGCCATGCAGTAGATGATGCCAAAATTAACCGAATCGTCGACTGAGACAAGTGTTGTTGCCAACCAGACAACGAGTGCTGCTAAGGCGTATTTGGCGGCACGTTTGATATTGTTGCGCGAAAGAGTGCACATCCAACCCGCGATAAACAAAAATACCCAGCTGATGCTGGCGCGCCAGATGTCTTGAAAGACTGACTGGGTAAACCAGGGCATATCCCAGCCGCACAGGTAGGCAAGATCATAGCAAGCGTGAAAACCTGCCATAGAAATCATCGTAAACCCGCGGACGGTATCAAAGATGGTGATGCGTTTTTGCATTACGAGAACCGGCGCATCAAGCCGACGACTTTGCCCAGGATAACGGGATTCGTTGCATAGATAGGCTCCATAGTGTCGTTCTCGGGCTGCAAGCGCACACGTCCCTGCTCCTTGTAGAACGTCTTGACGGTCGCCGAACCATCAATCATGGCCACGACAATTTCGCCGTTCATGGCACTCTTTTGTTCACGGACGATGATGTAATCGCCATTGAAGATGCCGACATTGATCATTGAGCTCCCATGCACCTCAAGGATAAAGGAACCCTGATCAGTGGCGATTTCGGTCGGGATAGTAAACGTGTCTTCGATATTCTGCTCGGCCAGAATGGGGATCCCAGCTGCGACGCGACCAACGAGCGGTAGCGAGACCGTTCCGCGAGGTGCGGTGGGCTCGTCAGATTTAGAAATTGAGACAGAGGAACCGTCCTCGTTAAAGAGTTCCAGGGCACGCGGCTTGGTGGCATCGCGCTTGAGCAGCCCGCGCGCCTCCAGGGCAGAGAGATGGGCGTGCACGGTGCTTGGGGAGGAAAGGCCCACGGCAGAAGCCATCTCGCGCACGCTGGGCGGATAACCCTTCTCCTGCTGATATTCCTTGATGAAGTCGTAAATTTGCTGCTGACGCTTGGTAATTTTGCGAGCCATCAGGGCATCCTCTCTACCCATGTCAAACAAATGTTCGAATTTTGCTTGACAGGAACAACTGTTCGAAGATAATAATAACCGAACATTCGTTCTCGCGCTAGACATTTTGTCCGCGCGGCTTGATAAAACTGTTCTCAGCAAAACACGCGAGAGGAGAACATGATGAACGCAACGAATATGGTCCAGGGAAACCTCGCCCTTAAGCTCGAGACGCCTGCAGAACCCACTTTTACGGTTGTTCAGGGTGGCCGCTCCGGCATTCAACCTTTGACCGTACAGCCTGCTCGCAATCAGCAGGCTGTAGTCGCGCCGGCCCGCGTTGCCCTGAAGGTTCCGACGATTGTCGCCGTCGCCGTTGCGCTTACGCTCTTCTTTGTCCTCGCTACTTCGGTCTTTAGCGCTCGTCACGCCGCGTATGCCGAGTCCGTTTCCAACATTACTTACGAGACCATTCGCGTTCAGACTGGCGATTCTCTTTGGTCGCTTGCCGAGGAATATCCAATCGAAGGCCTTTCCACGCAAGAGACTTCCGACATGATCCGTAACGTCAATCATCTGGAGCATGGTTCGCTCGCCGCCGGTGCGCATCTTAAGGTTCCTGCTCGTTCGTAATCATTATCGCGCTGCGCATGGTACCCTTGTTATCGTTTAAGAGGAGGTACCATGCGCTGTCCCAAATGCGGCAAGGCACATACCCGCGTCGTTGATTCCCGTATGCAGGAGTCAAATAACACCATTAAGCGCCGTCGCGAATGTTGCTCGTGTAACTACCGCTTTACAACGTTCGAGCGATGCGAAGACCCAATCGAGGTCATTAAGTCAGACGGAACCAAGCAGCGGTTTGATCGCAATAAGCTGCTCGTCGGCTTGATGCGAGCCACCATCAAGCGCGATATCGACACTAAGAAGCTCAATGAGATTATCGACGACATCGAGGTCGAGTTGCGCTCTCGCACGCTGACGGCCGTCACGTCCCATGAGTTGGGTGACATGGTGCTCAAGCGCTTGGCCAAGATTGACAAGGTGGCGTACATCCGCTTTGCCTCGGTCTACCGCGATTTCAAAGACGTCGATGAGTTTCTGCAAGAGCTCGACAAGCTAAGGTGATTCCATGTCCAACATTACCGTCAACATAAAGCGTCTCGATCCCATCGTCGAGCTTCCCAAATACGCCCATCCCACTGATGCCGGCTTGGATTTGCGCTCCAACGAGGACTGCGTCCTGAAGCCCTTCGAACGCCGTCTGGTCTCTACGGGGCTGGCCATCGCCCTGCCCGATGGCTACGCCGGCTTCGTCCAGCCCCGCAGCGGCTTGGCCATCAAGCAGGGCCTGTCTATAGTCAATACGCCGGGCCTCATCGACGCCCACTACCGAGGAGAACTCAAGGTTATCCTCATCAACCTGGATCCCACCAACGACATCCAAATCAACAAAGGCGACCGCATAGCCCAACTCGTCATCCAAGAAGTCCCCACTGTCAACCTCGTAGAAGTAGAAGAACTAGACAAAACCGACCGAGGCAAAGGAGGCTTCGGCTCCAGCGGCGTCGCCTAGGGACGCTCTTATCCCTCCCGCCTGCCTCTCACACATATCATTCCATGCTCAAACATTCTCGCGTCGCTTCGCTCGCTGCGAAACTGCGCGTGGAACGATATGTGTGAGAGGCAGGCGGGCGGCTACTCGCTTGAAAAAATATTTACATTCTAGTAAGCCAATGCGATAAAGGAACAATCCCTTTGTCGCATTGGCTTACTGTATTTAGATTTTCCGGTTTCGCCTTTGAAGGTTCTTGTGGTGGGGAATCTGGTATAGCTGCTAGTACGTAAACGCAGCTTACCTGCGGGAGGCCCCTATATATCGTCCCACGCGCAGTTTCGCAGCGCAGCGAGAATGTTTGAGCATGGAATGATATATGGGCGGCTCCCGCCGAGCAGCAGACTATCGCCTAGCGGATGTGCGCGGGTTTTCCGCCCCAGTAGAAGCGGCAGAAGGCCCTTTTGCGCTTTTGGGGTTTGCCTGCAAGCTCCATGGTTGCGATGGCGATGTCTTCGGCTGCGTGGGGGCGGCGTAGAACTTCGCCGTTGATGAGTAGGGCTTTGAGTGATTCGGGATGGTCGTGCAGGTGGCGCAGGGTTACGATGAGTTCTCGTGCGGTGGTGACATGCATACTGGCGCCCATGCCGGTGAGCATGGTGGTGTTGGCCTTTTCCTGGCCATAGGACTTGCCCAGCAGGATCATCGGCAGGTGTGCGCACAGGCATTCGGTGACGGTGAGTCCGCCCGATTTGAGAATTGCGAGGTCGCAGCCGTGCATAAGCGCTGCCATATCATCGACATAGTCCAGCACCGTGACATTTTCGAGCTTCATGGCATCGAAGAGTGTTTTGAGGCGGGCGGCGTATTCCTTATCCTTGCCCGGCAAAAAGACAAAGTGCATGTCTTCGAAGCTGCGTAGGAAGGGGAGGGTGCGGTCCATCTCCGCGCGAAAGCGAACGTACGGTTGAGGCAAGCTGGCACCGGCCATTACCAGCACGACGGTCTTGTCGGTGGGGAGGTTGAACTTAGCTAGCTCTTCCTCGCGATCGTAATCCGTGTCGAATCCGGCACGGATAGGAATGCCGGTAATGCGAATCTTTGTCTCGAGCACCTTGCGCGGACGCAGCGTTTCGGCCATAAATTCGTTGGCAACACAGAATAAATCGGTGTCCTTGTGGGGCCACCATCCCTCGACTTCGTAGTCGGTCGGTACGCAGACGACCGGATAATCGATACCCGTAATTACGCGGGCGCCCACGGCAACATTGGCTGCTGTGATGTGCGTTGCAACCACGGCTATGGGCCTGCGGCTACGAATATATTCGTTGAAGGCGGGGAACATAATTCGCGACCATGCCGTTCCGCCACCCCAGAGAAGATGTCCCGTAAGCGTATATCGCCAGGTCAGGTCGTAAATGGGGCGCGTGGCTCCCGTAAAAGAAGCCGCGGTCTTATTACCGTCGAATTTAATACGTCCAAAATCAAGGATATCGAGCACTTCAATCTCAACATCCTCGGGGATGCCATTGGTGCCGCGGATGAGGTCGAAGGCCTGCGCAATCGCATTTGCGGCGGCCTTATGGCCTGAGCCGACCGAGGCGTGCACGATGGTCACGAGAGATTTTTGCTGAGCCAAGAGCGCTGTTTGCTCCGATTGGGGAGTGCTGTGCGTGAGCAGGGGAGCGTCGTCGCTCGTCTGCGTTTGATCCATCGATAACTCCCCTTCGACGTTGTAGCACGGATTTATCATTGTAGTGCATGAGTGTCATGTTCACGTAAATTTGGGTATGAGCGCAAAGAACGTCAATGTTTCGACGAGAGGATGTTCCATGACTACCGATCAGCCGATCGATGTTGCGATTATCGGCGGCGGCCCCGCGGGCTATGCTGCCGCCATTTACGCTGCGCGTGCTAACCTGACGACGACCGTGATTGAGCAGGGCATGTCGGGAGGGCAGATCGCCACAACCAATGAGATCGAGAACTATCCGGGCATTCCGCTCTTGAGTGGCGCTGAGCTTGGCGAGCGATTCCAACAGCATGCAGAAGGCCTGGGAGCTCAGATTGAATGGAGTATGGTGACAGGCGTCGATTACGATGCCGATGTGGCTCAATTTACCATCCATCATGATATGGGTGACACGGCGGCCAAGAGCGTCATTGCGTGCATGGGTGCCACGCCGCGCCCGGCAGGTTTCGCTGGCGAGGATACGTATCGCGGTCGTGGCGTTTCATATTGCGCAACATGTGACGGCATGTTCTTCCGCGGCAAACAGGTCTTTGTAATCGGTGGTGGCAATTCGGCATGCGAAGAGGCGCTGTTCCTGTCAGACATTGCCACCAGCGTGACCATCGTGCTGCGCCGCGACCAGTTTCGTGCGCCTGATGGTGTTGTTCAGAAAGTACTCGAAAAGGACAATATTACAGTTAGGTACCAAACTAGTATTGTGGAGCTCTCGGGCGAAGCAATGCCAACGACGATCACCTTTAAGGACAATGCATCCGGTGAGACTCATACCGAGTCATTTGAACCTGGCTCGTTTGGCATCTTTGTCTTTACGGGGATGCTGCCGCATACCGAGCTGGTTGAGCATCTAGTCGATCTGGCTCATGACGGCGGCATTGTCACCGACGATTCGATGGCCACCCGTACGCCCGGCTTATTCGCAGCCGGCGATATCCGTTCCAAGCGTTTACGCCAGGTTGTGACCGCCGTTTCGGACGGAGCCATAGCAGCAACGAGCGCATACGCGTTTCTCCGTGAATAAGTACGATAATATATCTTATGTAAGGTTGCTATCTTTAAACAAAGTGGTTGGACGATGCATCAATGTGTTGTCCAACCACTTTTACTTGCCGGCTATGTGGTATGTAAAACTAGATAACCTAGAATACAATATAGAAAATGAACGGAGGACCTTTATGAACCACGTTAAACACGTTATTCCGATGTCCGATTCGTCGGTCAGCATTAAGCCTGAGGATATTCAGCCCACTGTGCTGCCCGATGCATTTATTCAGTCCGAAATCGTGCGCAAACTCAATACGTTGAGTCTGCCGCGCTATGACCAGTTGCCCAATGTGACGCTCTACCGCGACCAGGTTATTGAGTATGTTGCGCTGTGGATGGAGCCGCTGTCCATTTGCGTTGAGCACCCTGTCATTACGCCATCGATGATCAATAACTACGTGAAGGTCGGCTTGGTGCCTGCTCCGGTCAAAAAGCAATATGGCCGCGAGCAGATTGCCCGCCTGATCGCTATCTGCCTCTTTAAGCAGGTCTTACCTATTGCTGCGGTGCAGGCACTCTTTAACATTCAGCGTTTGAGCTACGATGCCCCGACGGCCTTCGATTATGTGGTCGATCAGCTCGAGGCATCGATTCGTTCGGCGTTTTCCGTCGAGCAGACGCCGGTTCCCGATACGGCGCATCAGGTAACGCGTGAGTCGCTGCTTGTGCGCAGTGCGGTTTCATCCTTCGTTTCGAAAGCGTACCTGATGAGCTATCTAAAGTTTAATGGGTTTAATAGCTAGCCGACGTATAAAACGGGCGGAACAAAGGGCTATCTGCCACTTTGTCCCGCCCGTATTTTTGCCTGGTTGGACGTTATTGGCCCGAAGCCACGCCCATGCCGTAGCCGATAATGAGCCCATGCATTTCGGCATAGTATGAATCTAGCCCGTTACAGGGCATGATGATAGTCTTGGAGCCTGGCCAGCGCTCCACAATTCGGCTGGCAAGTGCTTGGGCGCCTGCCTCATTCTCGACATGGTCGATAACGACCTCGCCGCCCGTAAAACCTTCGGCTTCCATGGTGTCGATGATCTTGTTGAGCATCTTCTTTTCGCCACGCGTGTGCCCGACGAGCTCGATTTTACCGGCCTCGCTCGCCGTGCCCAAAATGCGAATATTGAGCTTGTTGGCAATGACGCCGGCTGCCTTAGGAATGCGTCCGGCCTTTGCAAGGTTCTCGTAATTACACAGGCTAAAGAGAATCTTGCTGTTTTGCTCGAGACTGTCGAAGTAAGCGCAGGCGTCCTCAAAGGAAACGTCCGGGTTACTTGCAAGATAACGATCAAACAGCAAGAAGATCAGATCCATCTTGCCGCCTGCTGCCCGCGAATTGACCAGGTGAATCTGACGATTGGGCTCCTCGGCAAGTACCATATCGCGTGCCGTAGCGGCAGCGTTATAGCTTCCAGAGACACCCTCCGAGATTGGCATGCAGATCGTCTTGTCGGCGAGCTTAAAGAGCTCAGCCCACTCCCCCACGCTTGGGCAGGCGCTCGATGATGCGCTGGCTTCCGACTGAATGGCAACATTAAGCTCGTGAACATCGAGCAAAAGGTCGTCGACAAATTCGCGCTCCCCTACTCGAATTTTGAGAGGAGCGGATGCAAAGGTGGTACGGGGTGCAGTCGGTTGCCAATCGCGAAGATTGCAGCTCGAATCTGAGATAAGTGCCCAGCTCATTGAGGGTCCTTTCTAGTTGTTCCTCAACAATTATAGCTATCTTTTGGACAGATGCTGCGCATATCTAGTATTCAAAACTAGATTGTTGCTTACATGCAAAACGGGCGCTCGAGATAAAACAATGGACCTCGCTCCCCAAGGATACGAGGTCCATCTTTGCTTGCTGAGCTAAACCACTTAGTAGCGAACGAAAATATAATTGTTGTTCATGCCGGCGGCAACGGAGCTGATGATGACGCCCGTTTTGTAGTCGGAAGCATGGATCATCTGACCATTACCGATATAAATGCCGGTATGGTAGGAGTTAACCACAACATCGCCGGGTTGCGGATCGGACACACGGGTCCAACCCATGAAGTCGACCGTGGTGCCCAGACGGCAGTAGCGTCCCGTGAGGCAATAGCTTACAAAACCGGAGCAGTCAAAGCTGTTCGGTCCAATGCCGCCCCAAGAATACGCATAGCCGAGCTTGCTGTAGGCGCACGAAACAACGGAGCCACCATCAACAGACTGACTCGGTGCTGAAGGCGTGGGAGCCGGAGCGGGCGTGGGGGTAGGCTGCGGTGCGGGAGCCGGCGTGTTGCCGCCCTGGTTGTTGTTATTGTTGGTCTGGCCGCCATTGTTGGTGTTCTCGGTCGTACCGGCGGTGTCGTTGCTCACCGTGGCCTTTTCGGCGGTGCTAGCATTAATGCCAGCCTGCAGCGCAGCGTTGGCCTCGGCCTCGGCAGCGAGCTCGGCCTGCAGCTGCGAATCCAGGGAGTTTACGACGTTCTGGGCTTCAGCCTGCTGGGCATTAAGCTCGTCGACCTTCTTTTGCGTGGTGGCGACGTTCTTCTCCTGCTCGGCCTGCTTATCGGTGAGCTGCTGCTTAAGCTCCTTGACCTCTTGAATGGTCTGAGCTTGCTTATCGGAAACTTTGCCGTAGTAGAACAGACGGTTGAGCATATCGCTCAGATCATCGACACCCGTCAAAACCTGAAGCAGGCTCAGACCGCCGGTTTTGTACTCGCCGGCGACATAGGTCGAGAGCTTGGCCTGACCATCGGCGATCTCCTGCTGCTTTTGCGTGATCTCGCCGGCAGTCTGATCGAGCGCCTGCGTCTGCGTGGCAAGCTCATCGTAAATCTGCTGGGTTTGGGTGCCGATCTGCTCGAGTTTCGTACGAGCAGCGGCAAGGTCGGATGCGGTATCGGCGTAGGCAGGAGCCGCGAGGCCCAAGCCCAAAACACAAGCGAGGGTTGCCGTAGCAGCGCAGCGTGCCATGTTTTTGTGCGTGTTTGCTGTGCGCATGTAGCTTCCTTTCCAGTAACTAAGGGTAACGGCTAGCCTACCGTCACCAGGCTAAAGAGCTCCACATCGTCATCAGACGGCGTGAGCTTCTCGCGCGGGTTGAGAAACGCAAGCTCAAGTATACAACCGTAACCGATAAGCTTTGCGCCCATATCTCGCACCAGTTTACCTGTTGCCTCGACGGTTCCGCCCGTCGCGACCAAGTCGTCCAGAATCAACACGGTATCTTTAGAGCTGATAGCGTCGGCATGGATCTCAATTAAATCGGTGCCGTACTCGAGCTCGTAGCTCTGGCTTACGGTCTCGCGCGGCAGCTTGCCCGGTTTACGTGCGGGAACAAAGCCGGCGCCAAGGGCTACAGCCACCGGTACGCCAACCATAAAGCCGCGAGCCTCGGGACCCACGACCTTGGTGATTCCCATGCCGGCAAAGTGCTCGGCGAGGGCATCGGTCATGGCTTTGAGCGCCTCGGGATTGCCGAAGAGCGGCGTGATGTCTTTAAAGATGACTCCGGGCTCGGGATAGTCGGGGATGTCGACGATTTGAGATTCGAAGTCGTACATTGCATGACCTTTCAATGGGTTGCCGGATAAGCGGCAGCTGTTACTTGCCCGCGGTGACGGTGCCGGATTGCGAAGGGGCGACGACCTTGAGCGGCTTTACGAGAGAATCCTCGTGTGAAGCCGGCGCGGCTGTCTCTTCGTTTTTGGCCTTGGTGGACTCGGAACGAGTGATTTCCTCATCGAGTGCATCGATGTCGGCGTCCTCGACCACGGCGTTGAGCGACTCAAAAACGCGGTTCTTGAGCAGCGCGGTGTGCACGCCCTCCGTCAGGTCGTGAAGCTTCTTAAACGCACGCTCGAGCTTGGCGTCGCGCTCGTCATCGGAGGTATCCATTCCGAGCATGCTCACGAGTACCTGCTCAAACATCGAGGACTCGCGGTTGGCGGAAGACACGTACTGACGCAGGTTGCGGGGCTCGATATGGAAGCGCGACAGCTCGGAGCAGTAGCGGATGATCGGAAAATCGCGGCCATCGACGAGCTCACGATTCTGCGGACTCTTGATGATGCGAATGAGGTCGTTCTCGGCGAGCGAGCGGATAAACGAAATCTCGACGCCCAGCATATCGGGAATGGTCTCGATGGGATGTAGCTTTTGCTTAGTCTCCTTGGGTTCCGTCTTGAGTGGAACATCGGACAGCAAGCCCACCTCGTAGGCGAGCGTTGACAGGTCCGTGGCGTTTTCCAAGCGCTGCTTAATTACGTTGAGCGGCATGTAGCGAGTCTTCTGCAAGTGCAGAATGACCTCCAGGCGATCAACGTCCTCCTTGGAGTACTGACGGTATCCCTTAGGCGTACGATGAGGGGTAATGAGCCCCTCATCCTCTAGAAATCTAATTTTTGAGTTCGAAAGATCGGGGTATGCGCCTCGAAGTAAGTTGACGACTTGGCCGATACTCAGATAGTTGCGTTCGGCCATGCCCTACTCACCGGTTTCGATGCGCTCCGGCGTGCTCTCGTGGTAGATGAGCGTAAACGTACCGATCTGGACGGAAGAACCGTCGTGCAGCGGGGCTGCATTGACGATGGCACCGTCAACCCAGGTGCCATTGAGCGAGCCCAGGTCCTCGATGTGAGCGCCGAGGCCCTCGCGAATAATGCGCGCGTGGCTACGCGAAACGGTCATGTCATTGAGGAAGATGCCGTTCGCAGGATCGCGGCCGATGGTGGTCACGTCGTCCTCGAGCTCAAAGGCGGCACCAGTCTGCGGACCCTTGACGATGGACAGAACGGGGGCGGTGATGCGCACGTTGGCCATGAGGTCGGGAACGGTGACGTCGCTTGAAGGCACGCGGAATACGCAGGTGGCGTCAGCAGTCTTATCATTCTGAGGCATATTGTTAACCATGTTGTCCATGACAACCCCTAACTTATCGCGGACGTGCCGCAAATAATGAACCGTACGTAATCATACCCCAACGAATCAGTCTTCGATTTCAGGGTTCAGAAAGTCGATGTCCTCGTCCTCGGGATGCGCGAGAGCCTGTTTAATGGCCGCTCCGCCCTTAATGGAGTAGATGACAGCCGTGAGCATGGAGAAGATCACGCCGCCGTACACAAAGAAGATGCCGAGGGGCATCGAGCTTCCGTTGAGGCCCGGGAAGGCCTTAAGGGTTGAAGGTAAAAGATGCAGGCCGTCAATAACGGGGAAACCGAGCAGCATGAGCGAGAAGCCGGTCATGAGCAGCGCAGTGGCAATCTTTCCGGGAAACACGACATCGATGGGACGACGGTGGTAATGGCGCACGATGAGCGTGCCAAGGCCCAGGTAGATGTCGCGACCGATGATGAGTACGCAGACCCAGATAGGCAGCTCGCCACGGACCACCAGCCCAAGTACGCCGGTGAACAGCAGCGCGCGGTCGCAGATGGGATCCATGACCTTGCCGAGCCACGAGACCGTCTTGGTCATGCGGGCGATCTGCCCGTCCATCCAGTCGGTGGAGGCGGCAACGGCGTAGATAACGATGGCGATGACACGGTTGTTATCCGTCACAAACAGGTACAGGAATACCAGGGTGAGGATCAGGCGCGTAAAGGTGATGAAATTGGAGATCGTAAAGATCTTATTCGACGGGTAATCGGAAGTGCCGATAAGCTCCTTTTTGATCTTCTTTTTGATGCCCACAGGACTCCCCCGCTGGTTAACGACAAAACTTTCGATACTATACCCGTTCCTGCGATGTCTATCCAGCGTAAGCATAGAGAGTCCAGACATGAGGAAGGCGCTTTTGGGCGGCGGTGGATTTCACATTCGTGTACATCAGCCTCCAAACATGCCGAAAAATGTCGGTTTTGGAGGGTGATGTACACGTTTTGATTCGGTGATTACATCGATCGGGAAAGTTGTTGCCTTAAGCAAATTAATCATGATGTGCGGGTCGAGAAGGGTTGGCGCCAAAAGAGCCCAACGGCCGTTACGGCTTCGTTAGAAACGCGCCCCACCATGGATGGTGAACCCGAAAGGTAAGGCGTGCGGGCACGGTGGCTCGGCCCGCGCGCCCGGAAGAGAAAGGATAAACCCATGGGTTACATGCTCGAGACGCGCGGGCTCACCAAGCGCTTCGGCCGCGGCGACCAGGCGCAGGACGCCGTGGCCGACGTGAGCCTTCATATCCGCGAGGGCGAGGTGTACGGGCTGCTCGGTCCCAACGGCGCCGGCAAGTCGACAACGCTCAAGATGATCTGCGGGATGCTGCGGCCGACGGCCGGGGAGATTCTCTTTGCCGGGCACGCCTGGCGCCGCGAGGACCTCTACGCAATCGGCAGCCTCATCGAGGAGGCGCCGCTCTACCCCAACCTCACCGCGCGCGAGAACCTGCGCGTGCGCACCACGCTGCTGGGCCTTCCCGAGAGCCGCATAGATGACGTGCTCGCCGCCGTGGACCTCGCGGACACCGGGAAGAAGCGCACCGGGCGCTTCTCGATGGGGATGCGGCAGCGCCTGGGGCTCGCGCTGGCGCTGATCGCCCGGCCACGCCTGCTCGTGCTCGACGAGCCCACCAACGGGCTCGACCCCATCGGCATCGAGGAGCTGCGCGACCAGATCCGCGGCTTCGCGGCGGCGGGTACGACGGTGATCGTCTCGAGCCACATCCTCTCCGAGGTGCAGCAGATGGCGGACACCATCGGCATCATCTGCGGGGGGCGCCTCGCCTACGAGGACGCGCTTCGGCCCGGGCAGGACCTCGAGGAACTCTTCATGAGCTTCTGTCGGGAAGGGCTACGAGCGCGCGGGGAGGTGGCGGCATGACGGGTGAGAAAGGCGGCCTGCTCGCGGCCCTGCGCGCCGAGGCCCTGAAGTCGCGCCACGCGGCACCGGTTCGCCTGGCCGTGCTCATGGCGCTGCCGATGCCGCTGCTCGGCGCGATGCCCTACCGGGGCGTGCAGATCTTCAGCGCGTGGAACTACTGGTACGCGCTCTTCCTGCCCGTGTGTCTCTCGCTCGTGGTGGCGTGCGTCGCGCGGGCTGATGCTCGCACGCGGATGCGGGGGCTTCTGGGCCTGGGCTTCCCGCTCGGGCGCGCCTGGTGGGCCAAGGCGCTCTGGTGCCTCGCGCTCTGCACGCTCTCGAACCTCGTGGTCTTCGGCATCTACCTCGCGGGATCGGCGTTCTCCTCGCAGGGCCTCACGGCCGCGGGCACGCTCACGATGCTCCTCTGCGCGCTCGTCAACACGGTGACCGCGGCGTGGATGATCCCCGCAGGGCTCTTCCTCACGGCGCGGCTCGGCATGCTCGCGGGCATCTTCTGCCCGCTCGCCGCGCAACTCGTGGGTGGGTTCGCCTGGTCGTTGGTGCCGCTACCGCAGCTCTTTCCGCCGTCGGCGAACATGGTCATCCCCACGAGCTTCATCCCCGTGCTGCCGAGCGGCGAGCCACTCGCGGCGGACATGGCGCTCGGCGGGGCGCTCGCGTCGGACGGCATGCTCACGCTGGCGGGCCTTGCGGTCTGCGCGCTCGCGTTCGCCGCGCTCACGGCGGCGGGCGCGGCCTGGTTCGCGCGCTCCGAGGA
>UQPJ01000022.1:0-31541 GCA_900543015.1 uncultured Collinsella sp.
CCATCCTGTCCCGGACCGATGAGATCCGTTTGGACGAGACCGAAGGTCACGCCAACCACGTGCGCGTCAACGCCGACAACCCCGAGGATGCTGCACTCGCGCTCGAGTTTGGCGCCGAGGCCATCGGTCTGTGCCGCACCGAGCACATGTTCCTGGGCGATCGCAAGAACATCATCCAGAGCTTTATCCTGTCTGACGATGAGGCCGTGAAGCAGCAGGCCCTGGCCGACTTGCTCAAGGTTCAGACCGAGGACTTCCTGGCGATGTTCAAGACCATGTCCGGTCGCGATGTGGTCGTCCGCCTGCTCGATCCGCCGCTTCATGAGTTCCTGGATAATCCTCGCGAGCTCGAGGTCGCCATCACCAAGAAGGAGGCCGCCGGCGCTCCCGAGGAGGAGCTCACTGCCCTGCGCGCCCGCCTGCGTCGCATTGACGGCATGGTCGAGTCCAACCCCATGCTGGGCTTGCGCGGCGTGCGCCTGTCCGTCGTCTTTGGCGATCTGCCGCTCATGCAGGTTCGCGCCGTCGCCACGGCCGCTGCCCGCCTTATCAAGGAGGGTGTCGACCCGCGCCCCGAGATCATGGTTCCGCTCGTTTCCATCACGGCCGAGCATGTCCAGACCCGCGAGGTTATCGAGCGCGTAATCGCCGAGGTTTCCGCCGAGGAAGGCGTCGAGCTCAATATTCCCGTGGGCACGATGCTCGAGCTGCCGCGTGCCTGCATGGTCGCTGACGAGATCGCCCATCATGCCGACTTCTTCTGCTTTGGCACCAACGACCTCACCCAGACGACCTTTGGCTTCTCGCGCGATGACGCCGAGGCCAAGTTCATCCCGCTGTACATGCATAAAAAGATCCTGAAAGACAACCCCTTCGAGACCATCGACGCGGCGGTGCTGGAGCTCGTGCGCTTGGCCGTCGAGAAGGGCCGCGCCACCAATCCCGACATGCACTTTGGCGTGTGCGGCGAGCACGGCGGCGACCCCAAGTCCATCAAGGGCCTGTTTAACGTGGCCGATGTGGACTATGTGTCCTGCTCGCCCTACCGCGTGCCCCTCGCGCGCCTAGCTGCCGCTCAGGCCAAGCTCGAGGCCAAGCGCAACGCCTAGCCCCCCTGCGCATCGACGCCTAGCGTAGCCCCCCTTCATGCCGCCCGTCTCATTCGTGAGGCGGGCGGTTATTATGTGCGGGTTTAGTCTTTTTGTCTGCGTAAAAAATTGTTCTTGCAGCAGAAACCCGCGCGTGTATACTCGAATACGTTTGTTCAACTACGTGCCGGCCAGGGTGGTACGGCACCTCTAGAAGAGTAAGGAATTGCACATGGATTACATCCGCGCAATCGAGCGTCAGCAGATCCGCGAGGACATTCCTCAGGTTCGCGTCGCCGACAACGTCAAGGTTCACTACCGCATTAAGGAAGGCGACCGCGAGCGCATCCAGGTCTTCCAGGGCGACGTCATCCGCATGGCCGGCGCCGGTGCCCGCGAGACCTTCACCGTCCGCAAGATGTCCTTCGGTGTCGGTGTTGAGCGTACCTTCCCGCTTCACAGCCCCAAGATCGCCAAGCTCGAGGTCGTCCGTCATGGTCGCGTCCGTCGCGCCAAGTTGTACTACCTCCGCGACAAGGTGGGCAAGGCTGCTCGCATCCCCGAGAAGCGCTAAGAAGATCGCAGCGTCTGTCCACTCGTTTGGACACAAGGGTCACCTTCGGGTGGCCCTTCTTTTTATCTTATTTGCATGCAAGGAGGGCCTGGTATGGCCAACATGACGAGCTCGGTTTCGGCATCGCAGGTTGCCGGAGAGCTGGCGAGCGCTACGTTTGAGGAGATTCCCGCCCTCGTGGAGCATTATCGCGAGGACCCGCGCCAGCAGGTGATCAAGGCTTGTGAACGCGCCCTCAAACGCCATGCCAAAGAGGTTGCCGAGCGCGAGCGCGTCAACGGCATGTATCAGCTTATGCATGAGCTTGGCGGCGATGGGGTGGTCGTTGGTGTCGACGAGGTGGGTCGCGGATCGGTGGCCGGTCCTTTGACGGTGTGCGCCGTCTGTCTTCCTATGGAGCCGCACGTTTGGGGTATCAACGATTCCAAAAAGCTCACGCCGGCGCGCCGCGAGTTGCTCTCAGTGAAGATTGCCGAGGTGGCGACGGCGATCGGTTTTTGCCATATCGCGCCGAAGGATATCGATGAGATGGGCATGGCCCGTGCTATCCGTACCGCCGTTGCGGGCGCCGTGGCCGATACGGGACTTGAACCCGACTGCGTCCTCATGGATGGCAACCCCTTGGGCGCCGTTCCCAACGAGCGCGACGTGGTGAAGGGCGATGCCAAGATCGCCTGCATCGCCGCGGCGTCCATCATGGCTAAGGTCACGCGTGACGAGATGATGGTCGAGTACGACGCCGAGTATCCCGAGTACCATCTGGCCGAGTCGAAGGGCTATGCGAGCCCCGAGCATATCGAGGCCATTCGCAAGCATGGACTTTGTCCGCTGCACCGCGTGAGCTTTTGCGGAAACTTTCTGCAGACTGAGCGCCTTTTCTAGGTCAATTGTGGAGACAGGGACCTCTGGAGTTATATAAACCTGCTGGTAGCGGGCCGTATGCAACAACATTGCTGCGTACGGCCCGTTTTTTGACGGCATTTGGTCAGCTTTTGGTTTGCTTCCGGTACTTACCCGCATGAAAGGTGCCCTCATCATCGGGGCAATGCAGTGTGCGGGAAAGGAGACCCCATGAGTGCCGCAAGCAAAAAGAGCAAGACGCAGCAGCTCAAGGAGCGTTGGGAAAACGGCGAGCTCGATTGCGGGGCGATGACGCCCGACTTTATCAAGGGACTCAGTCCCCGCGAGCTGGGCATGCTGGGCGAGCTGATCACCATCGACTACTTTAAAGAGCGCGGCTACACCTTGCTGGAGCAGGGTTATCGTTGCACCGAGGGCGAGGCCGATCTGGTGCTGCTCGATGAGCTCGACGATGTCGTGGTGATGGCCGAGGTCAAAACCAGACGAGTTGCACTGGATTGCAGCACGCGGGTCTTTCCCGAGGAGGCCGTGGACGCCCAAAAGCAACGCCGCTACCGCCGCATCGCAAGTTGCTACCTCATGGAGCATTATCCGCTCAAGGCGATTCGCTTCGATGCCGTGGGCGTCACCATTCGTGGCGGGCATATCGCCGAGATCGAGCATCAGTACAACGCGTTCGATTGGCAGGTGTCGTGATGGCGTTCGAGACGTTTGCCGTTCACGCGGCCTGCATCCGCGGCGTCGAGGCGATTCACGTCACGGTCGAGGTCTCGCTTGCCGGTGGCGTTCCGGGCATCCAGATGCTCGGCATTCCGAGCATGGAGGTGATGGAGTCACGCGGTCGTATTCGCTGCGCGATGCGCTCCGCCGGGTTCGAGATCCCGCGCTCGGGCATTACGGTCAATCTGGCGCCTGGCGATATTCGCAAGACCGGTAGCGGCTTTGATCTGCCCATCGCCATCGCGGTATTGGCGGCCGATGGTCAGATTCCCCGCGACAACCTCGATCGTTGTCTTATCGCTGGTGAGCTTGGCTTGGACGGTACGGTGCTTCCTGTCAAGGGCGAGGTGGCGTTTCAGCTATTGGCGCGTGATATGGGGCTGTCCTTTATCGCCGGCAGGTCCGATCAGCATGTGCCGCTTGCGGGCGTGGATTGCGGATTTATCGATCATTTGTCTCAGCTTGCTCATGGTATGGGCGATGCCGCGCGGCACTACTTGGATTCTGAAGTGCTCGAGGCGACCTTTGAGCCCGAGCTCGACTATGCCGACGTACTGGGGCAGGAAGTCGCTAAACGCGGCATGGCGCTTGCGGCAGCAGGAGAACTCGGCTTGCTCATGATCGGGTCCCCGGGATCGGGCAAGACGATGCTCGCGCGTCGTATGACCGGCATCCTGCCCGAGCTTTCCGTTGAGGATCAACAGGAGGCGCTGTGCATCCATTCGGTTTTGGGTGAGAACATTGATGGCTTGTTGGCGGGGCACCGGCCCTTCCGCAGCCCCCATCACAGTATTTCGACCGCAGGTCTTATCGGCGGTGGGCGCCCGGTGCACCCGGGTGAGATCAGCCTTGCTCATGGCGGCGTGCTATTTTTGGACGAGCTTGCCGAGTTTCCCACGGGTGTGCTGCAGACGCTGCGTCAGCCCATCGAACGCGGCTACGTCAGGATCGTACGCGTCGACGGGGCTTTTACCTTCCCGTCGCGCTTTCAGCTGCTGGCTGCGAGCAATCCCTGCCCCTGCGGCTTTTTGGGCGATCGTGAGGTACCGTGTCGCTGCTCGGCGGCGATGGTCGAGCGCTATCGGTCTAAACTGCGCGGTCCTTTGGCCGACCGTATCGACATGATGATCGATGTGACCCGTCCCGACCCTCAGGTGATTATCGAGGGCGCGGAGGGTATGTCGTCAGCTGAGTTACGTGACTACGTTGTGCGCGGTCGCGCTTTTCGCGCTTGGCGCGAATCCCGTATGGACGATGCTGATGCCGAGGCCGGGGATGACGAGACACGGTCCATTGACGGCGTCGTTTCGACCTTTGAGCTCGATGATGCGGCGGAGAAGTGTGTGCTCGGCCTGTCGAAGCGCACGCATCTCACGGGCCGCGGCATCGTGCGCCTGGTGCGTATCGCGCGTACAATCGCTGACGTCGCCGAGAGCGAGCAAGTGACGCAGGACCACGCGCTCGAGGCAGCGATGTACCAGGGAAGGAGGGACCAATGATGACCGAGGGGACCTTCGAGCTGCATCCAGGTGACGCGTTGTATCCCGAGACCGTTTTGGAGCTTTCTGATGTGCCCCAGACACTCTATGTGCGCGGCAACCCCGAGGTGCTTTCGACGCCCGCGCTCTCCATCATCGGCGCGCGCAAGGCCTCTCCGTATGGTCTTGCCGTGGCAGAGCTTGCGGCAAAGGTTGCGGTCGAGGCGGGCGTGACGGTAGTTTCGGGCGGCGCGGTCGGTTGTGACCAGGCCTCGGGTTGGGCTGCGGTCAATTCCGGCGGCAAACACGTCGTGGTGCTGGGGACGGGCGCCGACGTGGTCTACCCGCGTTCGAGCGCGGGGCTTATTACGCGCACGCTCGATACGGGTGGCGCGGTCGTGTCGATCTCTCCGTGGGGCATGGGTCCGCGCAAGTTTGCCTTTCCGCGCCGCAATCGCGTGATCGCGGCCCTGTCGCAAGCCCTCTTTGTATCCGAGGCGGGTATGCCTTCCGGGACGTTTTCTACAGCCGAGGCTGCTATGGATTTGGGGCGAGAACTTCTTGCCGTGCCGGGGTCGATCCTATCGCCCGAGTCGCGTGGCACGAATTACCTCATTGCGAACGGTGCCTGCTGCATCATCGACGAGGAATCTATCGAGATAGCTATCTCACGCATCTACGGCACCCTGCGCTACTCGCGCCCCGATGCTCCCGGCATTGCCGACCTGGATCCAACGCAGCAGACCGTGATGCATGCGCTCATCGCCTCTCCGCTCAAAGTCGACGACATCGCGGCGCTCGTCTCGCTCGATGCCGTCGGCGTACTTAAACTCCTGGGTTCGCTTGAGCTCGAGGGCCTTATCGAGCGCATGATGGATGGAAGGTATGCGCCCTCCAAGTTTGCTCTTCACGCCCAGACACCCTTCGGTCACAATGGAAAACATGTCAATTAGAAAGGTGTTTGCAGATGCTGTTTGATCAGGTGACGGTTGTCGGTGGCGGTCTGGCGGGTTCGGAGTGCGCGATTCAGCTGGCAGACCGCGGGTTTGCCGTAAAGCTGCGCGAGATGCGCCCCCAGGTGAGCTCCCCGGCCCACCATACCGATCACCTGGCAGAGCTCGTCTGTTCCAATTCGTTTAAATCGACCCGTCCGGACTCTGCGGCGGGCTTGTTAAAGGCCGAGCTTGAGCGCATGGGTTCAGTCCTGCTCGATTGCGCCCATCGCGCGGCTGTTCCCGCCGGTGGCGCCTTGGCGGTCGACCGCGTCAAGTTTTCCGAGCTTGTCGAGGCCGAGGTTGCCGCCCGTCCCAATATCGAGGTCGTGCACGGCGAGGTCACGCAGATTCCCGAGGGCCACGTGGTCATTGCCGCGGGCCCGCTGTGTTCACCGGCGCTGAGCGAAGAGGTCATGAAGCTCGTCGGTGGCGACGCCCTTGCGTTCTTCGATGCCGCGGCGCCGATCGTCGATGCCTCCACGCTCGATATGGACGTGCTGTTTTCGCAGTCGCGCTACGAGGAGCAGGGGAGCGGCGACTATCTCAACGCTCCGCTCAACAAGGAGGAGTACGAGGCCTTTATCGAGGCACTTACCACGGCCGACCGCGTGGTGCTCAAAGACTTTGAGGGCGGCGATCTGTTTCAGGCCTGCCAACCTGCCGAGGAAGTTGCGCGCACCGGCAAGGACGCCATTCGCTTTGGCGCCATGAAGCCCGTCGGCCTCACCGACCCGCGAACCGGTCGTCGTCCCTGGGCGGCGATTCAGCTGCGTGCCGAGAACAAGGAGAAGACCGCCTATAACCTGGTGGGCTTCCAGACCAACCTGACCTTTGGCGAGCAGAAGCGCGTCTTCCATATGGTGCCGGGCCTGGAGAACGCTGAGTTCTTCCGCTACGGTGTCATGCACCGCAATACCTTTGTCGACGCCCCGCACGTGCTCGATGGCACCTTTGCCGTGCCTGGTACCGGCGTGCGCCTGGCCGGTCAGATCACCGGCACCGAGGGGTACATGGAAGCCGTGGCGACCGGTCTGCTCGCGGCGCTCAACACCTATGCCGAGGCTATCGGCGCCGCGGGCGTCGAGTTGCCCCGCGTGGGCGCCCTGGGCGCGCTCGTGGGCTATGCGACCGATCCTGCCACCGTGGGCTACCAGCCCATGCATGTCAACTTTGGCCTGGTGCCGCCACTCGAAGATGGTAAGCGCCACAGCAAGCGCGACCGCTACCAGGCCTATGCGGACCGTGCGCTCGAGGCCCTTGATGCCTATCTGGCTACTCGCCCCGATCTGTTTGGAGGCGACCGGTCATAGCCTTTGACCTGTACGACACCGTCGACTCGTTTATCGCCTATATCGCACGTGTCGAGGGGCTTTCTCCCAATACGGTGACGGCCTATGGCTCGAGGCTGGAGCGCTTTGCTGCCTGGTGCGAGCGCGAGGATATCGATGCTTTCGCTGCCGACGTGCGCACCATTCGTCGCTATCTTGCCGAGCTTTCGCGTGAGCAGGTGGCTCCCCGAACGCTTGCGGCGCATCTGTCGGCTATCCGATCGCTCTATCGATGGATGGCTGCCGAGGGGGTCGTGGAGGGCGATGTGGTCTCGGCAATTTCCTCGCCCAAGCTCCCGCGCGATCTACCCGGTGTGCTGACGACCCAACAGGTGGAGGCGCTGCTCAAGACGCCTGATACCTCAACACCCGCGGGACTGCGCGATGCGGCGATGCTCGAGCTGCTCTATGCCTCGGGCGCCCGTATCTCTGAGCTCGCAGCACTCAATGTGGAGTCCATTGCGTGGTCCGAACGCACGCTGCGCCTGTGGGGCAAGGGGAGCAAAGAACGTATCGTCCCTCTGTATCGTCGTGCGCTCGAGGCGACGCGTCTCTATATTGAGGAGGGAAGGCCGGAGTTGCTCGCTCAGGCAAAGCGTCGTGACCCCGTTACCGGGCCGCATCCGCTGCTTATATCGGCGCGCGGTAATCGCATGAGTGCCGCCATGCTCAGGCGGCGGTTTCATACGCTGGCGACGCTCGCCGGCATGCCTGCCGACATCGCCCCGCATGCGATGCGCCATACCTTTGCGACCGACTTGCTCGAGGGCGGTGCGGACCTGCGCTCGGTTCAAGAGCTGCTGGGCCATGCGAGCCTGTCCACGACGCAGATCTACACGCATCTCACACCCGATCGGCTTAAGCGGGCTGTGGCTCAAGCCCATCCCCGCGGCGAATAGTGGCTGGGACGTCCCGCGCCGCGCTCAGGTGTGTGGTTTTGATTGCGGGTTGGCAGGAAGATGCATTCCTGCTATCATTCATCGGGTTGCTTCACGGCAACAGGTTTTTATCACGCACGCGCGGCTACTTCATACCGTGGTGCCCGGGCTTTGGTAGCACATGTCCGGGTTGGTTTTGGAGGATGACCCCGCGCGGAGGCAAACCACAGGAGGTTTAACATGGCTACCAAGATTAATATCCGCACCCTGCTCGAGGCCGGCTGCCACTTCGGTCACCAGACCCGTCGTTGGAACCCCAAGATGAAGCCGTTCATCTTCGGTGAGCGCAACGGCATCTACATCCTCGACCTCAAGCAGACCATCCTCGACGCCGACCAGGCCTACACCTTCGTCAAGAACGTCGCCAAGGGCGGCAACGTGCTGTTCGTCGGCACCAAGAAGCAGGCTCAGGAGGCCGTCAAGAACGCTGCTGAGCGCGCCAACATGCCTTACATCAACCAGCGTTGGCTCGGCGGCATGCTGACCAACTTCGTCACCATCCGCTCCCGCATCAACCGCATGGAGGAGCTCGAGGCCATGGTCGAGGACGGCCGCATGGCAGTGCTCCCCAAGAAGGAGCAGGCTGTTCTCGGCAAGGAGCTCACCAAGCTCCAGACCAACCTCGGTGGTGCCCGCGACATGAAGGGTCTGCCCCAGGCTCTCTTCGTCATCGACACCAAGCGCGAGGAGAACGCCATCAAGGAGGCTCAGCGCCTGAACATCCCCGTCGTCGCTCTGATCGACACCAACTCCGATCCCGACGAGGTCGAGTACGGCATCCCCTGCAACGATGACGCTATCTCCGCTGTCACCCTTATGTGCGAGCTCATGGCTGACGCCTGCCTCGCTGGCTCCGGTAAGGAGCAGGTCTCCGAGGCCGAGATGGCCGCTGAGCCCAAGGCCGAGTAAATCAGTCTTAGTTAATTCTTTTTCATCTCTTTGAAAGGAACCACAATGGCCCAGATTACCGCCGCTATGGTCAAGCAGCTCCGCGAGATGACCGACTCCCCGATGATGGAGTGCAAGAAGGCTCTCGTCGAGGCTGACGGCGACATGGACGCCGCTGTCGACGTTCTGCGTAAGAACGGCCTTGCCAAGGCTGCCAAGAAGGCTGGCCGTGAGACCAACGAGGGCGCTGTCGCCGCGTTCGTCTCCGAGGATGGCAAGACCGGCGCTCTGCTCGAGCTCTCCTGCGAGACCGACTTCGTTGGCTCCAACGCCAAGTTCACCGGCTTTGCTTCTAAGGTCGCTGAGGTTGTCGCTACCACCGAGCCTGCTGACGTCGACGCTCTGCTCGAGAAGCCGATGGGCGAGGAGACCGTTTCCTCCGAGCTCACCGAGATGATTCACATCATGGGCGAGAACATGAAGATCTCCCGCTTCGCTGCCCGCAAGGCCGAGAACGGCGCGCTCGCTTCTTACATCCACATGGGTGGTAAGATCGGCGTCCTCGTCGAGTTCGCCTTCGAGAAGGCCGAGACCGCTCAGGCTGAGTCCTTCAAGACCTTCGCTCACGACGTTGCCCTTCAGGTTGCCGCCGTCGCCCCGATCTGCGCTACCCGCGATCAGGTTCCGGCCGAGACCGTCGAGCACGAGAAGCAGATCTACATGGCCCAGGCTGCCGAGTCCGGCAAGCCCGAGGCTATCCAGGAGAAGATGGCTGTTGGCCGTCTGGAGAAGTTCTACAAGCAGTCCGTGCTCACCGAGCAGGAGTTCATCAAGGACAGCTCCCTCACCATCAAGAAGTACGCTGAGCAGGTCTCCAAGGAGCTCGGCGACACCATTACCGTCGTTGCCTTTGACCGTCTGGTCCGTGGCGAGTAAATAAGCTCTTGTAGCTGGTAATGAGCAGGCTGTGGGTTTTACTCACAGCCTGCTTTTTCATGGCTCTTATCAGAGCCTTTGATATCATATTGAGAGTCTAATTAAAGGAGGATCGCTTTGTCCGACATCCGATATAAACGAGTGCTTCTTAAGCTTTCCGGCGAAGCGCTGATGGGCGACGGCCAATATGGCATCGACCCCAAGGTTACCGATCATCTTGCCAAGCAGGTCAAGGAGCTGCTCGCCGTTGGCCATGAGGTCGGCGTCGTTGTCGGCGGCGGCAATATTTTCCGCGGCATGGCAGGCGCTGCCGGTGGCATGGAGCGTGCTCAGGCCGACTACATGGGCATGCTCGCGACCGTTATGAACGCGCTCGCCCTGCAGGATGCTTTCGAGCATAACGACGTTCCCTGCCGTGTGATGAGCGCTATCCAGATGAACGAGATCTGCGAGCCCTATATTCGCCGTCGCGCCATCAACCACCTTTCCAAGGGCAACGTCGTTATTTTTGCCGCCGGTTCGGGCAATCCGTACTTTACGACCGACACCGCCGCGGCTCTTCGTGCGTGCGAGATCGGCGCCGAGATTCTGATTAAAGCCACCAAGGTTGACGGCATCTACGACAAGGATCCCGTCAAGTGCGCCGATGCCGTCCGTTTTGACAAGATTACCTATCACGAGGTTCTCGTCCGCGGTCTGCAGGTTATGGATTCCACGGCTACGGCACTGTGCCAGGATAACCGTATGCCGATTTTGGTCCTCAACATCGATGGCGAGGACACCGTCAAGCGCGCGCTCGCGGGTGAGCCCGTCGGCACGCTCGTCTATCAGGAGGATTAAGCATGGCAGAGAACATCACCGCCCATATGGACAAGTCGCTCGAGTCCCTCAAGCATAACTTCTCCAAGGTCCGTACCGGTCGTGCCAACGCCAACATTCTGTCCGACATCACCGTCGATTATTACGGTGTCCCCACGCCGGTCACGCAGGTTGCCGCCGTCAAGACCCCCGAGGCTCACATGCTGCTCATCGAGCCGTGGGATAAGGCGCTCATCAATGCTATCGTCAAGGCCATCGGCGCTTCCGATCTGGGTATTACCCCCAACTCCGATGGCACCGTCGTTCGTCTTCCGTTCCCGGCTCCCACTGAGGAGCGCCGTCGCGAGCTCGTCAAGGAGTGCCGCGAGTACGCCGAGCAGGCCAAGGTGTCTATCCGTAACATCCGTCGCGACTTCAACAACAAGCTCGAGCGCGATGAGGAGCTCACCGAGGACGACGTACGTCGCGAGCAGGCCAAGGTCCAGAAGCATACCGATGAGTATATCGCCAAGGTCGAGGAGCTTCTGAAGGAAAAAGAAGCCGAGGTCATGGAGATCTAAGGTGCAATACGACGAGCATAAACTGGTCGAGTACTTTGCCGACGCCCCTGCGGGCGTCGGTTTTTCCGACCTTGACCTCAATAACATTCCGCACCATATCTCGTGCATCATGGACGGCAACGGTCGTTGGGCCACGTCGCGCGGTCTTGCACGCACTGAGGGCCACAAGGCGGGTATCGTCTCGCTGCGCGAGATCATTACCGCCTGCGTGCGCCTGGGCGTCGACGTGCTTTCGGCCTATGCATTTTCGACCGAAAACTGGAATCGACCGCAGCACGAAGTCAACGTTCTGATGCACCTGTTTGCCAAGACGTTTATCGACGAGCTGCCGCTTCTGAAGCGCGAAAATGTGCGCGTAGTCTTTTTGGGTGACATTTCCGCGCTGCCCAAGAAGACTCGCGACGTTTTTGAGCGCGGTCTTGCCGAGTGCGCCGATCACACCGGTATGACGCTGGCGCTTGCCGTCAACTACGGCGCGCGTGCCGAGATTACCCGCGCTGTCCGTCAGATCGCATCCGACGCTGCCGCCGGTAAGATCGATCCTGCCGCAATTGATGACGACATGGTGGCTTCCCGCCTCTATACCGCCGGTCTTCCCGATCCCGAACTTGTGATTCGCACCTCTGGTGAGCTGCGCCTTTCGAACTATCTGCTGTGGCAGGTGGCTTATTCCGAATTCTACGTCACCGATACCTATTGGCCCGACTTTGATCGTTGGGGCCTTGTCGACGCCATTTTGGCCTATCAGGGCCGTGACCGTAGGTTTGGTGGACTGAGTAAGACCGAGGAGGCTTAATCGTGTCCGATCGTCCCAAGGCATCTGCTCCCAAGACGCCAGTTTCCGCGGCGCCTGCGCGCAAGGCTGCCGCTGCGGGAGCACCTGCAGCAAAGAGCGGCACCGGTTCGTGGCTGGCGGGCTTTATCACCCGTGCCGCCGCCGGTATCGTCTACGCCGTTGTCTTTATCCTGTGCCTGGTTTTGGGTATCGTGCCCACGGCCATCTTTGTTTCTGTCATGAGCGGTCTGTGCTGCTATGAGTTTTTCCGTATGACGAGGCTCGATGGCAAGATGGCTAACGAGCGCATGGGTATCGCTGCCGCCGTACTCTTTCCGCTGTCGGCGTTGGGCGATTCGATGTTGCTGAATGCCCTGCTTTTTGCCCTGATGCTCGCTGTGGGCATTTGGTATGTTTGGTCGCCGCGTACCCGCATCTCTGATGTGGCCGTGACGCTCATGGGTCCCATCTACACTGGCTTTATGCTGTCGGCTATCGTGCTGCTGCGCGATGCCGTGCCCGGTTTTGCCGGCGCCCTGCTTTCAGTGGGCGTTTGCGCGTCCCTTTGGGTCTCCGATTCGTTTGCCTACATCGTGGGCAGCCGTATCGGCAAACACAAGATGGTTCCCAAGATCTCTCCCAAAAAGAGCTGGGAGGGGTTTGTTGGCGGCATCCTGGGCTCGGTTTTGATTTGGCTCATCCTGTGGGCGACGCACTTCTACAAGCTCAGCCTGCCCTATGCGCTGCTGTGCGGCGTGGTCGTGTCCATTCTGGGCGTTATCGGCGACCTTATCGAGTCGCGCATCAAGCGCGGTGTGGGCGTCAAGGATTCCGGCAACCTTATCCCGGGCCACGGCGGAATGCTCGATCGTAGTGATTCGCTTATCTTCGGCTGCATCACCGCACAGCTGTTGCTGATGATCGGAGGCGTGCTGTAATGTCCTTCCAGACGACGTATGGCCCCGATGGACGCCTTCGCGTTGCCATCCTGGGTTGTACGGGCTCTATCGGCACCCAGGCGCTCGATGTGTGCCGCCAGCATGCCGATTGCCTGCAGGTGACGGCGCTGTCCGTTAACTCCAGTACCCTCGAGCTCGTTGCCGCTGCCCGCGAGTTCTCGGTTTCGGCGGTTGCCGTGGCCGATGTCGCTCATGGCGATGATGCCGTGCTGCAGGAGTTGCCCGAGGGAACGAAGCTCGGCGTTGGCGCGCAGGCGGTTTGCGAGCTCGCGCGTCGCGACGATGTCGACTGCGTGCTTGTCGCTATTGTGGGCGCCGCCGGTCTCGAGGCGAGCCATGCGGCCTTGACCTCGAATAAGCGCCTTGCCCTTGCCAACAAGGAGTCCCTCGTCGTCGGTGGCGACTTGCTTATGCCGTTGGCGCAACCGGGCCAGCTTATTCCAGTTGACTCTGAGCATTCCGCCATCTACCAGTGCTATCTGGGTGAGAACCCGCGCGAGGCCCACTGCATTTGGCTCACCTGCTCGGGCGGTCCGTTCTTTGGCCGCACGCGCGACGAGCTCAATCGCGTGACGCGTGCCGATGCCCTCGCACATCCCACGTGGGCCATGGGTGCCAAGATCACCATCGACTCCGCCACCCTCATGAACAAGGGCCTGGAGCGCATCGAGGCCATGCACCTGTTTAACTGCGACCTCGATTTCATTAACGTGGTCGTGCAGCGTCAGTCCAAGATTCACTCTATGGTCGAGTTTGCCGACGGCTCCGTGATGGCGCATCTCGGTGCTTCCGACATGCGTATTCCCATCCAGTTCGCGTTCTCGTATCCCGAGCGTTGGGATACCCCGGCGCCTCGTATCGATTTTCGCGAGCTGGGGCAGCTCACGTTTGATGCTGCCGACATGGATACCTTCCGCTGTCTGGCACTGGCCGAGCGTGCCGGCAAGACGGGTGGCACCATGCCGTGTGTGCTCAATGCCGCCAACGAGGTCGCCGTCGATGCCTTCCTGCACGATAGCTGCAGCTTTACCGATATCGATCGCATTGTGGAATCCTGCATGGATGCCCACGATATGCAGGCGGTCGATTCGTTTGAGCAGCTTCGCGACATCGATGCGTGGGCGCGTGAAAAGGCTGCGCAGGTGCTCGCCGCAACCCGTTCCTAACCCATAAGGATTGCTTTTTCGTTTTATGGATACTGTTCTGAGCGTTCTCTCATCGGTCTTTTGGGGCCTGCTGATGCTTTCCGTCCTCGTGTTTTTGCACGAGGGCGGCCACTTTTTGGCGGCACGTGCCTGCGGCGTCCGTGTGACCGAGTTCTTTTTGGGCCTGCCGTGCCGCTTTGACATCCATTACACGTCGCGTCGCATTGGAACCAAGTTTGGCGTGACCCCGCTGCTGCTGGGCGGCTACGCTGCCATCTGCGGTATGGATCCGACCGACGTCTCGTGTGCCGATCGCGTGCTCGCGGCTATCTATCGTCATGGTCGCGTGACCGTGGCCGACCTTGCTGTCGAGCTCGAGCTTTCCGAGGAGGATGTGCTCGAGGCATGCGCCCTTTTGCTGGGCTGGGGCTCCATCGCGCCCTGGTATGAGGAAGGGGAGAAGCCCTCGCCGAGCTACTATCCCACCAAATATCAGACGTTGCCGCGAGACAAGGCAGGCTATACCACCTTTGATGGTCGCCGTTTCGATCGCGAACATGCGACTGCCGAGGGCGATGTGTGGGAGCTGCCGTGCGGCGAGGCCGAGTTCCTTGCGCAAGAGCGCTCGCACACCTATCTTGGCCAAGGCTTTCTCAAGCGCGCCTTTATGCTGCTCGCGGGCATTATCGTCAATATCTTGACGGGTTTTTTGCTCCTTATGAGCATCTATTCCATTGCGGGTGTCACCGTGCCGATGGATACCAACGTGATCGGTCAGGTTGACGAGGGGTCTATTGCCGCCAAGGCGGGTATCGAGGGCGGTGACGCGATCCTTTCGGTTGACGGTGTCTCATGTTCCACTTGGATGGATGTCTACGATGCCATCGGCAAGGCTGCCGGTAAGGACGATATCGCCATCGAGTACGAGCGTGACGGCAAGCAGCATTCGACCACGGTTGCGCTCAAAGAGGACGAGCGCCTAGGTGTGTATGCCTCTACGCAGGTGGTCCGTTTAGACCCCATCACGTCGGCTCGCCTGTCGTTCTCCTATGTCGTGCAGACAGCGGATGGCGTGATGCGCCTGCTCCAGCCGCAGCATACGATGGAGATTCTCGATCAGTCTTCTTCGATCGTGGGTATTAGCGTTATGTCCTCACAGGCCGCTGCTGCCGGCCCTGCCACGTTCCTTTCCTTTGCCGCCCTCATTTCGTTCTCGCTTGGCTTTATGAACCTGCTGCCCATCCCACCACTCGATGGCGGCAAGCTGGTCATCGAGATCATTCAAAAGATTGCGGGCCGCGAGCTGCCGCTCAAAGTGCAGACAATCGTCAGCTATGTCGGCGTCGCGCTCTTTGCACTGCTGTTTGTCTATATGCTTCGTTCCGACATCCTTCGATTTATTCTGTAGGGGAGTGTTTGGATTGACTTTATCCCATCCTTTGCCTCGTGAGTTGACGCGCCCCGTGCATGTGGGCGGCGTGCAGATCGGTGGTGGCGCTCCGGTCGTGGTTCAGTCTATGACCTGCACCGATACTGCTGATGCCCAGGCAACGCTTGCGCAAGTGTGCGCGTTGGCGCAGGCTGGCTGCGATATCGTGCGCGTGAGCGTGCCTACCGAGGCTGCGCTCGAGGGCTTTCGCACGATTTGTGCCGAGTCTCCGGTGCCAATCGTCGCCGATATCCATTTTAACCATAAGCTTGCCATTGGCGCTGTCGAGGCTGGTGCCTCTAAGCTGCGCATCAACCCCGGCAATATCGGCGATTGGGCTAAGGTCGATGCCGTCATCGATGCCGCGGGTGCCGCGGGCTGCGCGATTCGCATTGGCGTGAACGCGGGCTCGCTTGAGCAAGATATTGCCGAGCGCGACGACCTCACGCAGCCCGAAAAGCTCGTGATGTCGAGCGAACGCTTTGTGCGGCACTTTGAGGACCGTGGGTTTACCAACATCGTGCTATCCGCCAAGGCCCATAGCGTACAGACGACACTTGATACCTATCGCGCCCTGTCGCGCGAGATACCGCATGTTCCGCTCCACCTGGGCGTGACGGAGGCAGGGACCAAGCTTCAGGGCACCATCAAGAGCTCAGTAGGCTTGGGTATCTTGCTTTCCGAAGGCATCGGTGACACCATGCGTGTGTCGCTCACGGCCGATCCGGTTGAGGAGCCGCCGGTCGCCTGGGGAATTCTACAGTCGCTGGGCCTGCGTCGCCGTGGTCCCGAGATTGTCTCGTGCCCCACGTGCGCCCGCTGCCAGGTTAACCTGATTCCCATCGCCGAGGAGGTCACCGAGCGGCTTAAGAACCATTCCGCGCCGCTTTCGATCGCCGTGATGGGATGTGCGGTCAACGGCCCCGGAGAGGCATCTGACGCCGACCTGGGTGTTGCCTGCGGACGTGGTCAGGGCCTGCTCTTTTCGCATGGCCAGATCATTGGTAAAGTAGCTGAGGATCAAATTGTCGACGCGCTTATGGCCGAGGTCGACAAACTTATTGAGGAGAAATAAATGACCCGAGCAATGTATATGTCTAAGCTCTATGCGCCGACGCTCAAAGAGGATCCGGCGGATGCCGAGCTAGCGAGCCACCGTCTGCTGCTTCGCGCTGGCATGATCCGCAAGGAGGCCGCCGGCCTGTATTCCTATCTGCCGCTCGCTTGGCGCTCGATCCGCAAGATCGAGAACATCGTGCGCGACGAGATGGATGCCGCCGGTGCTCAGGAGCTCATGATGCCCATTATGGTCGACGCCGAGCTGTGGCGTGAGTCCGGCCGTATCGATGCCTATGGCAAGGAGCTTGTGCGCTTTGACGACCGTCATGGTCGCGAGTTCGTGCTGGGCCCCACCCACGAGGAGACCGTCACGGCCCTGGTGCGCAATGAGCTGCGTTCCTACAAGCAGCTGCCTGTCAATCTGTACCACATTCAGGACAAGTTCCGCGATGAGTTCCGTCCCCGCTTTGGCCTGATGCGCGGCCGCGAGTTCATCATGAAGGACGCCTACAGCTTCTCTGCCACGCAGGAGAGCCTGCAGGAGGAGTATGACAAGATGAAGCAGGCCTACGCCAACATCTGCGAGCGCTGCTACATCAAGGCTCTGCCCGTTGTCGCCGACTCCGGCGAGATCGGCGGCGACACCTCCGTCGAGTACATGGCTCTGGCTGACGCCGGCGAAGCCTCGCTCGTCTACTGCGACGATTGCGGCTTTGCTGCCGATGACGAGGCGGCAAGCACCAAGGTCGTTGTGACCGAGGGCCCCGGCGACGGCACGCTCACCAAGGTCGAGACTCCGGGTATGGGTACCATTGAGGCCGTCGCCAAGTTCTTTGGCTTCCCCGAGAACGGTACGCGCAAGTCTCTGGCACTCATCGACGCCGAGGGCAAGCCCGTCGTGGCCATTGTCCCGGGTGACCACGAGCTCAACGATTGCAAGGCCGAGCATGTCTTTGGCAAGGGCTATCGCATGATGACTGATGAGGAGCTCCAGACCTACGGTCTGCACAAGGGCTTTATCGGACCGGTTAACTTGCCCGAGGGCATCCGTCTGGTGTGCGACGAGAGCCTGCGCGAGTCCAAGCAGTGGGCCTGCGGTGCCAACGAGGTCGACTATCACTTTACCGGTGCCTGCCCCGAGCGCGACTTTACCGTCGATGAGTGGGCAGATCTGGTCACCGTCGTTGCCGGCGATCCCTGCCCGCACTGCGGCAAGCCGCTCTCTGCTGCCCGCGGCATCGAGGTCTCTCAGGTGTTCCAGCTGGGCACCAAGTACTCCGAGGCCATGGGTGCCACCTTTATGGACGAGGACGGCAAGGAGAAGCCGCTCATCATGGGTTGCTACGGCGTTGGTGTGTCCCGCTCGCTTGCTGCCGTCGTGGAGCAGCACAACGACGAACACGGCATCGTCTGGCCGGTCTCCGTTGCCCCGTACGAGGTCGCGGTGATTCCGCTTGATCCCAAGAAGGAGGAGTGCGCTACCGTCTGCGATCAGATTGTTGACGGTCTGTGCGCCGAGGGTATCGAGGTCGTCGTCGACGATCGCGACGAGCGTCCCGGCTTTAAGTTTGCCGATAACGACCTCATGGGCTTCCCGTATCAGGTCGTTCTGGGTAAGCGCGGCCTTAAGAATGGCACTGTGGAGCTCAAGGACCGTGCTACGGGCGAGCGTGAGGACGTGGCGATCGACGAGGTCGTCGCCAAGGTTGCCGAGCTTGTTAAGGCGGCCCGCCGTTAATCGACGATTTCGCTTGTAGTTCGATATACGGGACGGCCCCGCATTTCTCCAGATCGGGGAGATGTGGGGCCGTCCTTTTATCTTGTGGCATCCTCGATATCTAAAAGGAAAACCCCACAGCCCATTCGAGCTGTGGGGTTTCCCTTTGTGCCTCCGATGCGAAATAAATCGCTCAGATATTACTGATAATCGACGACGTCGATCCAGTTCTTCAGGAACTCATCGTTCACGTTGCGCTTACGAGCGAGCTCGGAAGCGGCGACGATGCTCGTCCACTGACGCACGACCTGCATGGGCATGTCGGCGCGGTCGCAGTAGAGCTCCAGGTAGGCCTCAGCCTGATCCTTGCTGTTGAGGGCGAAGAGCAGGTAGGTGGTGGCAACGTCGGCAGCAGGGGAGCCCTGGGTGGCGTGTGCCCAGTCGCACACATAGAGCTGGCCGTCGTCGCCGACGATGACGTTGGAGGGGTTGAAGTCGCCGTGGCAGACCTTGAACTCCTTGGTCATGCCGTCCAGACGCTCCTGAAGGTTGTAGCGCGTGGTGGCATTGAGCTGATCAAGGCTGTCGATCATGCGGGCGAACTTGTCGCGCTGACGGTTGAGCAGCGGGGAGGTGTAGCCGTGGATCTCGATCTGGAGGTCGACGAACATCTCGAGGTACTCACCAAAGCGCTGGGGCTCGGCAGTCATCTTCTCGGCAAGGGTGGTGCCCGGAACCTTCTCGGTCACGAGCGCCCAGCCGTTGGCGTTCTCGAGCTGGGAAACCTCGAGAGCCTTGGGGCTGCGGATGCCGCACTCATTGATGCGGGCAAGATTCAAAGCCTCGTTGAACACGTCGGAGACAGGCTTGGTCTCGTTAAAGACCTTGACGATCTTGTCGCCCAGGTCGTAAACGACCTTGTTGCCACGGCGGACGAGCTCGGTCTTGGAATCGGGTAGCAGCATGGTTGCATCCTTTCAACGATGCGATAGAAGCGACGGCGGGGGTGTGTGAAACACCCGTGCACCCCCGCCGTTAGAAACCGTGCTAAAACTAGCAGACGGCGTAGTCCTGAGGCTCGCGGCCGTAGTAGGCGTCCAGGTAGAGCTCCTTGATCTCGCTCATGAGCGGGTAGCGCGGGTTGGCGCCGGTGCACTGGTCGTTGAATGCCTGCTCGGTCATCTCGTCAAGGGTGTCGAGGAAGTACTGCTCGTCAACACCGTAGTCGGCGATGGTCTTCTTGACACCGATGAAGTCCTTGAGTTCCTCGAGCTTCGTGATGAAGTTCTCGAAGACCTCCTTGTCGTCCTTGCCCTCGATGCCGCAGTACTTGGCCATCTCGGCGTAGTTGTGCAGCGCGTTGGGGTAAGGATACTGGGAGAAGGTACCCATCTTGACGGGAGCCTCAGCGGCGTTGTAGCGCATAACGCGGGTCAGGATGACGGCGTTGGCGAGGCCGTGAGGCAGGTGATGGAAGGCGCCGAGCTTGTGAGCCATGGAGTGGTTGAGGCCCAGGAAGGCGTTGGCGAAGGCCATACCGGCCATGCAAGAGGCGTTGTGCATCTCCTCGCGGGCATGCGGGTCCTTGGCGCCGTTCGTGAAGCTGGAGGGCAGGTTCTCAAAGACGAGCTTAGCAGCGCGCTCGGAGAGGCCCTTGGTGTAGTCGGAAGCCATGATGGAGACGTAGGACTCAATGGCGTGGGTCATGACGTCGATGCCGGAGGCAGCGGTCAGGCCGCGCGGGGCGGTCATGCAGTTGTCGGCGTCGACGATAGCCATGTTGGGGAGCAGCGCGTAGTCGGCGAGCGGCCACTTGATGCCGGTCTCCTTGTCGGTGATGATGGCGAACGGCGTGCACTCGGAGCCGGTACCCGAAGAGGTCGGGACGGCGACGAAATAGGCCTTCTTGCCCATCTCGGGGAAGGTGAAGATACGCTTGCGGATGTCCATGAAGTCCATGGCCATGTCCTCAAACTTGCACTCGGGGTGCTCGTACATCATCCACATGATCTTGCCGGCGTCCATAGCGGAGCCACCGCCGACGGCGATGATGACGTCCGGCTCAAAGAGAGCCATCTGCTTGGCGCCGCGACGTGCGCACTGCAGCGACGGATCGGGCTCGACGTCGTAGAAGCAGTCGTGGGCGATGCCCATCTCGTCGAGCTTGGCCTCGATGGCGCGGGTGTTGCCATTCTTGAAGAGGAACTGGTCGGTGACAATGAAGGCGCGCTTCTTGCCCATGACGTTGCCCAGCTCGTCGAGGGCGACGGGCGTGGAACCCTTCTTGAAGTAGACCTTCTCGGGAGCGCGGAACCACAGCATGTTCTCACGGCGCTCGGCCACAGTCTTAACGTTGATCAAGTGCTTCACCCCAACGTTCTCGGAGACGGAGTTGCCGCCCCAGGAGCCGCAGCCCAGGGTCAGAGACGGCTTCATGCCAAAGTTGTACAGGTCACCGATGCCGCCGTGCGAGGACGGGGTATTGATGACGATACGGCAGGCCTTCATGACGTGCTCGAACAGGCTGATCTTCTCGGCCTGGGCGGGGTGCACGTACAGAGAGGCGGTGTGGCCCGGGCCACCGGCGAGCACCAGGTGCTCGGCCTTGTCGACGGCCTCCTGGAAGTCCTTGGCGTGGTACATGGCCAGGACCGGGGAGAGCTTCTCGTGGGAGAACTCCTCCTTGGCGGGGTCGGTGGAGGTGACCTCGGCGATCAGGATCTTGGTCTTGGCGGGAACCTCGATGCCTGCGAGCTCGGCGATCTTGGCGGCAGCCATGCCGGGGATGCGGTGGTCGAGAGCGCCGTTCTTGAACATGGCGGCACGCAGGGCCTCCATCTCGGCACCCTGCTTGACGAAGTAGCAGCCGCGCTTCTGGAACTCGGCCTTAACCTGGTCATAGATGGTGTCGATGACGGTCACGGACTGCTCGGAAGCGCAGATCATGCCGTTGTCGAAGGTCTTGGAGTGGATGATGGAGTTGACGGCGAGCAGCACGTCGGCGGTGTCGTCGATGATGACCGGGGTGTTACCGGCGCCAACGCCCAGGGCGGGCTTGCCCGAGGAGTAGGCGGCCTTGACCATGCCCGGGCCACCGGTGGCGAGGATGATGTCGACGTCGCGCATGACCATGTTGGTCAGCTCGATGGAGGGGACATCGACCCAGCCGATGATGCCCTCGGGGGCGCCGGCCTTGACGGCGGCGTCGAGCACGAGCTTGGCGGCGGCGATGGTGCACTTGGCGGCTGCCGGGTGCGGGGAGATGATGATGCCGTTGCGGGTCTTCAGGCTGATCAGCGTCTTGAAGATTGCGGTGGAGGTGGGGTTGGTCGTCGGGATGACGGCGCCCACGATGCCGATGGGCTCGGCGATCTTGGTGATGCCGTAGGCCTCGTCGCGCTCCAGGACACCACAGGTCTTGGTGTTCTTGTAAGCGTTGTAGATGTACTCTGCGGCGTAGTGGTTCTTGATGACCTTGTCCTCAAGAACGCCGCGGCCGGTCTCCTCGATGGCCATCTTCGCCAACGGGATACGAGCCTTGTTGGCGGCCATGGCGGCCTCATAGAAGATCTTGTCGACCTGCTCCTGCGTGTACGTAGCAAAAAGCGCCTGGGCCTCTCGCATCTGAGCGAGCTTAGCCTCAAGCGCCTCTACGTTGTCCACAATTGCGGGAGTAGTGTTTTCCGGTGACTTTTTCACCATTTGTGTCTCCTTGCGATCGGAGATTTACCCTACGTCTTGCATGATAGCAAGAAATTATTCGGCGAACGGTAAGATTCCCGTAAAAGGCATACTAAAACGCTTCAATATGCTGAAGCGTTTTAACTAAAACTATCTGCTAGTGCATCGCCCCGCTCATTGGGGACAGACTTACATGAGTGGTTTCACTCATTTGGGACAGACATCGATTTGCGATTTTGTCGTTTTGGGCCTGTTTTTGTTGCTGATTGGATATAAATAGGTCACAGGCTCAGCATTTCGCGTTCCTTCTCTCCTTTTAGGTGTTGCCTGTACGGCTTTGAAAGGAGAGACCATGCCCCGATGCGCCCGCGAAATTTCGCTCACCGGCTATTACCACGTCTTTGACCGCGGTAACTCCAAACAGATCATTTTTGAAGATGATTCCGACCGCTATCGTTTCCTATCGGACATATCGGACAGGTTTGCGTGCCATGACGTGGCGGTGTTGGCCTGGTGTCTTATGGACAACCACTTCCATTTGATGGTTGATGACCCATATGACAACCTTTCAAAGGCAATGCAGTGCGCGCTGACGGCGTATGCCAAGTATTTCAATGGGAAAACGGGAAGAACGGGCCATCTGTTTGACAATCGCTATTCGCGGGTCGCGGTTGAGTCGGACACGCAGGCAGTGCAGCTGCTCGACTATATTCATCTCAATCCCGTGAAGGGTGCGCTTGACTCGCTCGAGGCGTACCGTTGGTCAAGCTATAAGGCGTATCAGCTGGGCTATGATCCCTTTGACATCTGTGATGCGGCCCCTATGCTTGATGTTGTCGGAGGCTCCCGTCGCTATTGCGAGCATCTCAAGAAAGTTGCCGGGCGCATCTGGTCAGTGGAGGTTCTTCCGCGCCGGCGGATCCCCGATGAGGAGGCCCTTTTCGTTGCACGCGAAGTCCTGACGAGCATAGATCCTGCGTTGCTCAAGGCTCTGCCACGCCCCGAACGCGATGCCTGCCTGCTGAGGCTCAGGCGGGCACATCTCACGGTCAAGCAAATTGCCCGTATCACCGGTATCGGCGCCACAAGCGTGACCAAGGCTACTGCAGGCTGGAAGGATGCAGCGTGAGATAGGGGCCGGAGCCGATCGGGACGCCGCATGCGTGCGTCATGTCTGTCCCCAATGCGTGAAAACACTCATGTAAGTCTGTCCCCAATGAGTGTAAAAAAGGCGCCCTCCGTAGGGGAGAACGCCTTTGGTAAGTTCTATGTGAACGCGAGGTCTTTGACCCGGAGAGTCCGAGGTACTTGTTGGTAAGACCTTATTTAGGAGCGCGCAACCTTGCCGGACTTGAGGCAGGTGGAGCAAACGTTCATCTTGCGACGGTGACCATCGACGACGACGTAGACGCGCTGGATGTTGGGGCGGAACTTACGGTTGGTGACGCGGTGAGAGTGGCTGATGGAGCGACCGGCAACGGGGTGCTTACCGCAAACTTCGCAAACTTTGGACATAACTGACCCTCCTTGGGCGACAAACGAACATGTCGCGTTAACAAACAAGCCTGAACTATAGCACAGAAGTCGCTCCCTGTGCGCAATCTACACAGAGATATTTCTCTTTTGGCGATAGTGCCCACGCTACGGCCCTGGACGTAGATCCGATTTGCGTGCAGCAGAGGGGATTATGCCAGCTCGCAACAAGGTTTTCAAGCGCGTCCCACAAATATATATAGGTTTATGGAGCGCCTGCGCCCGTTTACGGATTGCTCTGTATTTATGCTCGCAATTAAGCTCGAGGTTGGCTACACTATCCCTTGACCATTAAAGGGGTACGAGATACCCACATGGAATTACATAGCTGCCAAAGAGCAGCCCTTCCTGTGGGTGTCTGGTCCGCTTTAAGCGGTCGGGCATCTATTTTTTTGACTGTGTCAGCAGTCAAGACATGTGAGGAAGGAGATCGATGGGCACGACTTCCCCCAAGGCGGTCATCATGGACGAGACCGCCGTCAATCGAGCGATGACCCGCATCGCGCACGAGATCCTCGAGCGCAACGAGGGCTGTGAAGACCTCGCTCTGGTCGGCATCGTCACGCGCGGCGACCTTCTGGCAAAGAAGCTCGCCGAGGAGATCAAGGAGATCGAGGGCGTCGACGTTCCGCTCGGCAGCCTGGACATCAGCTTCTACCGCGATGACTATGCGACCAATTTCGCTCCCGCGATCCACGCTACCAACATTCCCTTCAGCGTCGACGGCAAGCGCGTCGTGCTGGTGGACGACATCCTGTACACGGGTCGCACCATCCGCGCCGCTCTGGACGCCGTTATGGACCTGGGCCGTCCGAGCCGAGTCGAGCTGGCAGTTCTCGTTGACCGCGGTCACCGCGAGCTCCCTATCTCGCCGGACTTTGTCGGCAAGAACGTTCCCTCGTCGCACGAGGAGAACGTGCACCTATATATGAAGGAAGTCGACGGCCGTACCGCTGTCGAGATCAACGACGTCGCGCCGGGTTCCCACGTGGGCTCCGCGCCGCTGGGAGGTGAGTAGTACCGTGGCGTTCAACCATAAGCACCTGATCGACATTACCGAGTACTCCGAAGAGGACATCAAGCTCATCCTCGAGACCGCCAAGGCGTTCTCCGAGGTCAACGAGCGTGCCATCAAGAAGGTCCCCACGCTCAAGGGCAAGACCATCGTCAACATGTTCAACGAGCCCTCGACGCGTACCCGCAGCTCCTTCGAGCTCGCCGAGAAGCGTCTTTCGGCCGACAGCCTCAACTTCGGTGGCTCCTCGACCTCCACGGTCAAGGGCGAGAGCCTCGTCGATACCGTCGAGACCCTCAACGCCTACAAGATCGATTGCATCGTCGTGCGCGATAAGCACGCCGGCGCTCCCTACATCGTTACGCAGAATTCGCCCGCGAGCGTTATCTGCGCCGGTGACGGCAAGCACAACCATCCCACGCAGGCCCTGCTCGACCTGTACACCATCTGGGAGCACAAGGGCGACTTCCACGGCCTGAAGGTCGCTGTCGTCGGCGATATCGCGCACTCCCGTGTTTGCGGCTCGCTGATCCCCGCGTTGAAGATCATGGGCTGCGAGACCTACGCCGTCGCCCCCGGCACGCTGCTGCCGCCGGCGCCCGAGGTTCTGGGCTGTGACCACGTGACGAGCGACCTCGATTCGGTACTCCCCGAGCTGGACGTCGTCTACATGCTGCGCGTACAGCAGGAGCGCCTCGAGGGTGCACCGTTCCCGACCATTCGCGAGTACCACAAGCTCTTCGGTCTGACCAAGGACCGCGAGAAGCTCATGAAGCCCGATGCGATCATCTGTCACCCGGGCCCCATCAACCGCGGCGTCGAGTTCGACTCCTATATGGCCGACCACCCGCAACGCTCCGTCATCCTGGAGCAGGTCTACGCCGGTATCTGCGTGCGTATGGCTATCCTGTATCTGCTGCTTGGAGGTGCCGATAATGGCCTTGCTTCTTAAGAATGCCCACGTCGTCGACCCGTCCGTCGAGCTTGACGGTGTCGTTGACGTCCTGATTGACGGCGACAAGATCGCCGAGGTCGGCGAGAATCTCGCCGTCGAGGGAGCCGAGGTCCGCGACCTTTCCGGCAAGTACCTCGTCCCCGGCCTGGTTGATATGCACGTTCACCTTCGCGAGCCCGGCTACGAGGTCAAAGAGGACATCGAGAGCGGCACCCGCGCAGCTGCCAAGGGCGGCTTTACCGGCGTGTGCTCCATGCCCAACACCGATCCCGTCACCGATAACGGCACCGTCGTGGAGTTCGTCAAGTCCCGTGCTGCCGAGGTCGGTCACTGCCGCGTCTATCCGTCGGGCGCCATGACCCGCGGTCTTAAGGGCGAGGCCATGTCCGAGATGGGCGATATGGTCGCCCATGGCGCCGTCGCCTTCACCGACGACGGTCGCGGCGTGCAGGGCGCGGGCATGCTCCGTCGCTGCATGGACTACGGCAAGATGTTCGGCAAGGTCTTTATGAGCCACTGCCAGGACGAGGACCTGGTCGGCCACGGCCAGATCAACGAGGGCAAGGTCTCGACCCGTCTGGCTCTCGAGGGCTGGCCGGCTGCCGGCGAGGAGCTCCAGATCGCCCGCGACATCGAGATCGCCAAGCTGACTGGTGCCAAGCTGCACATCCAGCACATCTCCACCGCCCATGGCCTGGAGCTCGTGCGTGCCGGTAAGGCAGCTGGCGTGCAGGTCACCTGCGAGGCCACGCCGCACCACATGTTCCTGACCGAGAACGACCTGGACGAGACCTACAACACCTCGCTCAAGGTCAACCCGCCGCTGCGTACCGACGAGGACGCCGAGGCTATCCGTCAGGGCGTCATCGACGGTACCGTCGACGCTATCGTCACCGATCACGCTCCCCATACTCCGTGGGAGAAGGCCCACGAGTTCGAGCTGGCGCCCTTCGGCATGATCGGCCTCGAGACCTCGCTGTCGCTTGTGCTCACCGAGCTGGTCAACACGGGCAAGATGAGCATGGGTCGTATGGTCGAGCTCATGGCCATCAAGCCGCGTGAGATCCTGGGCCTCGATCAGGTTCAGGTCAAGGCGGGCTCCGTTGCCGACCTGACCGTGTTCGATCCCGCTGCTACCTGGACGGTCGGCGAGGACGGTTATGAGTCGCGTGCCGAGAACTCCGGTTTTGCCGGCCGCACGCTCACCGGTCGTGCCACCGATGTGTTTGTCGGCGGCAAGCAGACGCTCGCCGACGGCTGCATCTGCTAGCATAGCCTTATCGCTTTTGTGCGCGGTGCCCTTGCGGTGCCGCGCTTTCTGTTCGCCTGAACCATGCAACCGCATGGGGGATTGGAGCGTCTATGCCCACACCTTCCACTGCACGCATGCACGACTTCGAGGTCGTCTCGAACCAGGAGATCGCCGACGGCATCTTCTCGCTCGTTATCTCGGCCCCCAAGCTTGCAAGCGCGCTCAAGCCCGGCCAGTTTGTGAACATTGCCGTGCCCGGCGATGCGTCCTCGCTGCTTCGCGTGCCCCTGAGCTTCTATCGCGCCGACGCCCAGACCGGCACCGTCGAGCTGTGGTACGCCGTCGTGGGCGACGACACCCGTCGTCTGTCGCAGATGGCCCCCGGTTCCACCTCTAATCTGCTGGGCCCTGGCGGCCGCGGCTGGCTTGTGCCCGAGGGCACCAGGAAGGCGCTGCTCGTTGCGGGCGGCATCGGTGTTCCGCCCGTGCTGTGCCTTGCCGGCATGCTCGTCGAGCAGGGTGTGGCCGTCGACGTGTGCCTGGGCTTTGGCACCGCGTCCAAGGCCGTGGGAGTCGATGAGTTCCGCGCGCTGTGCGATACGGTCAACGTGTGCACCGACGACGGCTCGCTCGGCACGCACGGTTTTTGCACCGATCCTGTCGCTGAGCTGCTTGGCGAGGGCGGCTACGACTACGTCGCCAGCTGCGGCCCCGCTGTCATGATGAAGAAAGTCGCCGCCGCTGCCGCCGAGGCCGGTGCGTACTGCGAGGTGTCGCTTGAGCGCATGATGAGCTGTGGCTTTGGCGCCTGCAACACCTGCAATGTCGAGACGGTCGACGGTATGAAGGGTGCTTGCATGTGCGGCCCCGTGTTCGATGCTTCCAAGGTGGTGGTCTTCTAGTGGGTACCGTTAACATGGCCGTCGATTTCGGCGGCGTCAAGATGCAGAACCCCATCAACACCGCAGCCGGTACCTTTGGCTACGGTTGGCAATTCCAGAACTTCTTTGATGTTTCCCAGCTGGGCGCCATCACCACCAAGGGTTGCGCTGCCGAGCCCTGGCCCGGCAACCCCGCGCCCCGCATGGCCGAGATTCCCGGCGGTATGATCAACTCCGTGGGCCTTCAGAACCCCGGCGTGGCCGCCTTTGCCCGCGAGTCCGGTCCGTGGCTCGAACAGCTGTCCAAGGACGGCTGCCAGGTCATCTGTCAGGTTGCCGGCCACTCCGTTGACGAGTTTGTCCGCGCACTCGAGATGTATGTCGAGCTGTGCCCCTGGGCTGCTGGCTACGAGATCAACGTGAGCTGCCCTAATATCGCCGCCGGCGGTGCCGCCATGGGCTCCACGCCCGAGGGCGCCTCTTCCGTTATGGCTGCCTGCCGCAAGGTGACCGATAAGCCGCTGTTCGTAAAGATGGCGCCGGTCAACGTCGCCGAGATCGCCAAGGCCCTCGAGGCTGCCGGCGCCGACGGCCTTTCGGTCATCAACTCCATCCAGGGCATGGCCATCGACGTCCATTCCCGCAAGTCCCGCGTGGCCAAGCCCAAGGGCGGCCTTTCGGGCCCGCTGTGCCACCACATCGCCGTGCGCATGGTCTGGGAGGTTGCTCAGGCCGTCGATATCCCCATCAACGGTGTCGGCGGTGTCATGACCGGCGAGGATGCGGCTGAGTTTATCCTGGCCGGCGCCACCTGCGTGTCGGTCGGCATGGCCAACTTCGTCGATCCGTGTGCTTCGCTTAAGATCGCGCATGAGCTCGAGGCCTGGGCCGAGTCCCAGGGCGTAAAGGACATCAACGAGCTGGTGGGTGCTTTCGAATGCTAGAGACCGATGCCCGCGACCGTGTTATCGTCGCCCTCGACTGCGACCGTGAGCGCGCGCTCGAGCTCGCCCACGAGCTTTCGGGCCATGCCGCCTGGCTCAAGGTCGGCATGACGCTCTATTACGCTGAGGGTCCCCAGATCGTCAAGACCTTTAAGGACCTTGGCTTTAAGGTCTTCCTCGACCTTAAGTTCCATGACATTCCGCATCAGGTGCGCGGCGCTGCCCGCTCGGCCTCGCTTGCCGGTGCCGACCTGCTTTCGGTCCACGGCCTGGGCTCGGGTGCTATGCTCGCTGCCTGCCGCGAGGGTGCCGAGGAGGCGCGTGAGGACCGCGCCAAACTCGTCGCCATCACCGTGCTCACGAGCATGAATCAGGATGCGCTGGCCGAGATCGGCGTCGAGTCGCCCGTTTCCGAGGAAGCCGCCCGTCTGGCAAAGCTTGCCCAGACCAACGGCATCGACGGCATCGTGTGCTCGCCGATGGAGGCTCACGACATGCGTGAGCTGCTGGGTCCTGATGCCCTGATCGTGACTCCGGGTGTGCGTCCGGTGGGTGCCGCCCTTGGTGACCAGTCCCGCGTGGCGACGCCTTCCCAGGCTATCGAGCGTGGCGCAAGCCACATTGTGGTGGGCCGTCCCATCACCGGTGCCGACGATCCGGTTGCCGCCTTTGACGCCATCGTCGCCGAGCTGGTCGAAAACGTCGCGTAAAAGATTCCCCTAAGTCACCACTTTTGGGTCTCATTAGCACAAAATAGCCCCTGTGCCTGCGTAAACTTTCCCATCCTTTGTGTGGAATCGCAGGTCAGGGGCTTAACTTTGGGCGCAGTATATTGCACTTTTTGCGGGTATCGTCTAACCTATGGAGCCGCGATTAGGCATTTTGTACGTTCTACGTGCTAAAATGCCAATTATTGAATCAGATATAACCCAACTATTTGGAGGTACGAATGGCACTCCCTCAGCTTACCGACGAGCAGCGCAAGCAGGCTCTTGAGAAGGCTGCCGCCGCACGTCACGCCCGCGCTGAGCTTCGCGAGCAGATCAAGAAGGGCGAGAAGTCCCTCGAGTCCGTGCTCAACTCCGATGACCCCATCGCTTCCCGCATGAAGGTTTCCACCCTCATCGAGTCTCTCCCCGGTTATGGCAAGGCCAAGGCCGCCAAGATCATGGAGGAGCTCGGTATCTCCGCTACTCGTCGCGTCCAGGGCCTCGGCGTCCGTCAGCGCGAGCAGCTCCTCGAGCAGCTGACCAAATAAGTGAGCGCTCAGGATTCCAAGCTCTTTGTGATTTCTGGACCGTCAGGCGCAGGCAAGGGTACGCTCGTCACTCGTGTGCGCGAGCGCCGCTCGAACCTGGGTCTGACGGTTTCGGCTACCACGCGAGCACCACGCAAAGGTGAGGTCGACGGCGTCAACTACTTTTTTCTGACGCGCGAGGAGTTCGACCGCCGCGTGGCAAACGGTGAGTTTGTTGAGTGGGCCGAGGTCCACGGTAACTGCTACGGCACGTTGGTGAGCGAGGTCACATCCAAGCTCGCCTCGGGCTCGTCTCTGATTTTGGAGATCGATGTCCAGGGCGCCCTGCAGGTGAAGGAGCGTTTCCCCGAGGCCGTGCTGATCTTTATCAAGCCGCCTTCGCTTGAGGTGCTCCGCGAGCGTCTGGTCGGTCGCGGTACCGAGACGCCCGAGACGATTGAGCTGCGTATGGCAAACGCCGCCGATGAGCTTGCCCTTGCCGACCGCTACGACGACGTCGTGGTGAATGACGATCTCGACCGCGCGACCGATGAGCTCGTTCGCGTTCTCGATATGCATGAAAGGATCTGAGGTCCGTGTCCGTTGTAAAGCCTTGCATTGACGATCTTCTGGAGAAGACCGATCACAACCGCTTCCTGCTCGCTTCGCTTGCCTCTAAGCGCGCCTGCGACATCAATAGCATGCTGCGTGGCCAGCACAACCGCGTGCTTGCCGTCCAGGATGTCGATGACATCACCATCGGGCTTTCCGGTGCCGATACCATCTCGATGGCTATGGACGAGATTGTCGACGGCGACATCTCTTACGACGAGGCCCGTTACGAGAAGGCGCTCGGCCACAAGGTTGCTGAAGCCTAAATGGCGGCTCGCGTCTGCCTAGTCCACTATCACGAGGTTGGACTGAAGGGCAAGAACCGCGCACATTTTGAGCATATCCTCATGGATAACATTAAGGCGGCCTTGGCCGCCTTTTCCGTGAACGCCGTGTCTCGAATTTCCGGTTATATCCTCGTGACCTTTAACGAGCATCAGGCCGACGAGGCGGCGCGTGTCATCCGCACCGTCCCCGGCGTTGCTCGTGTGTCTTTGGCGTATCACACCAACCGCGACCCGCAGGAGTACTGCGCCGCCGCCGTGAAGGCGCTGCGCGAGTTTGGTTCCTTCGATTCGTTTAAGGTGCACGCCAAGCGCTCCAATACTGACTATGAGCTCACCTCGATCGATATCAATCGTCAGGTGGGCGAGGTGCTGTGTGAGGCCTTCCCCGATAAAAAGGTTCAAATGCACGACCCCGATGCAATGGTGCACGTACTGGTGGTCCAGGGCAGCGTTTATGTGTACGCGCGCTCTGAGCGCGGCGTGGGCGGTCTGCCGGTGGGTTCTGCCGGCAAGGTCGTGACGCTGCTGTCGTCGGGTATCGATTCTCCGGTGGCGACCTGGATGCTCGCGCGTCGCGGCGCGGTGTGCGTGCCGGTGCATTTCTCCGGTCGTCCGCAGACGCCCGATACGAGCGAGTATTTGGTGCAGGACATCATCCGTGCGCTTGCGCCGGGTGTCCAGATCGGCCGCCTGTACGTGGTGCCGTTTGGCGACTGCCAGCGTGAGATTTCGGTTACCTGCCCCAGCAACCTGCGCGTGATCATGTACCGCCGCATTATGTATTCGGTTGCTGAGCGCATTGCACACATCGAGGGTGCCAAGGCTATCGTTACGGGCGAATCGCTTGGGCAGGTTGCCTCCCAGACGCTTGAGAA
>UQPJ01000023.1:0-31121 GCA_900543015.1 uncultured Collinsella sp.
ACGAAAAACTAATCCGCGCCGCCCGGCCAGGTCCGACGTGCCACGTTACCGAGCCGCCAAGATAGCGTCGATGAGCGTCAGTACGCCCCCGTCGTTGTTGCTCGGAATACGCCACTTGGCATGCGCGTTCATATGCTCCTCGGCATTGTCCACGATAAAGCTGTGACCGACGCGCTCAAGCATGGGGATGTCGTTGTACGTATCGCCCACGGCAGCGGCGTCGGCGATATCGATGCCCAGGCGCTCGCAGAGATGTGCTACGCCCGACCCCTTGTCGACGCCCAGATTCATAAAGTCGATCCACTCGCGGCCCGCATTGGTGACGTAGAGTTTGTCCGAGAACTCGGGGCTGTAGTCCTCGCGAAACGCTGGCTCGGCATCGTAGGCGGGGAAGAAGATCGAAATCTTGTTGGACTCGATATCAAGGCCCTCAAAGCTATCGACGTAGTTGATCGTGTTGTAGTAGACGCTGATCTCGTCGTGGTACTGATGGTCGCGGGCGAGCACATAGAACTCGTCGTAGCAGCACAAGACGGGAACGGCACGCGGGTCCTCCGAGGCACGGGTGAGCACCTGCTGATACAGCGCCACATCGATGTTGCTCTTATAGATATAGCTGCCGCGATAGATGACGCAGGCTCCGTTGTCGGGACAAAAAGCAAGGCGGTTCTTAATGCTCTCGAACATTTCCTCGAGTTTGGGGGCGGGGCGTCCGCTGGCGGGGCAGAATACAATGCCTGCGTCGGCGAGCTTGTCCAGGCGCTCATCAAGACCCTGCGGCAACACGCGCTTGTCGGTGAGCAGCGTCTTGTCCATGTCGACGGCGAGAATCTTAATGCTTCCGATATTGGTGTCCGATTCGTAAGTTTGCATAAAAGCGCGCCTTTCGTTTCGAAATTGTTTCAGACGTTATAACCATCAACCAGTAACTGAGCGTATTGTCGCAGGAACGGAGCGTATTTGCACCACGCTTCACAAAGTAATGAAAAAACTTTTCAGAAATTTGAATTTGTCGCTTGTGCTGCGGGCACTTTAGCGTAATATAGCGACCATCGAAAACGGAGACGGAAATACAACCGCTTACCGAAGAAAAGGTACCGTTTACGATATTAGAATTGCGCCCGGCGATAGGTGAAAGGAGAGGCAGATGCAGTTCGTAAAGATCATCACCACTGCAGATAATGCCATCCGACGCCAGCGCGCAATTTCCCGACGACGATAACAATCGTCTCTGTTCGTATGGGGTGAAATGCCCCAACAGAGTCATTTTGAGGTCGTTGGGTTTTAGCACGATATAAACGCATGTTTCTAGGGCATGCTGTGCTGCTTTTTGCTATTTAACCTGATATTGCACGGTTTTTGACCTCGAAATGACTTGCAACTGACCGATGTTCTAACTAGCTACCAAGGGCGAAAGGAAACAGCCATGAGCAAGGAAAAAGTCGTTCTCGCATATTCCGGTGGTCTTGATACATCCGTATGTGTCAAGTGGCTCCAGGACGAGAAGAATCTCGATGTCGTTTGTGTCTGCGGCAACGTGGGCCAGGAGGAGACCGGTCTGGACGCCAAGAAGCAGAAGGCCCTCGACCTGGGCGTTCTGGATTGCCAGGTGCTCGATCTGCGCGACGAGTTCTCCGATGAGTTCCTGACTAAGGCTATCGCCGCAAACTCTATGTACGAGAACAAGTATCCGCTGCTCTCCGCCCTGTCCCGCCCGTTGCTCGCCAAGAAGCTTGTCGAGGTCGCTCACGAGTTTGGCGCGACCTACGTCGCTCACGGCTGCACCGGCAAGGGTAACGACCAGGTTCGTTTTGAGGCTGCCGTCAAGGCCCTCGACCCCGAGCTTAAGGTTATCGCCCCGGTTCGCGAGTGGGATCTTAAGTGCCGTCCCGACGAGGTAGCCTATGCTCACGCCCACAACGTGCCGGTTCCCGAGGGTGCCAACGACAACCCCTATTCCATCGACGACAACCTGTGGGGTCGTGCCATTGAGTGCGGCCACCTGGAGGATCCCTGGAACGAGCCGCTCGACGACGCCTGGGTTATGACCAAGAATCCCGAGGACACGCCCGACACCCCGACGTATACCGAGATTGAGTTTGAGGCCGGCAAGCCCGTCGCCGTCGACGGCAAGAAGATGAAGCTCTCCGAGATCATCATCGCACTCAACAAGATCTCGGGCGACAACGGCTTTGGCCGTCTCGACCTGGTCGAGGACCGTCTGGTGGGCCTTAAGAGCCGCGAGTGCTATGAGGTTCCCGGCGCCCTGACGCTCATCACCGCCCACAAGGCACTCGAGGATATCTGCGTCGAGGGCGACCTGCTCAAGACCAAGATTAAGCTCGAGCAGGATTGGGCCACCGCCGTGTACAACGGCCAGTGGTACAGCCCGCTCAAAAACGCGCTCGATGCCTTTATGGCCGACACCCAGAAGTTCGTGACCGGCACCGTCCGTCTGAAGTTCTTTAAGGGCAACTGCCATGTCGTCGGCCGCAAGAGCCCGTTTAGCCTGTATGACTACGGTCTGGCTACCTACGACCGCGACACTACGTTTGACGAGAAGGCCAGCGCCGGCTTTATCGAGATCGATACGCTGTCGCTCAAGACGTGGGCTAAGGTCCAGGGCCCCAGCTCTGCTGCCGCCCAGGCCTAGCGCCTCCTTCCTTTGGTATCCGCGCGGCCCATCCGCGTGATACATAACGGGCGCATGGGGTCTCTACCTTTCGTTATGCTTGCTGACACTTCTTAACATCGGTGGCCCCTACGTTCCGCCCGCGTATATGATGCCGCGTCTGCGGCTGAGTCCGAGCCCCGCCGGGGTTGTCCGGCGGGGCTCCTCCTATCAATTTGACGGCCCTGCACCTATATATATGGGGAGTATCCATTATGTTCAACGCTATCGCGCATGCCTTGCTTGCCCTCGCGCCCGAGTTCGATGCTGCAAAGGTCGAGGATGTTCCTATGAGCCTGAAGGCCTGGATCGATGGTTCGCAAGGCAACATCCGGAGGGAGAAGTTGGGCACCAAGTGCCTCGTGCGTCACTTCTTTGCATATTAGCTACATGGCCCTGTGCACGGTGGGGAATGTGTAAAACTAGCGGTTGAAAAATCGCTTTAGCGACATGGCTCATTGCTTTGGGCGCTTGTTTTGGTATTTGGAGAAAGGGGACGGTTCCATGGCTCTTTGGGGCGGTCGTTTTGAGGCAGGCGTGGCCGAGGTCACGCAGGAGTTTGGCGCGTCGTTGCCGGTTGACAAACATCTCTATAAGCAGGATATCGCAGGATCTAAGGCACATGCCAAGATGCTGGCGGCCCAGGGCATTATCAGCGCCGAGGACGAGCAGGCGATTGCCAAGGGCCTGACCGGAATCGAACAGGATATCGATGCCGGCAACTTCACCTTCGATATCAACGATGAGGACATTCATATGTCCATCGAGAGCGAGCTGACGCGCCGCATCGGCGAGGCCGGTAAGCGCTTGCATACCGGGCGTTCGCGCAACGACCAGGTGGCGACCGATACGCGTCTGGGCGTCAAGGCGCTGGCCAAGGAACTCATGGAGGCCAATCTTGAGCTGCGCCATGTGCTGGTGGATGCGGCCAAGAAGTACGACAAGGTGATTCTGCCGGGCTACACGCACATGCAGCATGCTCAGCCCGTGCTGCTGTCGCATCATCTGCTGGCGTATTCCTGGATGTTCGCGCGCGACTTTACACGCCTGAAGGCCGCCTTTGATGCCGCTGACAACTGCCCGCTGGGTGCCGCCGCGCTTGCCGGTACGAGCTATCCGCTCGATCGTCAGATGACGGCTGCCGAGCTTGGCTTTGCGGGTGTGATTCCCAACTCGCTCGATGCGGTTTCCGACCGTGATTTCCTGCTCGATCTGCATTACGCCGGCTCCGTCATGGCCATGCACCTGTCGCGTCTTTCCGAGGAGATCGTGCTGTGGTCGAGCTCCGAATTCGGCTTTATCACGCTTTCCGACTCGTATTCCACCGGCTCGTCTATCATGCCGCAGAAGAAGAACCCCGACTTTGCTGAGCTTATCCGCGGCAAGAGCGGTCGCGTGTACGGCAACCTGGTGCAGCTGCTCGTGACCATGAAGGGCCTGCCGCTTGCTTATAACAAGGACTTGCAGGAGGACAAGGAGGGTGCGCTCGATACCGCCCATACGCTCATGCAGTGCCTGTCGGTTATGGCCGGCATGATCTCGACCTGGACTGTCAACGAGGACGCCATGGCGCGCGAGTGTGGTGTGGGCCACTTGGCAGCCACTGATGTTGCCGATTACCTGGCAAAGCGCGGCCTGCCGTTCCGCGAGGCACATGCCGTGGTGGGTCATCTTGTCCTGATGTGTGAGAAGCGCGGCTGCAATCTTGAGGACCTGCCGTTTGAGGTGTTTCAGGAGGCAAGTCCGCTCTTTGAGCGCGACATTACCGAGGCACTCGACATCCCGTCGATTGTCGCCGCGCGCACGACCGAGGGTGGTACCGCCCCTGCTGCCGTTGCCGTGCAGTTGGGAAGCGCCGAGGCGCAGCTCGCGGCCGATGAGGGTGTGTTTGGCTCGTTATCCAAGGTCGTCGAGATGGGCCACGGAGCTAATTAGCTTATTGGATGCGTCTGTCTGGTGTGTTCATCATATTTTGCCTTTACGGGTGCCCGCTACGGTGGGCACCCGTTTTGTTATAGAGAAGGAAGGAGCTTGTCGAGAACTTCTGTAGGACATTTGCGCAGGTTGTGAAGGGGGTGCGTTCACGGGCGACAATCGACCGCCCGTTCTGTTCGTTGCAGTTGAAAGTGGGACGGATGGTACTCTAGTCGGGCTTCGAAACAGAAGTGACACATATGGAGCGCTTTAATAAATAATAACGCTTCAATAAACGGCTTTTTGTTTAACTGCAGCTAGAACTCTGTTACGATGCAGTCCAGGCGGGTGCCGGAATGGGACTTGGGCACGCGCGAACCTACTTGAAAGGCTACCTTATGGCTATCGAGAAGACCTTCATCATGATTAAGCCCGACGCCGTGCGCGATCGCAAGATCGGCGAGATCGTTGCTCGCATCGAGCGCAGCGGCCTTGTTATCGAGCGCATGGAGATGACCACGCTCGAGCGCGCTACCGTCGAGGAGCACTACGCCCATCTGGCCGACAAGCCCTTCTTTGGCGGTCTCTGCGACTTTATGACGAGCGGTCCGGTCGTCAAGATGGTCGTTTCCGGCCTCTCCGCTGTCTCCAAGATGCGCACCCTTATGGGCGCCACCAACCCGCTTGATGCTGCCCCCGGCACCATTCGCGGCGACTTTGCTGTCGATGTCAACGCCAACGTGATCCACGGCTCCGACTGCCTGGAGAACGCCGAGATCGAGATCAAGCGCTTTTTTGGCTAAACCAGCTTTGACTCCTTAAAGCTGTTAGCGTGTGGCTTGGGCGCCGCGGAACTCCATCCGCGGCGTCCTTTTATATTCCAGTAGATTTTTGGGACATGTCTAGAAATCTACTAAAGAGCCCCCGTCCGGATGTTTCTTCCGGGCGGGGGCTGGCGTTAGCGTCGTATGGCTTTGTGAATCTTTAGGCCTCGTCGACGATCTTAAGGCCGCGCGTGTGGTCGATCTCGTTGAGGAGGTTAACGCGACGCTCGTGACGGCCGCCCTCAAACTCGGCGTCGAGCCACTCGTCGACGATCATCTTGGCGAGCTCGGAGCCCACGACGCGGGCGCCAAAGGCGAGCACGTTGGTGTTGTTGTGCATGCGCGAGAGCTTGGCGCTGAAGGGCTCGGAGCACACGACGGCACGAACGCCCTCGACCTTGTTGGCGGCCAGGCTGATTCCGACGCCGGTGCCGCAGATCAGGATGCCCAGGTCGACGTCGCCGTTGGCAACTGCCTTGCCCACCTTGTAGCCGGCGATGGGGTAATCAAAGCTCTCGGAGGTGTCGGTGCCAAAGTTCACGACCTCGCATCCGCGCTCCTTCAGGTGCTCGGAAATGATGTTCTTGAGCTCGACGGCGGCGTGGTCGTTACCGATACCAATCTTCATGAGTGGTTCCTCTCTGGTCCGTGCGGCGGAATTGCTAAAGGTTTTACCGCGTTCGACTGCATGATAGCGCGACTTTTGCCTAAACGCTCGGGCGTTTTTTGGTCAAACGCTTTAGCGGCGGCGAACACTCCGCAACGTCCACCTTCGGCACACCGTCTTGCAGTCTCTCCTCTTCTTCCAAATCCTCCTATTCCGTCTCTTCGCTTTCCGGGGAGCCCTTGCGCTCTACCCCGCATTGCGCTTCACTCTTAACTAATCCCCATGTGCGAGGACGGTCAGGACCTCTTCGCTGGCTGCCCCTGCGGAAGCACGTCCGAAATGGCGGGAAGGTCGAGTTTCGCGGCGAGGTTAAGCACGATGCTCACGTACTCCTCGGGCGTCTCTTTCATCCCTCCGCGTACCCACTCGCCAAAAAGGCTGCCGACAACTCCCTCCATGAGAGCCAGTGCGTAGCGCTGCTCTGGCAAAAGATTGCCAATGTCTCCGAGCATGGCCGCCTTCACTTTGGAGGCGTACTTGGAGAAAAAGAGCGGATCGCACGTGTCGTCCATCAGCAGCAGCACCCGTTCGCGGTTCTCGTAGACGAACCTCGAGCCCGCAATCATGGGGGCAACCATGGAGGGCACCCGGTCCTCGTAAGAGCCGTCAGGCGCGATTGCCGCGCCGCCCATCATCCCCTGGTGCATGCGGTCTTCCACCTGCGAAAGCAGGTCGTATTTGTCCTCGGCGTGCAGGTAAAAGGTGCCACGGTTTATGCCCGAACGCTCGGAGAGGGCGCGTACCGTGACCTTCTGAAAGCCCCTGTCCGCCAAAAGGCCCCAGAAGGCCTCCTCTATGCGCTCCTGCGTTGCGAGGTATCTGATGTCGTTCTTGTTCGGCTTCGTCTTCACCATGAGGTTTCCTGATCGACACTTTCCCGACAGTGCCCATTGAATCTATCGTCTTCGCTCAAGACAATGAACATATGTTGATTATATCTAAGGGAGAGGGGAGGTCGATGGCCTTCGCCGACAGATTCATAGTCCGCAATAGCCTCTACGTTACGACCGTAATAGCGGCCTGCGTCGCGGTCTACATGGTTGTTTTCTGGGAGTCGATGCCCGTGACCCAGGGGATTATAGGGCTCTACTACATCCTGATAGCCGCCCACGAGTGGGAGGAGCTGAAATATCCCGGCGGGTTCGTGGAGCTTGCCATCTCGCTCACCGACATGCCCATGCGCGACATGCGCATCCCCAAGTTCGCCCTCTTCTGCATCACCGTCTATATGCTGCTCATCCCGTTCTGTTTCCCCCAGTTCCACTGGCTCGTGATCGGCGCGCTCGTTCTGGGAATCATTGAGCCGCTCGCGCACATCGTCGCGGGAAGGGCGAACCCCAAGACGAGGATATACTCGCCCGGCATGGTCACCTCGCTCCTGTTCATGCTCCCGCTCGATGCGTTCACCATCTGGCACGTCGTCGCCGTGGAACCCTTCGCGTGGTGCTGGTGGCTCGCCGCCGCGGCCCTGCTCCTCATACCCCTGTTCGGCACGCAGCGGCTCATCGTGGTGAAGATGATGGGCATGAGCTACGGGGAGTTCATGCGTAACGCGCGCGATTCGATTCTGGGGCGGAGGAAGCTCGGGGATTGACGCGCAGGTTGGCGGACGGCGTCGTGACCTCTGCTTTTGCAAACACAGGCGAGGGTCACACTAAAAAGGTGGCGAGCCAGCGGTTGCGAACATCAGCTCATCACGCAAAATGCCGCCAATTTGCTTCTGGCGGCCGTCTGCCGGAACCCAGCTTGCGGTTTTTGTCGCCTTGTTATCAAATGGAGAAGTTGATTACTTGCGAGAGCAACCCGTTATATGTAGGAGATGGCTATGCCTACCGATTCTATCCGCGATGCCGCATTTTGCGATGTTTTGAACCGCGAGCTTGTCTGTGCGCTTGGCTGCACCGAGCCCATTGCCGTTGCCTATGCGGCGGCGCTGGCGAGCCAGACGCTCGGTTGCGAACCCGAACATATGGATGTTGCCTGCTCGGGCAACATCATCAAGAACGTTAAGAGCGTGACCGTGCCCAACTCGGGCGGTATGCACGGTATTGAGGCCGCGGCCGTGCTGGGTGCGGTGGGCGGTGACGCCAAGAGCGCGCTCGAGGTGCTCGAGAGCGTTGACGATGCGGATCGTGCTCGCGTGACTGAGCTGCTTGTCGACGCCGACTACTGTGATGTGTCGCTCGTCGAGGGCGTGCCCAACCTCTACATCAAGGTGACTGCCACGGCTGGTGGCCATACCGCGGTCGTCGAGATTACCGATCACCACACCAATGTCACGTGCCATACGCTCGACGGTATTCCGGTATGCGGCAAGTCGGCGGGGGAGTGTGCCGCCTGCGCCGAGCGCGTGGTGGCCGAGCGGGCGGCGGATAAGGCCGACACACCCATGTCGATCGAGTCCATCATCGACTTTATCGAGGCCGGCGACATTGAGGATGCCCGCGCGGCCGTCGAGCGTCAGATTGAGCTGAACGGCGCGATCAGTGCCGAGGGCCTCGCGCACGCTTGGGGCGCCGAGGTGGGCCGTACGCTGCTGGGCGCTCGTGCCGATGACGTCGCCTGCCGTGCGCGTGCGCGTGCGGCCGCCGGCTCCGATGCCCGTATGAACGGCTGCGCGCTGCCGGTCGCCATTGTGTGCGGCTCGGGCAACCAGGGCATTACCTGCGCGCTGCCCGTCATGGAATATGCCGACTACCTGCGCTGCGACCACGAGCGTCTGGTGCGCGCCGTGATACTGTCCGACCTTATTGCCGTGCACATCAAGAGCTATATTGGTGCGCTCTCGGCGTTTTGCGGTGCTATTTGCGCTGCGTGTGGTGCCGGCGCTGCGATTACCTGGCTGTGCGGCGGCACGCGCGAGCAGATCGGTGCGACGGTCTCCAATACGCTCGGCAACGTGGGCGGCATCGTGTGCGATGGCGCCAAGGCAAGTTGCGCCGCCAAGATTTCGGCTGCTGTCGATGCAGCGATTCTGGGCCACGATATGGCCATGCAGGGCCGCGGCTTCCGTGCCGGCGAGGGCCTGATCCAGGATACGGTGGAGGAGACGATTGCCAGCATGGGCTATGTGGGCCGTGTAGGCATGAAGGACACCGACGTCGAGATCCTCAACATCATGATCGGCAAGACCGTCGTCGATTGCTAGGGGCTCCGGATCACTGCATCTTGCTGTTAAAGTCGTCGCTCTTGTGGCCGTAAAGCACCTGCCTGCATAGTGGGCAGGTGCATTTCTTTGCCGGCAAACGGTTAATAATTGTCGGTAAACGGTAGTTAGAATCAGGAATAGTCATTTAGTTTCAAGTAGTGTCAGATGTTTGCATCAACTAAAAGTGCAGGTAAAAGACGGCGTCCTGTTCATTTACTTTGAAAAACAATGAATACATATGAAAAACTATGATTGCGAATGAGAATTACTTGCAATAGACTGTAGTTACGGAAGGGGCACCTGCCCAAACGCGCGCAACGGTCGGGGCTTTCCGTTTGAACGTTTCCTTACAGGAAAGGCAGCTCAGCGATGAAATTCGCAACCCGCATCAACTCCTACTACCGAACCGGTGAGAAGAACATCGACCGCGTCTTCGACCAGTTCCAGCACGTCGGCCTCACCCATGTGGACCTTAATTACCCTGAGCACGTGGTGGACATCTCCGCCGAGGAGATGAAGGCCAAGCTCGACGCGCACGACCTCAAGCTCAACGGCACTGCTCTTCGCTTTCGCAACGACTTTATCAATGGCGACCTGGGCAATCAGGATCCCGCACTCGCTGGGGAGGCGCTTAAGCTCTGCTATGAGGCCTGTGATTACTGTCGCACCTGCGGCGGCGATACCGTGACGATCTGGCTCGGTCATGACGGCTTTGACTACAGCTTCCAGATCGACTACACCCTCGTGTTTGACAACCTCGTTAAGGCGTTCCAGGCGGTTTGCGACTATGCGCCCGATCTGCATATCTCCATCGAGTACAAGCCCTATGAGGAGCGCAGCTACGCCTATATCGATTCGATGGGCCTCACCGGCATGATCCTCAACGCGGTGGACCGCGAGAATCTTGGCGTTACGCTCGATTACTGTCACATGCTCATGAAGCACGAGAACCCCGCGATGGCTACCGATATCTTCGGTCGTGCCGGCAAGCTCTACGGCATTCACCTCAACGATGGCTACGGCGTGATGGACGACGGACTCATGATCGGCATGGCTACGCCTGTCAAGACGCTCGAAATGCTCTTCTATCTCAAGAAATACGCCTTTGACCACGCTATCTACTTCGATACGTTCCCAATTATCGAGGATGCGGAAGGGGAGTGCGCTCATAACCTCGCTATGATGAAGCTTATGAATGACTCCTTGGAAAGTGTGGGCCAGGAAAAGATACAGTCCGTGATTGATGCAAACGATGCACTTGCAGCGGCCGCGCTCGTGCGCGAGCTCTTCTGCGCTATGGGGAGGTAATCATTCTATGAAACGTGATTGGGAAGCTACTGCCGAGGGCATTCTTGCCGCCGTGGGCGGCCCCGAGAACATCTCGGGTATGACGCACTGCGCCACTCGTCTTCGCCTGAACCTGCGCGACGATTCCAAGTGTGACGATGCGGCCGTTAAGGAAGTCGACGGCGTGGTCAACACCGTCAACTCAGCCGGCCAGTACCAAGTGCTGATTGGCACCGAGGTACCCAAGCTCTATGAGAAGTTCGAGCCGCTTGTCAAGGGCTCGGGCGCCGAGGTCTCCACGAGCGCTTCCTCCGATGAGGGCATCGTCTCCAGGATTTTCTCCGCCATCTCGGGTGTCTTTGCTCCGTTGCTGCCCGCCATGGCCGGCTCCGGTATCCTCCGCGGCTTGCTGATTCTTGCGGTTCAGCTTGGTCTTATCACCGAGGGCACGGGTACCTACACCATCCTCTACGCCCTCTCGATGAGTGTGTTCTACTTCCTGCCGGTGCTTCTAGGCTTCTCCTCGGGCAAACGCTTCGGTGCGAGCCCGTACCTTTCGGCCCTGATCTGCGCCTGCTTGCTCTATCCCGATTTTATCGGCTTGATGGGCGATGCGGGCAACGGCGCCATGAGCGAGTTCTTCGGCATTCCTGTGGTGCTCATGAGCTACAACTCCACCGTTATCCCGGCCATCATCGCCATCTGGGTCTACTCGTTCCTCTATAAGTTCCTGGATGAACATGTGCCCGAGACCCTCAAGCTCGTCGTGCTTCCCGCGGTCTCGCTGATAATCATGGTCCCCGCCACCATGCTCGTGATCGGTCCTTTGGGTGTCTATGCCGGCGAGGGCATCGCCTTCGTGGTCAACTGGCTCATCGCCCGCTCCAACGTGCTTGCTGGCATCCTGGTGGGCGGCGGCTGGTCCGTGCTCGTCTCGATGGGTATCCACTGGGCAGTAAACCCCATCATGATTAACAACATCGCCTCCAATGGCTTCGACTACATTTGCCCGGCCACCTTTGCCTGCAACTTCGCTGTTATCGGCTGCGCCCTCGGCGTCTTCCTCAAGGCCCGCGATCAGAAGCTCAAGAGCTTTGCCATGACCGGTGCCGTGACCATCTGCCTCTCTGCCATCATCGAGCCCACGCTCTTTGGCATGCTTGTCAAGAACAAGAAGCTCTTCTTGGCTCAGATCATCGGCGGTGCCTGCGGCGGCGCGTTCCTCGGCCTTTTCAAGGTCGTCACCACGGCCTTTGTCTTTGGCTCCGTCACTACGTTCCCGGCCTTCGTCTCCTCCGATCCGATGAACTTCGCTTTCGCCATGATCGGCATGGTTATCTCGGCTGTTGTCGCCGGCGTACTCGGCTACATCTTCACCGACAAGGACGATCAGCTCGCCTAGTCTTGCTTTGGGGCTACGAGTCATGAGCCCAAGGCTAAGACCGACTTCCATCTAATAAGGGGTCGCTGCTTATATCGCAGCGGCCCTTTTTGCTTTTGTTTGGCTTGATTAGGTTAAACTTTGAAAATAGATGAAAAGGAAGGAACGCCGATGATTCCGTATGAGCGCCATGAACTGATTCTTAATAAGCTAAAGGAGGCTGACCTGCTCAAGATAGATGAGCTCGCGGCCTTTATGCCCGATGTGTCGATGTCTACGCTGCGCCGCGACCTCAAGGAGCTCGAGAAGCGGGGGAGCATCGAGTATCTGACCGGCGGTGCGGTCAAACTGCATTCTGCAGCTCGCGAGGTGAGTGTCTTTGAAAAGGGCGCGCAGCGGAGTAGCGAGAAGGACCTGATCGCGCGCCGTGCGGCAGCGGAGGTCGAGGACGGTGAGACGGTCTATGTCGACTCCGGTACCACCGCGACGGCGCTCCTGAGTCTGCTCGTCGACAAACCAGTGACTATCTACACCACCAACGGCTACGCATGTAGGTTTACGGGCGACCTCGCTGCCAAGGTGGTGGTTATTGGCGGCGACTTTAATCCCGTTACCTGCTCGCTGACCGGGCCAATGGTGGAGAACGCGTTGCGTGAGCTGTACTTTGACCGGGCGTTTATAGGCGTCAACGCGGTGGACGAGGATCGTGGCATCATGACGCCTGGTTATTCCGAGGCTATCAAAAAGCGCATTGTGATGCGGAATTCCCAAGCGAGTTATGTACTCGCCGATAGCTCCAAGTTCCATGTGTTTTCAAATGTAAAGGTGTGCGACCTGGAGGGCTTTACTGTTATCTCCGACAAGCGCGACGCCAAAATCGGCGAGCGTGTCAAGATGATTACGGCCTAGGACGCCGGGGCATCGCATCCTGTCCTCAAGTCGTTGCCTACGTAAGGAAGCATGCGGCAAACGTACCTGACCTTTTGTCTCATTCCAGATTTGTGGACTAGCTTAGTTCGTCGGCTACTTGGTGTTCGTAGAAGGCTTCTACTACGGCGTTAAAGTCGCGGGCGAAGCCTTCCATGGTTCCGCGCCAGGTGACTCGGTTGGGCTTGCCCTGGCCTACATAGGCAGTCTGAATGCCGCAGGCGGGGCTAGGGAAGTCGCGTTTGGGATCGTTGCCCACCATAAGGACCTCGTGCGGTTCGAGCCCCATCACCTGAAGCTGCTCTAGATAGTAGGTGGCATCAGGCTTGCAGCGGGTGGCGTTTCCCATGTGCGTGACGAGCTCAAAGGGGGCGTCGGCCAGGTCGCCCCAACCCATGCGGCACTCGATGGCCCCCTGCGGAAAGCTGGGGTTGGTAAAGAGCGCGCAGCGCAGCCCTGCGTCCTGTACGGCCTGGAGCGCGGCGTGTGCGCCCGGCATGGCATGGGCGTTGATGAGTTCGTCATTCTTGTACGGAAGAACTTCGCGGTCGTAGTAGGTAAACGCCTCGTAGATGAGGGGATCGGAGAGGCAAATCCCGCATCGGCGCTTGACCTCTTCTTGGTAAAACTCAAGATTGGTGCGGTTGTCCGTGCCGCTGCGGCGATTGGCGTTGAGGTCGACCAGGATGGTGCCGAGGCGTGCCATCGTGCCCCCGCGGCTGCGACGTCCGATATCCGCGAGCATCGATGAGACATCCTTAAAATAGCGAAGGATGAACGCATTGAGGTTAATGCTAAGAAGCGTCTCGTCCATATCGAAAACGACTGCTTTGAGCACGCGGGCACCTTTCTCGAAAAATCGTTCCAGAATCGTATGTCTGGGATACTTTACCCCAAAGCAGTATGCTTCACTGCTTATCGTCAACTTGTGGAGACAGTCGTTCACAAGATTGCGAAAAAGTCTCCATACGAGTAAAAAATCGCAGTTCACGCTTGAAATCGAACTCATTTCCCCGTAACCTATACGAACGTGATTGCATAAGCGTCACATTAGTATCTGTCGGCTCCCGAGTGTTCCTAAACGTTGTGTGCTTGTCGCACCCTTCTGTAGGTCCTAGCAATCGGGGCCCCGTAGTTCGAAAGGGGTCCACCTTTGAGTGAGATTCAGAACTCGTCCATTTTCTCTCTTGACGATGTCAACGAGGAGGAGATGAACAACCTCATCGACGGTACGATTACCGACTTTGATGAGGGCGATCTCGTTAACGGCACTGTCGTTAAGATCGAGCATGACGAGGTGCTCGTTGACATCGGATTCAAGTCCGAGGGCGTTATCCCGGTCCGCGAGCTGTCCATCCGCAAGGACGCTAACCCTGCAGACATCGTTGCACTCGGTGATCCCATCGAGGCCCTGGTTCTCCAGAAGGAGGACAAGGACGGTCGTCTGGTCCTGTCCAAGAAGCGTGCCGAGTACGAGCGTGCTTGGAACCGCATCGAGGAGAAGTTCAACTCCGGCGAGAACGTCGAGGGCGAGGTTATCGAGGTTGTCAAGGGCGGCCTGATCCTCGACATCGGCCTGCGTGGCTTCCTGCCCGCTTCCCTCGTCGACCTCCGTCGCGTCAAGGACCTCACCTCTTACATGGGCACCTGCATCGAGGCCCGCGTCATCGAGATGGACCGCAACCGCAACAACGTCGTCCTCTCCCGTCGCGTCGTGCTCGAGGAGTCCCGTAAGGCCGAGCGCTCCGAGATCCTGTCCAAGCTCAAGTCTGGCATGCGTCTCCAGGGCACCGTTTCCTCCATCGTCGACTTCGGCGCCTTCGTCGACCTCGGCGGTATCGACGGCCTCATCCACATCTCCGAGCTCTCTTGGAACCACGTCAACCATCCTTCCGAGGTTGTCAAGGTCGGCCAGGAGGTCGAGGTCGAGGTTCTCGACGTCGATCTCAACCGCGAGCGCATCTCCCTGGGTCTCAAGCAGACCACCGAGGATCCGTGGCGCGCACTGGTCAAGAAGTACCCCGTCGGCGCTATCGTCGAGGGCACTGTGACCAAGCTTGTCCCGTTCGGCGCTTTTGTCGACCTGGGCGAGGGCATCGAGGGCCTGGTGCACATCTCCGAGATGGCCAACAAACACGTCGACCAGCCTTCTCAGGTCACCCACGTGGGCGACAAGGTTCAGGTCAAGGTCATGGAGATCGACCTCGACCGTCGTCGTATCTCCCTGTCCATGAAGTCCGCTGCTGAGACTCTGGGCGTTGAGATCGAGGTTACCCCGCTGCCTTCCGAGAAGAAGGACGAGGAGACCGACGCCGAGTAAATCGGTTTGACGATCACTTGTTTTAAGGGATCCGTCCGTAATGGACGGGTCCCTTTTTGCATTTGCTGCTGAGGTGCGCGATGCCGTCCGCGCGCAATGCTGTCCGAGCTGTCCACAGGCTATTAGGTTTTCGGTGCATGAAAAAATGCCGACATCCCGCCTCGGGGAGGAGGCGGGAACGCACCGAGTAGACGGAGGGGTGCGGAGCGCGGTCGCGTCTCGACTGACGACGTTGCCCATCGACAGGACCATTGTAGCGCATGGCGGTTCTTGGTTTATCGTGTCGAGCGTTTGCGTTGTGCCATTGCCTGCGGCAACGGTGTGTTACACTCTTGCACTGCTGAGTGGGCCAGACGGTCGCGCGATGTGCTGCTTGCAGTACGCGTGAGGAAAGTCCGGGCTCCAGAGGGCGGGATGCCGGCTAACGGCCGGGCGGAGTGATCCGACGGAAAGCGCCGCAGAAAAGAAGACTCCCACCTGCGCCGCAAGGCGTAAAGGGAAAAGCTGAAACGGTGGTGTAAGAGACCACCAGCGTCGTGGCAACATGGCGGCTTGGCAAGCCCCATCCGGAGCAAGCGCGAATAGGAACGCTATGGGCCGGCCCGGTCCGCGTTCGGGTAGCGTGCGTGGAGCTGCACGGTAACGTGCAGACAAGATAAATGACCGTTCACGACAGAACCCGGCTTACAGGCCCACTTAGCAACTATGTTGACGCTGCGACGGCGTCAGCTGGCCGATTTGGCGCTCATTCGTCGGTCGCCGCCATAAGGCGTGCTCCCTCCTCTTTCGGGCCAAATCGACTCAGCTGACGCCGTCTCGCTGTTTTTGCCTGGTCATCGGCGGCTCCATTTTTGTTGCGGTCTCGGCTTTCAAGGCACCTTGCTTGCGCTGACGGGTTCTCGCTTTCGTTGACGGAATCATCGGCGTTGTCATTCTTTTTACTAGGGTTATCGTATTATTGAGGCTGTTTGTTGCTGCGCTTTATTTTGTTGAGGGGCTTTGTTGGACAGCTATTTTACTCTGCAATCGAATATTGAGGCTTCGGGCGAGTTTGTGGACCGCAAGAGCCGGTTTATTGCCCAGCTGGTCCATATTGAGTCCGAGGACGAGGCGAATGCCTTTATCGAGATGGTTCGCAAGCGTCATTACGACGCTCGACACAATGTTCCCGCGTGGATTTTGGTCGATGGACGCGAGCGCCAGAGCGATGATGGTGAGCCGAGCCGCACGAGCGGTATGCCGACGCTCGAGGTGTTGCGCGGTGCGGAGCTCAAAAATGTTTGCTGCGTAGTGACGCGCTATTTTGGCGGCACGCTGTTGGGGCCGGGCGGCCTGGTTCGCGCCTATACTGCGGCGACGCAAGCGGCGGTGGCCGCGGCTCAGGAGGCCGGGCAGATCGTCGAGATGACGAGTGTCGTGCCTGTTGACGTGCATGTGGCCTATCCGCAGTATGAGCAGGTGCTTCGCTTGGCCCAGGATTCCGGTGCCAAGGTTTCGGATACCGAGTACGCGGATGCCGTGACACTTCATTTGGTGTTTAAGGCGGGGGAGCAGGAGTCGTTTTGCGCTAAGATGCGCGAGCTTATGGCGGGGCGCGAAGAGATTGAGGTCAGCACTCCCGAATTTGCCGAGTTCTAACGGCGACGGCCGGCGTGCTTTTGGATGGATCCCAAGCGCGCCGGCCGTCGTTTTTTTGTTGCTGCCGTTTACTCGGCGAGCTGCTTTAGCATATCGCAGGCGATCTCGACGGCATCGTCGATGCAGCCGGGGCAGCTGCGGAGCGGACCCTTATCCGATCCGACGCCCTTGAGCGTGCCGCAGACGGTCGTCGTGTTCTTCGTATTAAAACGCTTGGCGATCTCGCGCGACAGCTTGTAGGTCTGGCCCTTGGTCTTGGGGTTTTCCATACCATCGCTCATCAAAAAGCCCATGATGGCCACGGCGCCCGAGATGGCGCCACAGGTTTCGGTCATACCGCCCATGCCGGCGCCAAAGCCCTCGGTGAGGGTAAAGGCGACCTGGGGGTCGAGTCCGACGGCAGGCGCGAGCGTGCAGGCGACGGCCTGTGCGCAGTTAAAACCGCGGGCGTGGTATTCGGCAGCCTGAGCCTGACAGGCGGTGATGTCGAGCTGGGCCGTATCGATTTGCTTCATCGTTGTCTCCTTGGTCACGGTGTACCCGCCTATGGTACCCGTGACGGGGCATGTAATCATCGAGAGCTTCACGTATGCCTCGTTTTTATCTATCGAGCAAATGCCCAAGGCTTGAGATAAATACTCCTGATCAATTTGTCCAATAACCTACCTTTGGGATGGGTTGAGAGGGGTGCAGGGTAGCGGTATCGTGAACCGAATAAAACGTAACCCAGGCAAGGGAGCTAGATATGAGCGAGCAGACCATCGGTACTACATGTGTTCAGGGCGGTTATCGCCCGGGTGATGCAGAGCCGCGTCAGGTGCCTATCTACCAGTCAACCACGTGGAAGTACGACACGTCCGAGCACATGGGCAAGCTGTTCGACCTGGAGGAGTCGGGCTACTTCTACAGCCGTCTGCAGAACCCCACGTGTGATCTGGTTGCCGCCAAGATTTGCGAGATGGAGGGCGGTACCGCTGCGATGCTCACGAGTTCGGGCATGGCTGCGAACTTCCTCGCGATTTTTAACGTGGCCGGCTCCGGCGATCACGTGGTCGCGAGCTCTGCTATTTACGGCGGTACGTATAACCTGCTCGCCCATACCATGGGCCGCATGGGCGTGACCTGCACGTTCGTTGCCCCCGACTGCACCGACGAGGAGCTGGAGGCAGCGTTTGAGCCCAATACCAAGCTCGTCTTTGGCGAGACCATCGCCAATCCCGCCCTCGCCGTGCTCGACATTGAGCGCTTTGCCAAGGCCGCGCACGACCATGGCGTGCCGCTGATGGTCGACAACACCTTCCCGACGCCCGTGATGTGCCGTCCCTTTGAGTGGGGCGCCGACATCGTCACGCACTCTACCACCAAGTACATGGATGGGCATGCGGCCTACCTGGGCGGCGTGATCGTCGACCATGGTCAGTTTGACTGGATGGCCCATGCGGACAAGTTCCCGGGTCTCACCACGCCCGACGAGAGCTACCACGGCGTGACCTATGCCGAGAAGTTCGGCCGCGAGGGCGCCTTCATTACCAAGGCCACCGCGCAGCTCATGCGCGACCTCGGCCCCATGCAGAACCCGCAGGCGGCGTTTTTCTTGAACAGCTCGCTCGAGAGCCTGCATGTGCGCATGCCGCGTCATTGCGAGAACGGCCTGGCCGTTGCCAAGTTCCTGCAGAGCCATCCCAAGGTACGCTTTGTGAGCTATCCGGGCCTGGAGGGCGATAAGTACTATGACATCGCTCAGAAGTACATGCCTAACGGTACCTGCGGCGTGGTGAGCTTTGGCTTTAACGGTGGTCGCGCGGCGGCCGAGACTTTCATGAAGAGCCTCAAGCTCGCCCAGATCGCCACGCATGTGGCCGACGCTCGCACTTGCTGTCTGCATCCCGCTAACGCCACGCATCGCCAGATGAACGATGAGGAGCTCATCGCCTGCGGCATTTCCGCCGATATGGTGCGCCTGTCGTGCGGCCTCGAGGACACGGCCGACTTGATTGCCGACCTTGAGCAGGCGCTTGAGCAGTGCTAGGCTAGCGTTCGCACAAGGCGTCGATGCTGGCAGAAAGCTTCGGCGACCTTCAGTTCCGATTCCGTAGGCGGGACCCCAATCGCGACTGTTTGCAGGCGATTGGGGCCCCGTTTTTGCGTTGGGCCACTCGAAAGGATGGATATGGAGAAAACTGCAGAGCAGCTGCGCCGCGAGCACATTGCCCTAGAGGGCGACACCCATGGCAAGAACAAATGGGCGATTCTGTTTACCGTGCTCATCATGACGTTTATGTCGTGTCTGGATTCGACCGTCGTGACCGTGGCGTTGCCCGTGATGCAAAAGGAGCTGGGCGTGGGCCTCGACCACATCCAGTTGGTGAGCTCGGTGTACCTGCTTGCGACATGCGTGGCTATGCTGCCGTTTGGCCGCTTGGGCGACGTGCGCGGCAAGGTGGGCGTATTCCAGCTGGGTGTAATCGTCTTTACGGTCGGATCGCTGCTGTGCGGGCTGTCGGCCTCGCTCGAGGTTCTCATTCTGGCTCGCATTGTCCAGGGCGTCGGTTGCGCGGCGGCCATGGCCAACAACATGGGCATTATTACCGAGTCCTTTCCGGCGCGCGAGCGCGGCCGCGCCATGGGCATTCTCGCGACCTTCGTGGCCCTCGGCATGATGTGTGGCCCCGTGCTGGGCGGCATGCTGGTAGCAAGCTTTCCCTGGGAGAGTATCTTCCTCATCAACCTGCCCATTGGCGTCATCTCATTTATCGTGGGGCTCTATACGCTGCCGCATGTTAAGCCGGAGGCTGGCGAGCGCCCCATGTCCCTGATCGAGGCCGCTCGTCGCTGCTTTGCAAATTCGGCCTTCACCATCAACCTCGCCTGCATGCTCATCGTGTTCGTTGGTATTGGCGCATCTGAGTTTGTGCTGCCGTTCTATTTCCAGGATGCCCATGGCTTTAGCTCCGATATTTCCGGACTGCTCTTTTTGGCGCTGCCGATGGTGAATGCCTTTATCGGCCCGCTTTCGGGTACGGTTTCGGACCGTGTTGGCTGCGAGGGCCCTACGGCGGTTGGCCTGGGCGTGTACGTGTGCGGACTATTTGCGGTAAGCACGCTCGACGAGCACTCTTCCATCCCTGTGATCGTGTGTTGCGTCGCGTTTATGTCGTGTGGCACGTCGATTTTCCAAAGTCCCAATAACTCGCTGTATATGGGCTCGGCTCCGCGCGAAGCGCTCGGCTTTGCGGGCAGCCTGGGTAGCCTTGCGCGCTATGCGGGTATGGCAGTGGGCATTACGGCGGCATCGCATATCCTCTATGGGCAGATGAGCGTGGCGATGGGCGAGGCCGTGACCACTATTGTTGCAGGTCGTCCGGATGTGTTCCTGTTTGGTTTTCGCTCGGTATTCTACGTGCTCATGGCTGTGGCGGCAGCGGGCTTTGCACTCGCCATGGTGCGTTTGGTGAGGATGCGCGCCCGCCATTAGCGTGTTGAGAGGCTGTCTGCCACGATTCGCGCCGTCCCAAAAAGACCGGTTTGTGGTGCGATGCGGCTTGTGGGGCGGGCGGGGGTCGGTCCGTGGTAGACTATCGAACAACGTTTATTAATCGCGCGGCATCGTTGCCGCGAGAAGGGGTTGCGCCATGCAGGAGCTTGAGGATCGTATTCGCCATGACGGCATCGTAAAGGCCGGTAACGTCCTTAAGGTTGATGCCTTCCTCAACCACCAGTGCGACGTTGAGCTGTTCGACCACATGGGCGCCGAGTGGGCCCGTCTGTTCGAGGGTGTCGAGATCAACAAGATCCTGACGATTGAGGCTTCGGGCATTGGTATGGCCTGCATCGCGGCTCAGCATTTTGGCGGTGTGCCGGTGGTCTTTGCCAAGAAGGCGCAGTCCATCAACCTCGACGGCGAGCAGTATGCCACGACCATCTACTCCTTTACCAAGCAAAAGGAGTACCCGGTCATCGTTGGTAAGCGTTTCCTGTCCGAGGGCGACAAGGTCCTGATCATCGACGACTTCTTGGCTAACGGCTGCGCGCTCGAGGGTCTTATCAAGATCTGCGAGGCCGCGGGTGCCGAGGTTGCCGGCATCGGCATTGCCGTGGAGAAGGGCTTCCAGGGCGGTGGCGATAAGCTCCGCGAGCGTGGCTTCCGCGTTGAGAGCCTGGCCCGTATTGCCGATATGGACTGCGAGACCGGCGAGATCACCTTCGCCTAAGCTCGCAACACAAGCGATTGGTATGCGATGTGACAAAGGGACTGTCCCTTTGTCACATTTTTTGTATGAGGGGAGGTATTGATATGGACGAGAACAAGATGGGATGGTGCGAGTATGCGCGCTATGCCGCGATGGCGGCCGAAGAGTTGGCGCGCGATTGCGAGGTACAGGTGTTTCGCGCGACGGGTCCGGGCGGACAAGGCGTGAACACGACGGACTCGGCGGTGCGCATGAAGCACGTGCCCACAGGGATTACCGTGACGGCGCGCGAGAGCCGCAGCCAGTTCCAAAATCGCGCGAGCTGCCTGCGCAAGCTGCACGCCGAGCTCGAGCGACGCGGACGTCCACCGCGTCGACGTGTAAAGACCAAGGTGCCCCAGCGCTCTCGTCAGCGCAGACTCAATGACAAGCACTTCAATGCCATTAAAAAGGCCAACCGACGCAAGCCGGGCAGCGACGAGTAGTCGTTTGTTCCACTGGCCTTGCTAGCGGGTAGGGTGCCAAACTTGGAGGGCGCTGCCGAGGACGTCGACCTCGATGCGCGAGGCGTCAACGGGCTCGCCGTCGGCCTGGATGGGGTAGTCGGGCTCCTCAAAAGTTAGCTCGGCATGGCGGCAGCGGCGCATGCGAACCGGTGGCAACTTGGTATGGTGGCCGTCCTTGGCCGAAAGGAACATAGGCAGGGCTACCGCGCGAGGGACGGGGCCGCAGGCGTAGCAGACGTCGAGCATGCCGTCGCAGGGGTCGGCATCGGGGCAGATGCGATAGCCCGAGCCATAGGTAGGACCAAGCTGAATCGCCATGATGATCGCCCTCACGCGCTCGGCGGGCGCGCCGTCAAAGCTGACTGTCATGGGGTAGTTGCGGTAGCGCAGGCCAAACTGCTCAAGTCCCGAAAGGGTGTAGAGCGGCGCGCCCGTCAAGCCGGTCTTTTTGCGCAGCTCAGTGGTGCCCAGGCCGATGGCGGCATCGATGCCGACCGAAAGCGTCTGGTCGTAGTACTCAACGGTAGCCTCGCCGCTGCCGCTCGTAGGGCTCCACGAGCGAATGCGCCCGATGTCCTGACGCTGCAGCTCGCAGGTGAGCAGCGCGCCAAAATCCTTGCCGGAGAAATCGTCGATGCCGAGCGTTTGGGCAAAATCGTTGCCGGAGCCAACGGGCAGGACGGCAAGAGCGGGGCGGGCGTCCTCCTTTTGCGTCATAAGCCCGTTGACGACCTCGTGAATCACGCCGTCGCCGCCGAGTGCGATAACGGTGCGATAGCCCTGAGCCTGTGCGGCCAGCTCCTTGGCGTGTCCCATACGCTCGGTCAACACCAGGTCAAACTGGGATGCGCGTGCAGTCATGTCCAAAAAGCGTTGCAGGCGCTCGGCAACTTCGCGTGCCGCACCCGACTGGGCGGCTGGGTTGGCGATGATGAGCGTGCGACCAAAATCAGTTGCGTGCATGGGGCGACTCCCGGCGTGTGACATGACAGTGCGGTCGCGCTCAGGTCGAATTAGCCCCGATTGTGGCTGCACGGCGATAATTACATCTACTCTATCAGGTCGTTGTGGCGCTCGATAGCATCCGCTACCGTACCTCCCTCATCCACAATAAGCGAGCGGCGCTTGGGTGAGATGATGCGCTGGGCGGGGTACACGCCGCGGTGTCCGCCGGTTAGGTAGCTGATAAAGGCCACGATGACAAAGAACCCGGCGGCCGTGCCGTGGAACAGGTCGATGGCCATCATGCAGGTGGTGATGGGCACGTTGAGGCCGGCGCAGAACACGCCGAGCATGCCGAGAGCCGCCAGAAAACTGGGGTCGAGCCCGGTGAGGCAACCGATCCAGCCACCGAGTGCCGCACCGATGCCAAACAGGGGCGTGACCTCGCCGCCTTGGAAGCCCGCGCCCAGGGTAAGCGCTGTGACGACCAACTTGATGGCTGCGTCCGCCAGGGTGGTGTTGCCTGCAAATCCGGCGCCGGAAAGCCACGTGGAAAGGCCGGCGTAGTCCCAGGCGTCAAGGAGGGCATAGGCGGCCAAAACCACGAGTGCGCCCACGAGTGCGCGAGTAAGGTAATTGGTGATAAAGCGACCGTAAAGGCTTTTGACGGTTCGAACCGACCAGGCAAAGAGGCGTGCCGTCAGACCGAAGATAATTGCGCTGATAACAACGATGACAACCGTCCGCGGTGTCATGTTGGGAACGCTGGCGATGACATTCGCCTCGTACTCGGTTCCCAAGGCAAGTGACGTAAAGTAGCCGGTAAACGAGGCGACCAGGCAGTAGATGCCCGCGGTGTAGTCGATCTTGCCGATAAAGCACATCTCCATGCCAAAGAAAGCTCCAGCAAGGGGCGAGCCGAATACGGCGCCAAAGGCCGACGAGATGCCGGCGAGCATGAGGTCGTGGTGGTCATGTTTTTTGAGGTGGGCGAGGTTCGAGATGTTGCTGGCGATGGTGCCGCCAATCTGCACCGCGGCCCCCTCGCGACCGGCAGATCCGCCCGTTAGGTGCGTGAGCGTGGAGCAGACGAAGGTGAGAACGGCCATGCGCATATGGATGAGGCGTGTGCCCAGAGCGGAGTCGATGACCAGGTTGTTACCGCGTTTGGCGGCAAGGCCGTGGTTTTTGTACACCCATGCGGTGGCAACGCCCACAACGGGAAGCAAGGCGTAGACCCATGCATGGTGCTCGCGATAGTCGGTCGCGATATTCAGCGAGGTCAAAAACGCCCAGGCGGCAACGCCCATGGCGAGCGAGACGATGACGACGAGTGCGAGCAACTTGGCGCTCGCGAGTAGGTTGCGGGCGTTGCGGCGCGTGTCGGCAGCCAAGAGATGCTCGGAGCGGGTGAGCTGATGCCTGCCGGCCATGATGACGTCGTTAAGGGAGAAAAAGCCGCCGTCGTCGAGCGACTGGGAATGATCCTGCGCCTCGTTAGCGCTTTCGGGTTTGTCGGTAAAAGCCATACGTTCCTCTTCTTGATTGCAACACGAGCATTATAGAACGTGCCAAACGTGACAAACCGGCTGGTTGGTTTTGGTTCTGTTTCGCCGTCCGTTACCGACAGGTGTATTCGTGGGCACGGGCCGTGTCGCCGTCGTGCGGCGGGGGATTATACTGAGATAAACATAAAGAATCGGCGCCCGTGATGTGCGCCGTTGCATGCTAGAGGTGTATATGGCAGAGAAACTCATTCCGTTGGAGGACGCACAGGCGATCGTCTTGTCGCACGTGAATCGCACCGAAGTTGTCGAGATTCCCGTGTGGCAGGCTGCCGGTCTTCCCTTGGCAGAGGACGCGGTGGCCGATATCGACATCTCGCCGTTTGCTAACAGCGCTATGGACGGATATGCCGTGCGCTCGGCGGATTTGGCGCAGGGATCTGGCGAGGCGCCGGTGACGCTCGACGTTATCGGACACGAGGCCGCGGGCCATGTGTTTGAGGGCACAATTGGCGCGGGCGAGACGGTCCGCATCATGACGGGCGCACCGGTACCCGAAGGTGCCGATGCCGTGGTGAAGTATGAGATCGTCGATGTGCTCGTCGGTGACGGCAACGAGGGCTCGCGTGTGAGGTTCTCGGCGCCTGCCAAGGTAGGGGAGAACGTTCGCTCTGCCGCCGAGGAGGCCCATGCCGGCGACGTTGTGATGCACGCCGGCGAGGTCGTGGCTCCGGCGGGCGCGGGTCTGCTGGCAAGCGCCGGATACGCGAGCGTGAAGGTGCACGCTGCCCCGCGTGTGGGCATCATCTCGCTGGGCACGGAACTGGTCGCACCGAGCAACGTGCCGGCGCGCGGGCAGATTCGCGACTCCAACTCGTCGGCGTTGATGGCCGAAGCGCTCGATGCAGGAGCCGAGCCCGTGTTCTACGGCATTGCGCCCGATGATGAGCAGGCGATTGCCGAGCTGGTGCATCGCGCCGTGCTGGAGTGCGATTTTGTCATTACGAGCGGTGGCGCCTCGGCAGGCGACTACGACTACGTGACGGCGCTCGTCCGGCGCGAGGGCGAGGTGCTGTTTGACCGCATCTCGATGCGTCCGGGCAAGGCCATCACGTTTGGCTTGCTTGGGGGTAAGCCCTACCTGGGACTTTCAGGCAATCCGGCCGCGGCGTATGTGGGCTTTGAGATGCTCGCCCGCCCGGCGATCCGCAAGATGCGCGGTTTTGCCGAGGGGGCGCGTCCCGTGCAGCAGGCGATGCTCACGCACGGCGTGAAAAAGCGACAGCATCGCCGCTTCTTCGATCGCGCCACGGTTTTGCGCGACCCCGAGACCGGTGAGCTGTTGGTGACCGAGGCCAAGACGCAGAATTCGGCGTTGCTCGGCACGATGCAGCGGGCCAACTGCCTGCTGCGTATTGACGAAGGTCCGTGCGAGCTCAAGGCGGGCGACGTCGTGGATGTTGTGCGTGTCGACCTGCCTGAGGGCGCCGTGTTGTAGGAGGAATGCTATGGAGCTGAAGATATCGATCGTGACGTGCTCGGATACGCGGGACCTTGCCCAGGACGAGGCTGGAGCCGCACTCGAGGAACTTATCGAGGCGCAGGGCTGGACGGTCGTCTCACATGTGGTCGTGCGCGACGACGTCAGCGAGATCGGTGATGCCATTGTGGAAGCCGCCGATGAGTGCCACGCCAATGTTGTGCTTACCTGCGGCGGCACGGGGCTTTCGATGCGCGATGTGACGCCCGAGGCGACGCGTGCCGTCTGCGATCGCGACGTGCCGGGTATTGCCGAGGCGATCCGTGCGTACTCCATGACCAAGACGCGCCGCGCTATGCTCTCGCGCGCTATTTGTATGCAACGAGGTCATACACTTGTCGTAAACTTTCCCGGTTCTACGAAGGCCGCCCGCGAAAGCTGGGAGGCCATAGCGGACCAGCTGGAGCATGCGGCTCAGATGACAGCGGGCGGCGGACATACCAACTAAGCGGTTTACCTGCGGCGGAGCGACCTGAACGGCTGCTCCGCCTTTTATTTGCGCCCAAGGGGACGGCATTCTGTAGGCATGCTCGAAACTATATTTTCAGACGAGAATAATTTGTCATAATCATTATTCGCACAGAAGTATAATCTAGTAACAGAACAAAGCTCGCGGCGGGGCGCCCGGGTGTAGCCTTCGAAAGGGTTGAACATGTTCGATATGGTTTCTCGCCGCGGATTCGTCTCTCTTTCTGCTGTCGTCGCTGCTGGCCTTGGGCTTGCTGGCTGCTCCGGCAACAAGACGTCTGGGCCGACTGGCTCCGATGCCGGTTCTGCTAAGGCATCTTCCAAGAAGGCTGTCGAGCTTCAGGTCTTCGCTGCCAACTCTCTCGAGAAGGCCCTGCCCGAGGTCCAGGAGCTCTACACCGACCAGACCGGCACCACCTTTGCCGACACGCAGTTTAAGGCCTCCGGCGATCTCGTCGAGCAGATGCGTGCCGGCGCCACGGTCGATGTGCTCATTACCGCTTCCAAGGGCACCATGGAAGACGCTGAGACCGCCGAGCTCGTCGACACCGACACCCGTGAGGATATGTTCGTCAACGACCTTGTGATCATTCGTGCTGAGGGCTCCGACACCAAGATCGAGGCCATCGCCGACGTCGCGAACCTGGACGGCAAGATTGCCATCGGCGACGCCAAGACCGTTCCTGCCGGCAAGTACGCCAACCAGGCACTGGCTTCCGTGGGCCTCTACACCGGTACCGAGGGTGACGACGGCGAGTATGCTCCCGAGATTGCCGACAAAGTCGCACTGGCCGACAAAGTTGGTACTGCCGCCGCCTATGTGTCCACAGGCGACTGCGTGGCCGGTTTTGTCTACAGTTCCGATATCTTCCGCTACGACGGCATCGAGGAGGCTTTCGTGTGCCCCGAGGACTCGCATAAGCCCATCGTGTATCCGGGTGCCGTTGCCGAGATCTCCGAGCACGCCGACGAGGCCAAGGCGTTCATCGACTTCTGCCTGTCCAGCAAGTCCGCCCAGAAGATTTGGGCTAACTACGGCTTTGAGCTTTCCGCGTAGTGCGGCTTGGCGCGATAATTCCATCGTTTTGTGTTTCACTCCGTCCTTGTATTCGCTTGGAGCTTTTCGTGCTTAATAAATTCCGCATGCTTGTCGCCTGTGCTTTGACCTTCGCGCTTTGCTGGGTGCCGGGATTTGCGTTTGCTGGGGACGCTGAGGACGGGGCCCAGGTTGCTGCGACCGCTCATGGGCTTTCCTATGGGATCGAGGGTTTTGAGCGGTTGGCCAAGGGGACCGCTCGTGCCATGGAGGGCCAGCCTGAGGGCTACCGGTTTCCCGTTGACGAGGACGTGGACCTTGTAGTGGCGCCTGCTGCCGATCGCGTTGTGGGGTGGATATCGCCCAAGGCGGTCGAGAAGTATGGATTGGATCCGCAGGACAACGAGTGCGTATCGGGTCTCAAGGCCCTCGTCTGTGAGCTCGACAGCGCAAACTCCATGGGAGGTGCGCAGCTAGGGGACGTGGATCTTCCTTGGTGTGTCACGGCGGAAACAACGTTTGATACCGGCGGGTATACCTATGGCTTTGACGAGCGCGGTGTGGATGGGGACCGCTATGTGGTGATTGCATCGGCCTCGGGTGATGCCAAGGGCGGCGCGCGTTGGCTTGATAGCGCTCAAATGGTAGAAGCATCGTCTGTCGTGTTGCGGGATGAGCAGGGGCCCTGGACCTCTCTGGCCTCCTTTTTGGGCGACATCGACTATCGCCCGTTTTGGGTGTCCATAAAAACGAGCGGCCTTGCCCTGCTGATCTCCTTTGCGCTGGGCCTGTTCGCCGCGTGGAAGACTATGGGTACCTCGAGTCGCATCAAGGGCCTGCTCGACTCGGTCTTTACGATTCCTATGGTGCTGCCGCCCACGGTCTGCGGCTTTCTGCTCCTCATGCTGTTTGGCCGCTCGACCGGGGTGGGCCAGTGGCTCATCGCGCACGGCATCTCGATCGTCTTTACCTGGCCCGCGGCGGTCATTTCGGCCGTCGTTGTGTCGTTTCCGCTGGTCTACCGCACGGCGCTCGGAGCCTTCGAGAGCCTCGACACGCAGATGCTCGACGCCGCGCGAACCTTGGGATGGTCCGAACGTCGCATCTTTGCCAAGCTCATGATGCCGCTCGGCTGGCCCTCAATCGCGGCGGGCACGGTGCTCGCCTTCGCTCGCGCGATGGGCGAGTTTGGCTGCACCCTGTTCTTTGCGGGCAACTACGCCGGCATTACCCAGACTATCCCCATCGCCATCTACTTTGAGTGGATGGGCGGCAACACGTCGGTGTCCCTCTTTTGGGTCGCCGTCGTGATCGTGTTCAGTTTCCTGGTCATTCTGTTCATCAATATGTATACGGCGCATTCGCAAAAGTACCGCGAGCGCGGCCTGTCCCGCGCGGAGCGCAGGCAGGCCAAAGAACTCGCCGGACAGGGCGATTCGCTCGATCCGGCGGGTGGTGATGCCTTGCGTATCGATCGCGAGGCGCTGGCCGAGCTCATGCGCGATGACACGGTCGCAAAGGGAGGTCGATAGCCATGTCGCTCGTTCTGGATATTAAAAAGCGCTATCCCGGGTTTGTGCTCGACATGCAGCTTGAGGCCAGCGAGGAGCGCGTGGCGCTGCTCGGCGCCTCCGGATGCGGCAAGAGCTGCACCTTGCGCTGTATTACCGGCGTGGAGACGCCCGACGAGGGCAAGATCGTCGTCAACGGCGTGACCTTTTTTGACTCGGTGTCGGGCATCAATCTGTCGCCCCAGGAGCGCAAGTGCGCCCTGCTGTTCCAAAACTATCAGCTGTTCCCTAATATGACGGTGGCCGATAACGTGTGCGCCGGCGTTGAGGGTGCAGGCGACGCCGCGGCGCGCAGGCAACTTGCCGAGCGCTACCTGGGTATCTTTGGACTGGCCGATTTCGCCGACCGCTACCCCGCGCGCCTCTCGGGCGGTCAGCAGCAACGCGTGACGCTTGCGCGTATGGTGGCGGCGCACCCGGGCATTTTTATGTTCGACGAGCCCATGAGCGCGCTCGATTCCTATCTTAAGAGCGCACTCGAGCAGAACATGCTCGACTTGTTCGATGTGTGCAACCGCACCGTGCTCTACGTGAGCCACGACATCGACGAGGCGTGCCGTCTGTGCGAGCGCATCTGCGTGATGCATAACGGGCATGTGGAGGAGATCGCCTCCGTCGAAGATGTAGTCCGCCGGCCGCAAACCTTGGCCGCGCTGCGCCTGACGGGCTGCAAGAACACAAGCCGGGCGCGCAAGATCGGACCCCAGGAGGTCGAGGCCCTCGATTGGGGCATGAACTTTAATGTAGGTCGTGAGGTGCCCGACGACGTGGCGTACCTGGGCATTCGCGCGAGCTACTTCCATGTTGACAATCGCACCGCGCGGGGCCGCAACAGCTATGATTTGCACGTGGCCCGTGTGAGCGATTCGCGCTTTGAGCGGCTGGTGCTGCTGGACGCGCCGCGTGCCGATGCGCCCACGCGTCTGCAGTGGAAGGTCAACAAAGTGGGCATGCCTGTCGATGAGCTGCCGCAAGCAGGCGAGACGCTGCGCATGCACTTCGATGCCAAGAGAATCCATCTGGTTTGCCGATAATGTGACAAAGGGACAGTCCCTTTGTCACATGCGAGGGGGGGGACGCCGAGGTTGGCATTGGTATCGACATCGGTTCGACGGCCGCGAAGGCCGCGGTGGTGAAAAACGGATGGCGCCATTGCGTGGACCTGTGCCATGCCGTCGGGCTGGCTGTCGGTCGATGCGGCCATTCGCGCACTGGCGCTCGCGTAGAGGGCCGGCGCGATAAGTCACCCGCTCTCGGCGCCGCCATGCGTATACTGGGAGGAACTGATTGACCTATGAGAGGAGGAATCGATGGCTGATGAACTCGTGAAGCTCACGCAGATGACCGCTGCCTCTGGTTGAGCCGCTAAGTTGGCTCCTGGAGCCCTCGCCCAGGTCCTGGGCGACTTACCCAATGTGCATAACGACAACCTGCTCGTGGGGTTCGATACCTCCGACGATGCGAGCGTCTTTCGCGTTGGCGACAACTTGGGCCTCGTGCAGTCCATCGACTTCTTCCCGCCGATGGTCGATGACCCGTTTCTGTTTGGCCAGATCGCCGCGGCCAACTCGCTGTCGGACATCTACGCTATGGGCGGGCGGCCGAGTCATGCCATGAACCTGCTCTGCATACCCAGCTGCCTGGGTGTTGAGGCTGCTGGCCAGATTCTGGCGGGTGGCGCCGACAAGTGCGTCGAGGCGGGCTGCTCCATCGCGGGTGGCCACACCATCAACGACGACGAGCCCAAGTACGGCCTGTCCGTGAGCGGCTTTGTCGCGCTCGACCGCATGCTCGCCAACAGCGGCGCGCGCGTGGGCGATGTTCTGCTGCTGACCAAGGCGATCGGCTCGGGCATCATCACCACGGCCATTAAGGGCGAGCTTATCGAGCAGGATGAGGCCTGTCCGATGTGGAACTCGATGCGCACCCTCAACGAGGCCCCGATTCGCCTGGCCGAGGGACTCGAACTTCACGGCTGTACCGACGTCACGGGCTTTGGCTTGATCGGGCATGCGTGCGAGATGGCCGAGGGCTCGGGCGTGCAGATTGAGCTTGCATCGGGGGCGGTGCCTCTCTTTGACCAGGTGCTCGATATGGCGCGTCTGGGCATTATCCCAGCCGGCGCCTACCGCAACCAGGACTTCTTTGGCCCGCGCGTGGCTGCCGACGAGGACCTGGAGCCGGGCATGTTGGATGCGCTGTACGATCCGCAGACCTCGGGTGGCCTGCTTATCGCGGCGCCTGCTGCCGATGTGGATGAGCTCGCGCGTCGTCTGCATGCCGAGGGACGTATCGCCGTCGTCGTCGGTCGCGTGTGCGAGCCGGTGCCAGGCGGTCCTGCTGTTCGCGTTGTGCAGTAAGGAAAACCGTTTATGCGACCGTCCGTTGTTCTGGGCGGCCCCTTTCGAAAGGATTTTGCTATGTCTACCAAAATTGAAGTCAATGCCATGGGCGATGCCTGTCCGCTGCCCGTCGTCAAGACGCTTAAGGCGCTCAAACAGCTTGACGGCGAGGGTGCCGTGGTGACCTCGGTCGATAACGAGACCGCCGTCAAGAACATCTCCAAGATGGCGCAGGAGAAGGGCC
>UQPJ01000024.1:0-29820 GCA_900543015.1 uncultured Collinsella sp.
CGGCAGCGCGAGCTGGAGCCTGCTGGGGCGGTGCAGCAGCGTGAGCAGGCAGGCGCTGTCCTCCCGCGCGCCCTCGACGGTGTCCATCTCCCAGGCCGCGGCGCACGCGTCCTCCCCGAGGGCGAGGAACGCGGCATGTGACCTGCGGGCGGAGTGGCGGGTCGCCGCCCGGCACGCGGCGCGCTTCCTCGGCCTGTAGCCGACCTTGCGCCTGAGCTCCATGTTGGTCATGCCGTCGTAGCCCGCCGAGACCCAGCGGTAGATGGTCGACGGCGACAGGTCCACCGGGCCGCCGTTGCGCGCCGCCATCTGCTCGGGCGACAGCCCCCGGCGCAGGCAGTCCCTTATCGCCTCCAGCCTGGCCGCCGCGGCGGGCTCGTCGGCGTCTATCCCGCGCCTGGACGAGACGAGGACCGAGTCCGCGCGCAGCTGCGCGGCGCGGGCGTCGTAGAAGACGTGCGGGCGGCGCTTGCAGCCGATCGCGCGGTACCGCCCGCACCCGTTGCAGCAGCGCGGCCACGCGGCCAGGCGCGGGCATGCCGCAGACAGGTCGGCGGAGGCGTCCACGCGCTCGCCGCGCCTCTCCCTCGGCGCGGTCACGAACCTGTGCGACGCCACCTCCGAGCACACCGTCGAGGGCGACCTGCCCAGCCCCCTCGCGATCTGCCTGCACGAGGCCCCGCGCTCCAGCATCCTCTGGACCGTGTTCCGCTCGTGCCTGGTGAGCCTGCCGTAGGCCCTCGGGGCCGCCTTCCCGGCCCCCTTCTTCCTCTTTCCGGACATGCCGTCCTCCGATCTCCCGGGGCCGGCCGGTCCGGCCCTCAGGGTATCGGGTTCCCACATTCATCCGTACATGTACGGATGAATGTGGGAAGTGTTCGGATGAAGTTGCCAATCAAGGAGCGGATAAACCCTTTTCCCAACCGCCGAAGACACACGTAAACAGCATGTCCATGAGGGTATAATTTGCACCGTATGTCTGCACAACGCCTGTGCGCGTACGGTTTTATTCGGGCTGCCGTCCATTTCCGTGGAGGCACGGTTCGGCCGCCCTAACAAGAGAGGGGTTCTATGTATAAGATCCTGGAGAAGACGCAGTTCTCGGAGAAGGTGTTCAAGTTCCGCATCGAGGCGCCTGCAATCGCCAAGCATGCGCACGCTGGACAGTTCCTCATGGTCCGCGCCAACGAGACGGGCGAGCGCGTCCCGTTTACCCTGGCCGGCTGGAACGGTGACGAGGGCTGGGTCGAGTTCATCTTCATGGTGATCGGCAAGACCACCGAGATGCTGTCCACCTACGAGGCCGGCGAGTCGCTGCGCGACGTCGTGGGCCCGCTGGGCGTTCCCACCGAGATGGCCGAGGGCCCCTGCGCCGTCATTGGCGGCGGCGTCGGCCTGGCAATTGCCTTCCCGGTCGCCAAGCACCTGGTCGAGACCGGTCACGAGGTGCACGCCATCATGGGCGCCCGCACCAAGGACCTCCTGCTCATGGAGGACCAGTTCCGCGAGCTCCTCGACGAGGACCACATCCACATCACCACTGACGACGGTTCCTACGGCGAGCAGGGCGTTGTCACTGCTCCGCTGGAGCGCCTGCTGCAGGACAAGGCCGTAAGCCAGGTCTTCTGCGTCGGCCCCGTTCCGATGATGAAGTTCTCGACCCTCACCGCCCAGAAGTACGACACCCCCATCACCGCGTCGCTCAACCCCATCATGGTTGACGGCACCGGCATGTGCGGCTGCTGCCGCGTCGAGGTGGGCGGCGTGACCAAGTTCGCTTGCGTCGACGGCCCCGACTTCGATGCCACCCTGGTCGACTGGGATGACCTTCGTGCCCGCCAGGCCGCTTACCGTTCCGAAGAGGGCGAGTCCCTCAAGGCTTATGAGGAAAAGAGCTGCGCATGCCACTAGTTAACGGTCGTTTCGTTGCCGATATGAAGTCGCCCCGCACCCCCGATAACGAGGAGCCGGCTGCCGAGCGCGCCTGCGACTTCCGCCCCGTCGACAAGGGCTTCACCGAGGAGATGGCGCTGGCCGAGGCCGAGCGCTGCCTCAACTGCAAGAAGCCGTTCTGTGTTGAGGGCTGCCCCGTCAACATCAACATCCCCCGCTTTATCGAGCAGATCCGCGAGAAGGACTTCGGCGGCGCCCTCGATACCATCCGCGAGGACTCTATGCTTCCCGCCATCTGCGGCCGCGTCTGCCCGCAGGAGAACCAGTGCGAGGGCAAGTGCATCCGTGGCAAGAAGTCCGAGCCCGTGGCCATCGGCCAGCTCGAGCGCTTCCTGGGTGACCGCCCCGAGCTCGCCTCCACGCCCAAGATGGCCCCCAAGAACGGCAAGAAGGTCGCCGTCGTCGGCTCCGGCCCGTCCGGCATCACCTGTGCCGGCGAGCTCGCCCGCAACGGCTTTGACGTCACCGTCTTCGAGGCCTTCTTCACCGGCGGCGGCGTGCTGGTCTACGGCATCCCCGAGTTCCGTCTGCCCAAGGCAGTCGTCAAGCGCGAGATTGACGGCCTGGAGGACATGGGCGTCAAGTTTGAGTACAACTCCGTCGTGGGCAACATGGCCACGGCCGAGGAGCTGTTCGAGCAGGGCTTCGACGCCATCTACGTGGCGACCGGCGCTGGCCTGCCCAAGTTCCTCAACGTCCCCGGCGAGAACCTGCCCAACGTCTTCTTCGCTAACGAGTACCTCACCCGCGTGAACCTGATGAAGGCCAACAAGTTCCCCGAGTACGACACCCCCACCAAGCACGGCAAGAACGTCGTCGTCTTTGGCGGCGGCAACGTGGCTATGGACGCCGTCCGTACCGCCAAGCGCCTGGGCGCCGAGCACGCCATCATCGCCTATCGTCGTACCGAGGACGAGATGCCCTGCCGTCGCGCCGAGCTGCACCATGCTAAGGCCGAGGGCGTCGAGGTTCTGCCGCTCGTCTCCCCGCTCGAGTTTGTCGCTGGCGAGGACGGCTCCGTGTGCGCCGTCAAGGTCCAGAAGATGGAGCTCGGCGAGCCTGACGAGTCCGGCCGTCGTCGCCCGGTGCCCATCGAGGGCGCCATCGAGGAGATCCCCTGCGACGTCGCGATCTCGGCTATCGGCACCAACGCCAACCCCTTCGCTGCCAAGATCGGCGGCAAGATGGAGCTCAACAAGTGGGGCTACATCGTTGCCGACGAGGAGACCGGCCAGACCACCGATCCCCGCATCTGGGCCGGCGGCGACATCGTCACCGGTGCCGCTACGGTCATTCTGGCGATGGGCGCCGGCAAGAAGGCCGCCGCTTCGATCACCAAGAGCCTGCTGGGCGAGTAACCACCTGCAGCGCTAGCCATCAAACGGCAAAGTCCCCGTCGCGCACACGCCCGGCGGGGACTTTTTATACCGGCCGCCCCAACCACCACGATGGGGACAGGCACCTTTGCGGTGGTTGGGGACTTGCCCGGTCGCTTTATCTCAATCTGTAACAGTTAGGCCCTGTTGAGCCTTGTAGTTGTTACAGATCGAGATATTGTGCCGGCCGCCCACGCTGCATCTCAATCTGTAACAGTTAGAGACCAAATATGCCGCCTGGTGTTACAGATCAAGACGTTGGGCTGACGGCCGAACGGTTCATCTAAATCTGTAACAGTTAGAGCCATTTTCGCTGGCTTGGTGTTACAGATCGAGATTTGCAAAAGCCGAGGATAGGCACTGCCGCCAAGGCCTTCCCCTCCGCCTAAAACAAAAACCACCACAAAGGTGCCTGCCCTTTGTGGTGGTTTTGGTCGGTTAGCCTTCGAGCTGGGCGACTTTGTAGCGGTAGGCTGCGGCGATGACGTCCTTGCAACCCTCGCGGCCCAGCTTGGCGCGGTTGACGACGATGTCCTTGCCGCTCGTCATCTTCCACTTGCCGGCGCTGTAGCGCTTGTAGAACGCCTCACGCGCCTTCTGCTGCTGCTTGACCAGCTTGGCACCCTTCTTTTTGTTAAGGCCACGCTTCTTGCGCACGATTTCGACGCGGTCCTCAAAGGGCGCTGTCACCAACACGGCAATGTGGTTGGGGTTGTTGCGAAGCAGGTAATCGGACAGGCGGCCTTCGATAATGCAGCTCTCGGTCTCACCCAGGTCCAAAATCACCTGGCTCATCTTTTGGAACAGCTTGTCCGAGTACGAACGGGCGTCGTAGCGGTCGGGCAAAAACGCCATGTTCTCCACGGCCAGGCGCTCGTCGTAGGCGGCCATCTTATCGAGCGACTCGCCCGCACGCAGCGACGCACGCACCAGCAGTTCGTTGTCGTACAGCGGAATCCCCAGCTCGTTGGCAAGCATTCGGCCAATCTCATGACCCTCGGCACCAAAATCGCGCGCGATGGTAATGACCACAGGATTCTTCTTGTTCTCCAGATCGCTCATCGCGATTCCTTTCTAACAAATGAGAAAAGGCAATTCCTGATTCCCATTTTGTCACTTACGACCGTCCTGGTTTCCCAAGTGCGGCAGATTGCCCCGAAAGAGGAGCGCCGCGTACTAAATGTACGCAAGCGACGATTGAGGGGCAAGGTGCCGTGCTTGGGGAAGCAGGACTATGCGGCCACGATGCGACGTTGATATGCCCTCACCAGCAGCGAGATACCAAAGTTGAGCACAAAGTACATCGCAAACACCAGGCCGTAGAGCATAAGCACCTGCGACAGATCGATCGCATGGGCCATCACGACGTTTGCCGTGTACATGAGCTCGGCCACGTTAATGCCCGAAAGATACGAGCTGTCCTTAATGACGGTCGTGCACTGGCTAAACAGCGCCGGAATAATCGTCTTAAACGTCTGCGGCAGAATGATGTAGCGCATGGTGGCAAAGAAGCCAAAGCCCTGGCTCTGCGCCGCCTCAAACTGGCCGCGCGGAATCGAGTTGAGGCCGCCGCGCACAATCTCGGCCATAACAGCGCTGGTAAACAGCGTAAAGGCGATGGTCGAAATCACAATGTCCAAACCCTGCACCGTAAAGTAGATAAACAGGATCCACAGCAGGTTCGGCGTGCAACGGAACAGCTCGATATAGGCACTCACCAAAATACGAAACGGGCGGGGCGCATAGCTTTTAACGAGCGCCAGCACCGTGCCAAAGATGAGCGAGAAAAAGATCGACAGCGCCGAGATCTCGATCGTCTTAACAAAGCCGCCCCAAATGTAGAGCAGGTTGGTCGCGTTGAAGATTTCCATGCGCTAGGCCTCCTCTACGTTGTCGAGCCCCAGCTCGGCGAGGCTCACGCCGCGCGGACGCTCCTTGGAGCGGCGCTCGAGCCACTGCACCAGCATGGCGAGCGGAAAGCAGATGATGAAGTACATAAGGCAGCAGACGATGTATCCCTGCAGGTAACCGTACAGGCTCACAAAGTTGTCTGAACGGTACATAAGGTCGCCGCCGGCCACAAGCGCCAGCACCGACGTGTTCTTGACTAGGTTGAGTGCCTGGTTACACAGCGGCGGCAGAATGATCTTGAACGTCTGGGGCAGCACGATGTACCAGTATGCCTGCGCACGGGTGAAGCCCTGGCTCTGCGCCGCCTCCATCTGACCGCGCGGAACCGCCTCGATACCGGTGCGGATGACCTCCGAGATGTAGGCCGCGTGATACAGGCCCACGCCCAAGAAGCCCAGCACGAACGGCGCGATGCGCACCGGCTGGTCGGCACCGGTTATGGCCTGCAAAAACTGCGGACCAGCCATGTACATAAAGAGCACCTGCACGGGCAACGGGGTGTTCTGGTAAAACTCCACGTACACGCGGCTTATGGCGCGCAGCACGCGCGAACGGGTGGTAGAGAACACACCCAGCAGCGTGCCCAGTACCAGCGACAGCAGCAGACCGGCAACGACCACCTGTAGCGTCACGCCAAAGCCCTCCCAGAAGGGCCCCATGTTTTGAAATGTCGTCGACCAACGGTCGGCGTCAAATAATCCTTCGAGCATTTGATTCCTTCCTTGGACGATGCGCCTATACAAGACCCCAGGTCTTGACCTCTTGGTCGAGCCAGCCGTCGGCCAGACGATCGCAAATCACCTGATCGACCACGGCCGAAAGGTCGTAGCCCTTCTTGGTCGCCACGCCGTAGCCCTGCTCGCCAAACTTGACCTCGGGCTGCAACAGCTCAACGGTCTCGTTCATGTAACCGGCCAGCGTGGAGCGGTCCATGGCAAAGACGTCGATATTGCCGGCGTCGAGCGAGCTCTTGATGATGGGGTAGCCGCTAAAGGCCCTAAACTCGGGCTTGCAGCTAAAGCCGTTGTCCTTGATCATCTGCTCGATCAGGCCCTGCGTGGTAGCACCCTGGCTCACGCCAATGACCTTGCCGTCCAGGTCCTCAATCGAGGTAAAGCCCGAACGCTTCTTGACCATGAGTCCCACGTAGTCGGTGCGGTACGGCGTCGAGAAATCCCAGCTCTTCTTGCGCTCGTCGGTGATGGTGTAGGTCGCAGCGACCACGTCGAGTTGGCCGTTATCGATCAGCGGGCCGCGTGTCTTGGGCGTTACGTCGGTAAACTCGACAAGCTCCTGGGCACGGGCCTCTTTGTAGCTCACGCCAAAGACGGCAGCGGCGATCTGGTAGCACAAATCGACTTCCATGCCCTCAAAGCGGCCCTTGGCGGTGTCGTAATAGCCGTAGCCGGGAACATCCTTCTTGACGCCGGCATTCAGATGGCCGCGCGACTTGATGGCCGCAAGCTTGGACCCCTTGTCGGAGCCCTCACCACTGGCAGAGTTGCCGCAACCGGTGAGCGCGGTCCCCGTCAGCGCGAGCATGCCGGCGCCAGCCAGCTGCAAAAAGTGACGGCGCGATACAGCCGCCCTCGTCATATCCGTCATGTCCATCACCGCGCCTAGTGCAGAATCTTGGACAGGAACTCGCGGCAGCGCGGGTTCTCGGGGTTATCGAAGAAGTGCTCGGGCGTGCCCTCCTCCAGAATGCGGCCGTCCTCCATAAAGATGACGCGGTCGGCCACCTGGCGCGCAAAGCCCATCTCATGCGTCACGCAGATCATGGTGATGTCCTCCTGCGCAAGCTCAATCATAACGTCCAGAACCTCCTGGACCATCTCGGGGTCGAGCGCCGAGGTCGGCTCGTCAAACAGGATGATGGGCTGCTTGGTACACAGGGCACGGGCGATGGCGATGCGCTGCTGCTGACCACCCGAGAGATTCTGCGGATACTCGCCGGCCTTATGCGCCATGCCGACGCGCTTGAGCGCGGCGATGGCGATCTCGGTCGCCTCCTCCTTGCTCTTCTTTTGCAGCTTGATGGGCGCGAGCGTCAGGTTGCCGAGCACCGTCATGTTGGGATACAGGTTGAACTGCTGAAACACCATGGAACTATACTTGCGAGCCATCTCCAGGTGGTTCTTTTTGGTGAGCGGCGTACCGTCGATGATGACCTCGCCCGACGTGGGCTCCTCAAGATAATCGACACAGCGGATGAGCGTCGACTTACCCGAGCCGGAAGGCCCGATCATTACGAGCTTCTCGCCGCGCTTGACGGTGAGGTTGATATCTTTGAGCACATGCAGGTCGCCAAAGTACTTGTTGAGATGCTTGATCTCGATCATGTCTGCCATGAATGTCCCTTCCCTGCGTTTACACGAGTTGAACTATTGTACGGAAAGAACCACGTTTCCGCAGCCCACACTACATTCCCGTAAAGAACCCGCAATCTTCCACCCACTCATTGGGGACGGACTTAAATGAGTACCCCCGTGGCTACTCATTTAAGTCTGTCCCCAATGAGTGCAACCGCCCTTGTTGAGCATAAGTCAGCGAAAACCCGTACACGCGAGCAAGGTGACGTGAAATGAAAGGGCGCAGACCTTATGGTCGCGCCCTTGAAATTGAACGTCAGATTGCCGTGTGTACGGGTTTGCAGCGTCGAGCCGTTACGCGGTTTGGTAAAACCGCGTAACAAATTACGTCAATTTTGCGCCGACGATCTTTGCTGCTGCCGGCTTGTCGAAGTTGCCACCGGTGGCCTTGCCCAGAGCGCCCATGACCTGGCCCATCTGCTTCTTGGACGTGGCGCCCAGCTCGGCAATAACCTGCTCGATCAGAGCCTCGAGCTCCTCGCCCGAAACCTGCGCGGGCAGCAGGCTCTCCAGAATCTTGACCTGCTCGCTCAGGTTATCGGTACGCTCTTGGTCGGTGCCGGCCTTGATGGACATCTCCAGCGTCTCGCTCGTCTGCTTAATCAGACGCTTGATCATGCTGTTGACGTCTTCCTCGGTCACATCGCGGCGCTCGTTGACCTCGATATTCTTCACCTCGGCCTTGACCTGGCGAATGATGGACAGGCGAACCTTGTCCTTAGCCTTCATGGCCGCGATCATTTCCTTCTGCAGCTCTTCGTTGGTCATCTGCAAATCCTCCTCAATAGCGTGGGCGGCACTCACGCGGGCGCCGCCCCATGATTACTCAGTCGTCGACGCGTCGTCGGTCGAACTCTTGGTGACGCCCTTCAGGCTCACGTTATAGGGCACGTCCTTAGGCATGGGGTTAACGGTGATGTCGGCGTCCTTCTTGTACTGCTCCAGCCACTCGCTGTACGCGGTGCTTGCCGTCTGCGTCTTCACCACGTTGGAGACGTACTTCTTGATGTCCTTGGGTACCTGCTTAATGTCATCGACCTGATTATCGACATGGAAGTAGTCGGTGCACTTGATGATGTGATAGCCGTACGTCGACTCGACCACGTCGCTCACATCGCCCTTGTTGAGCCCCTCGAGTGCCGTCTGGTAGCTGTCGACAAAGGTGGTGAGCTTGTCCCAGCCCACGTCACCCTTCTTCTCCTTGGAGCCGGTGTCGTCGGAATACTGCTTCACGGCGTCTTCAAAGCTCAGCTCGCCGGAGTTGATCTTGTTCAGGCACTCCTGCGCCTTAGCCTTGGCGGCAGCCTTGTCCTCATCGGACGCATCGGAATCAACCTTGATCAGGATGTTCGACGAGCGGCGGGCATCGTTGTACTTCGACAGGTTCTCGTTGATGTAATCGACGATCTCGCTGTCCTTGGGCTTGCTGGTGGGCGCCACGGCATCTTTGAGCTTTTGCTGCGCCAGGCTCTCCTTGAGCGAGCTCTTATAGGTGTCTTCGGTGTAGCCGTAGGTCTTGAGGGTCTTCTTAAAGGCCTTGGCACCGCCCGCGCTCTTGCACGCGTCCTTCCAAGCCTTCTCGACCTCCTCGTCCGACACCGTCACGCCGTTCTCCTTCTGTGCCTGTTGAAGCAGAATCTGCTGCGTGTAGGAGTCGATGAGTTGCTTGCGGTACTTCTTGGGCGTGAGGTCGTTGTCGACCAGATACTGCGCCCAGTCCTTGTCCTTGGTGTAGCCGTAAGACGTGCGCATGCTCATGATCTGCTTTGTCACGGTGTCCTCGGTGAGGTTGGTGCCGTTGATAGTGGCAGCCACACCGCCGGTAAGCTTGTAGCCCGAGGTATCCTCTGCCTGCGACATGAGACCGGAGCATGCCATGGCCGAGACGGAAAGCAGCATCGCCAGCACGCCGATGACCACCAGAACGATCTTGACGGTCTTAGACACGTACGTCTTGCGCTGCTTCTTACGAGAGCTCGACGCGGCGCGGGCCTGCTGCTCGGGCGTCGGTGCGGCCTCGGAGTTCTTTTTCTTGTTTGCCATAGTTGGCCTTTCGCATCACGAATCGAACAAACGCCATTGTGTCACAACGCAGCCCCCGCGACAAAGGGGCAACCCTGGCACTTGGGGACGTTCCTTTTCTGCCGGCAGTTAGGGACAGTCCCCAAGTGCCGGCTTTAAAAGTGGCGGCGGATGGCGTCGACCATGCCTTGGGGCGTGGTCTGGCCGAGCACATCGGCTGCGACGTCCGCGTCCATAAAGATATTCATGAGCGCTTGCAGGGCCTCGACCTGGCCGCCCGGCTCGGCAATACCCAAATTGATGACGATCTGCGCCGGCACGGGGGCACCCATGCCGGCCATAGCATTGAACGTCACGGGCGCGGCGGGCTTTACCACCGCGATATAGGGCTTGGCCACAAACCCTGGGTCGGTGTGTGGGATGGCGATGTTGGCCGCCGGCATGGCAAGACCCGTGGGATAGGCATCCTCGCGCGTGCGAACGGCATCGAGCCAACCGTCGGCAATGTAGCCGCGCGGGGCAAGCTCGCCCTCAAGCCGCGCGAACACCTCATCCGGCGTCGCACACTCCCAATCAAAAAACACCAGCTCAGGCGTAAACAGCGCTTCGTTATCCGCCATGCGCTCACCTCTCTCACCTAGTCATTCAGGAACGTCCCCGATGACTACCCAAAACAAAAGGTGGCCACGCGCGCCTTGGCGCCAATGACCACCCTGACTACTCGGCTAAATTGTACTGTGCGTCGCTAGCCGCGAGGCGCGTCAATTGCCACCTTGCCGCTCTCCAGCACGTGAACGCGGCCGTCGGCAAGCATTTGCACGACCTCGGGATACAGCACATGCTCAATCGCGTGGATGTGCTCCTCGAGCGTGTCGACATCCCAGCCCTCCTCAACAGCCAGCGCACGCTGGGCGATGATGGGACCGTTGTCGTAGATCTCGTTGGCAAAATGCACGGTCACGCCAGTTACCTTGACGCCGCGCGCAAAGGCATCGTCAATCGCATGCGCACCGGTAAAGCTCGGCAGCAGCGCCGGATGCAGATTGACCACGCGGTTGGGAAACGCCGCCAGCAAAGGCGTGTGCACCATGCGCATGTAGCCGGCCATGACCACATACTCGCAGCCGCGTTCGAGCAGCTCGTGCGCGATGATCTCATCGGCGGCGATGGGGTCGGCATAGACATCCTTGGACAGCGTGAGCGTCTGGATGCCCGCGCGCTCAGCGCGCTGCAAACCCCTAGCCGAAGGACGGCTCGACACCACAAGCTCAATCGAGGCGTTGAGCTTACCGGCGGCGATCAGATCGATCAGCGCCTGCAGGTTGGTACCCGAGCCGCTGATAAGCACGCCAATCTTAAGCGGCTCGGCCGTATCGGTGCCGGTCGGACGGGTGTAGGGCACAAAGCCCAGGCCCTCGGCAGCAGCCATCTGCTCGTTAGCGTTCATCGGAGTACACGACCTTACCGGAACCCTCGACGCACTCGCCCACGCGGAACGGCTTCTCGCCCAGCGCGACCAGTGCCTCGGTCACGGCGGCCTCGTCCTCGGGGGCGACGATCAGGCACAGGCCGACGCCCATGTTGAAGGTCTTGCATGCCTCGTTGGGCGCGAGCTCGGCCTGACGCGACACGTAAGTGATAACGGGCGGAACGTCCCAACCCATCTCGGCGCCGTTGCGGGTGACCACGGCGTCAACGTCGTCGGCGAGCGCGCGGTTGAGGTTCTCGGTAATACCGCCGCCGGTGATGTGGGCGATAGCATGCACGTTGGCGCCGCCGCGCAGCAGCTCAAGAATCGGCTTCACATAAATGCGCGTGGGGGCCAGCAGGGCGTCAGCCAGCGAAGCGCCACCGAGCTCCTCGAGCGGACGGCTCAGCTCCTCGGCCTTAGCGGCGGCCTCGGGCGTGCCCGGCTTGATGCCGTCGACGCCGATGACCTTGCGCACGAGCGAGTAGCCGTTGGAGTGCACGCCGGTGGAAGGCAGGCCCAGGATCACATCGCCCGGGCGAACGTTCGCGGGGTCGAGCATCTTGGGACGATCGACGACGCCCACGGTAAAGCCGGCGAGGTCGTAGTCGGCCGGAGCCATAACGCCCGGGTGCTCGGCCATCTCGCCGCCCACGAGCGCGCAGCCCGCGAGCTTGCAGCCGTCGGCCACGCCCTTGATGATCTTTGCCATGTGCTCGGCCTCGATGTGACCGATGGCAACGTAGTCCAGGAAGAACAGCGGCTCGGCGCCCGAAGCCAAAATGTCGTTGACGCACATAGCGACCAGGTCCTGGCCCACCGTCTCGTGACGGTCCATGATCTGGGCGAGCACGAGCTTGGTGCCCACGCCGTCGGTACCGCTGATCAGGATCGGGTCTTCCATATCCTTAAGCGCGGCAGCCGAGAACAGGCCACCGAAGCCGCCGATGCCGCCGATAACTTCGGGACGATTGGTGTCCTTGACCATCTGCTTAATCGCGTCGACGGCGCGACCGCCCTCGGCGGTATCGACGCCGGCGTCCTCGTACGTCACATGCTTGCTGTCGCTCATCTGAGCCTTCCTCTCCCACTACCGTGGCGCCGCGCGGGCGCCAAACGGTGCTCATAGTTGCGTTCATTTCGGCGCGCGCCATAACAGCACGCGCCGTCATATCAACAAAACAGCAGGTAAAACCTACCAAAATAAACCTGTCCCCACATGGCAGGTTTTAGGCCTCGCCGTGCTCCTCTTCCCAGCTGCGGTCGTCGTATTTCTCGACCACGGCGTCGTCGTCAAAGTACAGCGGCTTGTCCAGGTTGCGGGGCTTAAAGCCCTCCATAAACTTGTCGCGGCCAAAGCTATCGGGAATCGCCACGGGATAGCGGCCGGTAAAGCACGCGTCGCAGTAGCCGCCCTTGGGCATGACCTTAAGCAGGCCCTCGACCGAAAGGAAGGCCAGCGAATCGGCGCCGATATACTCGCAAATCTCGTCGACCGTCTTGTTGGCGCTGATAAGCTGCGACTGCACGTCGGTATCGATACCGTAGAAGCACGGCCAAATGACCTCGGGCGAGTTGATGCGGATGTGAATCTCCTTGGCGCCGGCGTTGCGCAGCATCTTGACGAGCTGCACCATGGTGGTGCCGCGCACGATGGAGTCGTCGATGACGACCAGGCGCTTGCCCTCGATGTTGTCGCGCAGCGGGTTGAGTTTCATACGCACGCCCATGGCGCGCAACTCCTGCGTGGGCTCAATAAACGTACGGCCCACGTAGCGGTTCTTGATAAGGCCCTCGCCAAAGGGAATACCGCTCTCGTGCGAATACCCCTCCGCGGGCGGCAGGCCGGAGTCGGGCACGCCGATGACCAGGTCGGCCTCGACGGGCTCCTCATGTGCCAGCTGACGACCCATGTCGTAACGGCAGGCATAGACGCTCTTGCCGTTCATGATGGAGTCGGGGCGGGCAAAGTAAACCTGCTCAAAGATGCAGTTGGCGGGCTCTTCGGCTGCAGGCACGCCCTGCTCGGATACCAGACCCTCGGCGCTGATGCGCAAGATCTCGCCGGGACGGACGTCACGGACGTACTCGGCACCCACGATGTCGAGTGCGCAGGTCTCGGAAGCAACGACCCAGCCGCCGGCGCGCGTGACACGGACGGCGGAGTCGACCGTCGCGGCGCCGTCCTGCGACGGCAGCTGCGAAACGGCTGCGGCATCGGCCTGGTCCAGACCCTCGTCCACCAGCTTGCCCAGCACGAGCGGGCGAATGCCGTGTGGATCGCGGAATGCGTAGAGCGCCTGCTCGTTGATGAGCGTCATGGCGTAGCCGCCGCGCACGAGCTCCATGGTCTTGCGAATGCCCTCGCGCAGATGGCCCGTACGCTGGGTAAAGTAGCCGATGAGTTTGGTCGCGACCTCGGAATCCGAATTGGAGAGGAATGGCACGCCCAGCTCGATCAGCTGGCGGCGCAGCTCGTCGGTGTTGACGAGGGTGCCGTTGTGAGCAAGCGCGATAATGACGCTGTTGATGGTAGAGAGGTGCGGCTGAGAGGCTTCCCAGCTCTTGGCGCCGGCGGTGCCGTAGCGCACGTGGCCCACGGCCAGCTGGCCGGAGAGCGTCGACAGGTCGGCGTTGGAGAACACGCGATCGAGCAGCCCCAGGTCTTTGCGGACCATAACCGTGCCGCCGTCACCCACGGCGATTCCAGCCGATTCCTGGCCACGGTGCTGCAGCGCACGCAGGCCAAAGTACGTCAGTCGAGCCACGTCGCGATCGGGCGCCCATACGCCGAAAATGCCACATTCCTCATGCAGCTGGTCGGAGTCCGGATCATACGTCGACATGGTGTTCACCTGTCCCGCGGCACGCTCGGCCGCGCGGATGGTTTCTTGAGACATGGTATCCCCTCAGAGCCTCGTATTTTTGGCGTTACCTGCCCTATTATACGCACGGCAAGACAAGCACTCCCGCGCATGAACAGCGCTTTTTAAAAGCCCACCGAGCTAATAATCAGTTTTGTTGCCAAACATTTTATCGGTCTGTCCAGTGCAAGCGCCCGCGCCCCCCAGATGGCCGCCGCGTCCACCGTTGGGGATTACAAAGTTGCAATTGGGACGTTCGTCCTGTCTTTTGGCAGGTCGGCGGCGTATCCTTATAACCTACAACAAAGCGAGAAAGGTTCTGTATGGATCGAAACGAACTCGACCCCAGCGTCCCCAGCGCCACAGAGGTCAAGAAGATTCCCCTCATCATTAAGGTGTACGCCGTCCTGTGCATCCTTTCCGGCGTGGGCACGCTCCCGTCGGTCGCTGCCTTTATGTGGCAGGTCATCACGGCACTTGTTAACGGCAACGCCACCGAAAAGCTCGGCGACAACACGCTCGTCGCAGTCGGCCTTATCGTCGCCGGCATCATGCTCTCTGCGGCAAGTGCCGTCATCCTAATCATCTTTGGCCTGGACCTTATCAAAAACCAGCGCCGCAACGCCGCCCGCCTGTCCTACATCCTTATTGCATTCACCGTCGTCGAGCTTTTGGTCGACGTGATGCTCCAGGGCATCGGGCCCTTCCTGCTGCGTCCCGCGATCCAGCTCGGCATCCTTGTTGCACTTTCGGCAACCGTCGACCCCACGCTGCGTCAGGAACGCGAACTGCAGCGCCGCCTGCAGGAGATGCTCGACCGCGACGCCGCCGCCGAGGGCATGCTCGGCCGCGATGAAACCGGCGAGGGCTACATCAAGCTCAACTACTTCAACCTGTTCTGGGTGTTCTTTGTCTGCTGCATACTCGGCCTGATCGCCGAGGACATCTGGCACATGACGGTCGACGACCCGGGCGTCTATCAGAACCGCGCCGGCATGCTGTTTGGCCCCTTCAGCCCCATCTACGGATTTGGCGCCGTGCTCATGACCATGGTGCTTAACCGCTTCTACAAAAAGAACCCCATCATCATTTTCCTGGTGAGCGCCCTGCTCGGCGCCAGCTTTGAGGTGTTCGTGGGCTGGTTTATGCAGACCGCGTTTGGCGTGGTCTCGTGGAGCTACTCGCACATAACGCTGTTCGGTTTGCCCGATCCGCTCGTGGTCCTCACGGGCGGACGCACCTGCACGGGCTTCGCCTGCCTGTGGGGCCTGGGCGGCCTCATCTGGATCAAGCTGCTGCTGCCGAGGCTGCTTAAGCTTATCAACAAGATCCCCTGGAAGAGCCGCTACTCGGCCACCGTCATCTTTACCGTTATCATGCTGGTCGACGGCGTCATGACGCTGCAGTCGCTCGACTACTGGTACCAGCGCGTTAACGGCACGGAGCCGGACATTCCCGTCGCACAGTTCTACGGAGAGCACTTCGATAACGAGTACATGGAAAACCGCTTCCAGAGCATGACCATGAGCCCCAAGGATGCGACGCGCGTATAGCGCTCACCGCGCCCAAAACGCAAAATGCCCGCCGGTATCACACGTACCGGTGGGCATTTTTATAAACGATCCTTCTATCGACGCAATCCTCTATGCCTCGCGCTCGACCTCACTCACGCATTCGTTCTTGATGGTGCCAACGAGCGCCTGCAGCGCATCGACCACGTGCGGGCGAATGTCCCCGCCGATGAGCACGAGCATGATGTCGTCACCTACGGCAAGCTCGCCGCTCGCCAGCCACACGCGCACATAGCCAATACCCGGCATCGCGCGCGTTGCCTCGATAGCGGCCTGCACCTTTTCGGCATCGAAGCCAAACACCATGCCGCCCACCCTGTGTCCAGGCGCCACGCCATCGGTCTCGATGCCGCGTGCCTCGGATTTGGGCGTTGCGCGCACCACGCCATTGTGTGTCAGGTACATGCCGCAGCCAGCCGCCGAAGCATCGGCCTTAGCTTCGCGCAGCCACGCATCGACCGAAGGCATCGATTTGCCACTTTCAAGCATCATTTCTCCCTTACCGTCCCAAATTAGCTACTCTCGAACAACTTATTCCTCGACCGGTGTGAGCACCATGACGGCGCGTGTGTTGCTCAGCGACAGCGAACGGCAGGTCACAAGCGTAACGATCTTGGTTGCCGAAGCAGCGCGGTCGGTGGCGTCGCTCGCCACGGCCGAGGCGCCGTCGAGCATCTCGGACAGATAGTTCGTCAGTCCGTCGTCGCCTTCAAAGTTGGGCGTGCGCGCCTTGGCGTACGTATCCTCAACGACCTTGGTCGCCAGCGGACGCAGCTTATACGTCGCACCGCGTGTAATGTAGTACACGTATTCCATGCTGTCGAATGTCGTCTGATCGGTCGTGTCCGAAATCACGTTGAACATCGAACCGTCGTTCATGTGATGACCGTAAATCGTGGTCTGCTGATCCACCATGCCCGGCGCGGTGTCGTCGCTATCCAAAAAGATGGCTCCCGAGGCATTGGCGGTGCCGTCGAACAGCGTGTTGAGGTACTTGGAGTTGTTGTTGGTCTGCACCACGGGGTAGTTGATGTTGGTGCCGGGTGCATAAATCCAGCCAACGACCTCGGGATTTGTCTGGGCGAGCGCGTTAAAGTCAATGATCGGCACGCCGCTAGCGTCCTTGTCGCTCACATATTGCTTTTCGATTTTTTGATACGACTCGCTCGCCTGCTTATAGCCAATCTGGGCATTAATAAAAATAGCGGCGGCGGCGACAATCAGACCGATACCGATGATGATGAGCAGAATGGGAATAATGGAGCGGCGCTTTTTGCGCGGCGGCTCGGTGCGATCCGACGGCGCGGCATGCGATGAAGACCGGGGCGGCTTCTTAGCGGAGCTATAAGACGAAGGACGATATGCGGCCGGCGCGTCCTGTCGACGATGCGTCGCCGGTGTCACGGGGCGCGGCGCGCGCGGCTGCTGAGGAGAGGATGTCCGACCCTGCTGTGCCGCACGGGCAGCACCCGGCTTCGACGGATCGGGAATCTGAGAAGCCTTGAATCGTTTTCCCTGATAATCGGACATGGCTCTCCTTATACTGCGGTGAAACGGCGGAACGCTTAGGCGTCAGCCATCTCCTGCTTCATCTTCTCGATAACCTTGCGGTACTCGGGGTCGCATGCGCCCAGAATCTGCGTGGCGTAAATGGCAGCGTTCTTGGCGCCGTTGATGGCAACGCAGGCCACGGGCACGCCGGAGGGCATCTGCACCATCGACAGCAAAGAGTCCATACCGCCCAGGTCACTCGTCTTCATAGGCACGCCGATAACCGGCAGCGGCGTAAAGGCAGCCACGACACCACCCAGGTGAGCGGCCTTGCCGGCGGCGGCGATAATCACCTTGATGCCGCGATCGGCAGCAGTCGAAGCCCACTCGTGGACCTTCGCCGGCGTGCGGTGTGCGCTCGCGATCACGAGCTCATAGGGCACACCCAGTGCCTCGAGCTCGGCGGTGCAGCCTTCCATAACGCCCAGATCGGACTTGGAACCCATGATGATCCCGACAACCGGCTTCTGATCTGCCATAAACATAGACCTCCTGTTGAGAGCGGTGACGCAGCGAATCCGCGACCCTTAACTGCAAATAATTCAAGTATAGCCGCCGATGCTGATGTGTTCGGCGGGAGACGGAACGCTTTGCGAGATTAAGGCCGAAGGGTCGGAGCTTTCCGCCTACATTCAAAAAGCGTGCCCACCGTCCTTGGGTGGGACGGCGGGCACGCTTGCTTAGCTGTTGCTGGGGCTACTTAGCCTTGCTGCGACGATGGAAGAAAGCGCCGATTGCGGCGATGATGGCGCCAAGACCACCGACGGTCGCGACGGTCGCCGCCGTCTGGTCTCCGGTATTGGGAATCGCCGAACCGTTCTTCTTGCTGCCCTGGGCCTTGTCGCCTGCGGGCTTGCCCGCCTGGTTGCCGCCGTTCGAGCCATTGCCGGAACCCTGGTTGCCCGAGCCGCCCTGGTTGCCGGAATCGGCATCCTTGAGGCTCTCAATGGCCAGCTTGAGCTGGCCATAGGCCGCCTGGATCTGGGTGTCGGAAGCATTCTCATCACCCAAGACGTCCTCGGCGTAGGTAATGGCATCCGTCAGGACCTTGACAGACTCGGCCGTCTTGCCCCTGGTGTCAGTCTCCTTCGCCTGCTTGACCAGGGCCTTGAGCTGCTTCTTAGTCGGATTCTCGACCGGGGCCACCGGGGTCTTCTCGAGCGCGCCGCGGGCGCTCTCGAGCGCTCTGAGCGCCTGGTCGACCTCGTCCTGCGTGGCGTTCTCGTCGCTCAAGATGGCGCGGGCGCTCGCCAGGGCGTTCTCGAGCGCCGTCCAGGAGGCCTCGGTGTAGTCACCGGCCTTGAGGTCGCCGGCAGCAACCTCGGCATCAACCTTTTCGATCGCGGTAGCGAGATCATCCTTCGCCACCGGATCGGGGACGGCCGTACCGTAGAACTTGAGCTCTGCCATGCTGCAGTAGGCATCAACGTCGCCTCCGCCGGCGTGAATCACCTTGACGGTCACGTAGCGACCGCGCGCGGCGCCAAAGCTCATCTGTTTCCAGTCGCCACGGTCGGTGAGCACGCGACCGTCGTTGTCGAAGGCGAACGTACCCATCGACGCGGCGGTGCCCATCTCATAACCGTCGGCAGTGTCGGAGACCAGTATCTCGGCCTCGAAGATATCGCCGTTAGTGCCGCCGTCCTGGCGCGGCAGGAATGTAACGTCGGTGAGATCGTAGTCGCGGCCCAGGTCGACACTCAGATACTGGGGCATACCGGTCCCATGGGCCCAGTCGCTGTGCCAAAGCGTCCGCTCGTCGCCGTCGAGAGCGTTGACGGCGTTGCTGCCCTCGTAGTCGGCCTCACTCGAGAAGCGGGCCACCTTGACGTTCTTGCGGTTCTCGGGCGTGTTGATGAGAATCTTCTCATCGACAGGGCGCATCTTGAGGCCGTCGATTGCCTTCTCGATCTTGACTGTGGCGTCTGCGACATCCTTCTTGCTATAGCTGCCTTGGCCGCCGTCGAGGAGCTTCTGAGCCGCCTCGACCGCAGTGGTGAGAGCTGCATAGGAATCCTTAGTGTAGACGGACTCGCTGTAGCCCGCGGCCTTGGAAAGCGCTGCCACGAGCGCAGAGGTATCGACACCAGCCTTGACCTCGACCTCATAGGATGCGGTCTTGGAGGGGTCGAGTACCGACGCCACCGTGATCTTTGCCTTGCCGGCCTTGTTGGCACGCAGGTAGTAGCTCACGCTATCGCCAGCCTGAACAGCGGAGACGCTTACCACAGAGGGGTCGGAGCTCTCGACCGTCACATAGGGGTAGCCGGCGCTCTCAGGCGTGGCCTTGGCGTCGACGAGCGTAACGTCGCCTTCAAAGAACTCGGTCTGGTTCTTGCCTAGCTCGACACCCTCGATGGCCTCGACACCCTGCGTGTAGTTGAAGTTGACCTCACGCAGTGTGAGCATCTGGTCACCCGATGCCTCAAGCGGCGTGACCTCGACCTTGGTCGCCTTCTTGCCCTTGTTCTCGGCAGAGAGGCCAAAGGCGTAGCGAGCCCGGAAGGAATCGTACTCCCCGCCCGCGAACTCTTGGGTCGAGCCATCCTCGAACGTCACGACAGCCTTGATCTTCTGCACGGTTCCGTTGCCACCGTTGCGGTTAACGACCTCGACACTATCGAGTTTCGACGGCGTCTTAAATGCGAATGTCATCGTGGTGGGAAGCTTCACGTAACTCGGAAGCTTACCCTCGCTGTCCCAGTTGCCGCTCCAGTTCCATAGGAACTCAAAGCCGTTGTCGCCCTCGTTATTATCGAACAGCGCGTTATAGCTCTTCTGCTGGATAAGTTTCTCGACGTTGGTCCCGTCGTCGGTCGTGAGCTCATCGTTGGTCATCGTGATGTTGAAGGCATCCTGACCGTACTCGGCGACCGTTGGCTGAGGAACATCCGGCATCGTCACCGTGCCGTCGCTCGCAAACTCAAGTGCGTCGCATGCCGGACCGATGAGCCAAGATGTCGAGGGCAGTTCGACCTTGCCGGCGGTCTTGGCCTTGAGCTTGAAACTCGCCACCGCGCCGGTACCGTTGTAGAGCTTGCCATCGCCGCGGTTGGCAAAGGCGAGATTGATAGTCTGCGTTCTGTCCACGAACTGGACCTTCTCGCGAGACAGGTTCTCCATGCCGGCAGTCGAGCCGTCCTGCGCGATGCTCTCGGACACAAACTCGAACTGGTCGCTCTTGAAGTTGACGAGAGCGCCCAGGGCGTTGACGTTCTTGGCGTCGGCCGCATAGACATCAACGGTGATCTCATCACCGGCCTCGACCTCGGTCTTGCTCGGAATCACCGCGAGCGAACCTGCGACCTTGCCCTTTTGTTTAGTGCCGCCGTCAAGACCCGCCATGGTGAACGAGTAATCGTAGACGTCGTAAACGCCGTTATCGTTGAGGTCGGCGAAGTGGTCGCGGATCTGCGAACCGAACGTCTGGGTATCGGGCTCGCGATTCTCGAGGCCCAGATAGTTCTTCATGTTGGAGTAGTCTCCGTCGGAGATCGTGGCCTTGTTGAGGTTGGAGCCCACGGCGAAGCCATCCGTGCCGTCGGTCTTGTAGATGGCAATCTCGGACGCGGAGAAGAAATTGCCGACCGAGGCGAGCGGTGTCATGCGCACGTAACGGGCGGCCACGGTGCCGTCAAACGCTACCGTCTTACAATCAGCGGAACGTGCCCAATCGACCTCCTGGCTCGTCCAGTGGACGCCATCGAGACTCGTCTCAACACGCATCTTGGTCACAGTGCCGTTGCCGGCGTCATCGCGCGGATAGTACTCGAGCTTATCGAGCTTGTAAGCGCGTCCATAGTCAACGGTAAGCGCCTTGCCCAGATCGTTGCCACCGGAGTGGAAGCCGCCGTCGCCCGACTGGAACTCATGGTCGAAGGCGAGCTCGGCCTTATGGCTGCCGTAAAGTGAGCCCTCCCAGGTGATTTGCTCGGCGTCGGGGACGTTCCGCCACGGATCGAGTGCGGAGTTCGCCTCGAGCACATCGCTCCAGGCGGAGTAACCTTCGGCGTTGCGCGAACGAATCTGGTAGGTGTGCTTGCTATTGTAGGCGAGGTCGGTGTGCGTGAACTCGGCCGCATCACCCACGGCAAACACAGTGCCGTCGACCTTAAGGTCGTAGGAGGTAGCACCATCGACCTTTCCCCAGGTGAGCTTGATGCTCGTTGGGGTCGTGACGTCCTCGGGGGCAGCAAGGTTCGTGGGTGCGGAGAGGTTCTCGTTGAGGCGATCGGCTGTGAGCGTGGCGTCGGCGTTCACGAAACCGCCCAGCTCAAGCGTCTGCGCCGCTGCAGCAACATCGGTCTTCGCGAACTTGACGTAGACCTTGGGGTTCGTGGTGATCTTGGTGTTGTTGAAGCTCTCGCCCTGCTCGGCCTCGGTGCCGTCCGCATCGCTGCCGTAGTGGTTGAGGTTAGGGGTCTCGCTGTAGAAGTAGACCGCCTGGCCGGCCTCGGGGGTCGCGGCGTCAAAGGTCTCCTGCGAGTCGTACTCAACCACGCTGAGCGCGGATCCGCCGTTCTTGGCGACGACGCTCGTGGGCTTGGCGGACACATTGGCCACGAAGGTCGTGGTGCGGTTGGAGTCGTAGCCGTTGTAGCCGCCCTGCGAGGCCTCGGCGGTAAAGGTCGCGGTGCCGCCTGCGGCCTTGGAGCTGTAGACGGTGCTCACATGCTCACCGTAGGAGATATTGTCGATCGTGCCGTAGGAATCGTCCTCAGTCGTGTTGTTTTCGATGGAGGAGCCGTCGTCCTCGTACTGCGTAAAGGTGCCGTCGCCCTCGGTGGCGAAGAACTCGACGATACGCTGACTGCGGTCGGTACCCTTGGTGTTGGTGTCGCTCACTGCCTCGGGGTTGTTGTTCTCGGCGTACATCGGCACGATAGCGTTGGCCTTCACAAACAGCGGCAGCTTCCAAAGCGGAGCCTCGTAGTTGTTGAGAACCTGGCCGCCGCGATACTGCTTACCCGAGAAGTAATCGATCCAGATGGTGGGATTCTCGTCGGTGCCGTAGTTGGGGAGGTAAATCCCATTGCGAATGTCGTTGCCGTTCTCGTCTGCCTGGGTATCCTGATACACCGGTGCCACTAGGAAGTTCTCACCGAACATATACTGGTACTGCGTCGAAGTGCTTGCGGCGTACTCGGAGTTGTCGGAAAGCAGCATGGCGCGGATCATGGGCAGGCCGGCATCGCCGTTACCCGTGTCGATGTTGGCCGCCGAGGCCGCGCTCGTGTAGATATAGGGCATGAGCTGCGCCTTGAGCTTGAGGTAGAAGCGCGAGATGCCTGTGTAGGGATCGCCGTGCGTCATGGGCGATTTACGGTAGGTGCCCCAACCGTCCATGTCAAGCATAGAGGGCGTGAACGTCTTCCACTGGTAGTCACGCGCAGAGATGATGGGGTCGCCGCCAAAGATGCCATCCATGTCGGAGCCGATGTTGGGGTTGCCCGAAAGACTCTGACCGATATACGTGGGGATATGGAAGCGAATGTACTCCCAGTTACCGCCATACTGGTCGCCGGTCCAAATGCCACCAAAGCGCTGCGTGCCGGCCCAACCATCGAGCGTGATGATGTTGGGGCGCTTGTTAGCGCCGGTCGTCACCGTGTCATAAGCTGTCTTGATGCCATTAAGACCAAAGGAGTAGCCAGATCCAACCCAGGCAACGTCGGTCTTAAGGGTAGTGATGCCTCCCGTCTTGACCTCGGCGTCGAAGTCGCGAAGCAGATGCCACGGGGTCTCGGAGTTGCTGTCGGGCTCAAGGTTGGACTGGGTCCACAAGCCCGTGTTCACACCCTTGGAGTTGGCATACTCGGTGAACTTCTTAAGGTTGTCGACATTGGCACGCACGGCGTTAAGACGGTCAGCCGAGCTCGTTCCGTCGGAGTTGACGCCGCCGGTCTTGTAGTAACCGTTCTGGCCATAGCCGGCGCCGTAGCCGTCGTTCGGCAGGAACCAACCGAGCGGCATGTCGTTGTCCTCGTAGTCATCGATAACCTGCCGAGCAGAGAACTGGCGGTCGAAATCGGTCGCTTTCATGTTCTCGGTATCAACCGAAGGGCCCTCACCGTTGAGCGTCTCGGCCGCAAGTGTGCCGTCGAGCTTGTAGCCCGTCGACATGCCAGACTCGTACTTAACGTCGCCCTTCTCGCTCGAGGACTTGCTGCCCTTGGTCTCCCACTTCTTTTGACCCGAGGTCGTTGACCAGCCATCACGGTTATAGGCATTAAGATGACCAAGGTAGAACCCGTATTCGGGCAGCAGTACCGGGTTACCGGTCACCTTGTAGTAGTCCTGCAGCATCTCGGTTGCCACGTTCGAAGCGCCCTCGTTGGTCGCCACGAAGTAGTAGGCATCAAACTCATTCTCGCTGTGCAAAGTCGTGACCGTCGATGAGTCCGTGGACCCGAAGTCGTAGGAACCCTCTGCAAACGTGTTTCGGAGTACGCCGTAGCCGTCACTCGTCCAATAAAACGGGTTGGGCGAGGCAACGCCGCCATCGGTCCAGTTGTTCGTGTTGGAGATGGCGATGGTCTGGTTGGTGTGCAGGAAGCGTCCGTTCTGGGTGCCGCCGCCAAAGAAGTTCTCGGACTTCTCCTTGGCGAGCGTCTGGACGGTACCCTTCTTATCAAGGTCGAGGGACGCGGACTCGGAAACCACGACACGGTCGCCTGACTTGATACTCATCTTGCCAGTCGCCTTGTCCAGGATCACGGTCGCCTTTCCGCCGGTGATCTCGATAGCGTCGCCCTTGTCGGCAACCGTCGCACTCGGCTTGCTGTAGGTGTCCGAGGTATCGGGCTGAGCCTGGATCTTAGCCGTGTGGGACTTACTGCGCGGTGTGGCGTAATCGGAAAACTCACCCTTGGGGTCGACGTTATAACGGAAAATACCGTCCTCGAGGAACGTAATACGGCCCTTGATGCCGTCAGCGAAATCGATGTCGACGACATTCGAGGCAGACTGGGACACGGTCGCTGAGTCGACGCCCTTGAGTGGCGTGGCAATCGCCTGTTGGGGATTGGCAAACACGAGCGTCGCTGCAGTGGCAACGAGGACCGCGCTTCCCTTCACCCACCGTTTCGTAAAAATGGAATTCCTGCGCACCTGGTCTCCTTTCTTCCGAGATGCTGAGGTGCCGAGGACGCCCCCCGGCAGCATGGGAAAACGTATCAAACGGGGATGTTCGGTACATTCCGCACAATGGGGCCACCCGTTACCAAGGGGCCAACTGGTAGTAACCAGATAGCCACCTACTTGGTCATATCAATATATGGGAGCACTTGCGCAACCAAGTTCGGAAGTCCACCAGCGGCAGTAAAATGAGCGTCAACGGCAAGGTGGGCTTAATAAGCCATACCAATTGGTTCTTCAGTCAAATACCAATCTAGCAAAAATGTACTGTTTATCTGGTATTACACAGACCATACCTTTCCCTCGGGAACTGGGCTTCGCGAAGTTTCCCGAGAGAAAAGCTCGACCGCCGCCCTGCGACCTACCGGAGATTGCTATGCCGTACGTTGGCTGATTTGGTTTGGAATGAGATGCTGACGGTAGTCAATGGGCACAACTGTCCCGGGTGCATTTCAAGATGCACCTAAATGTCTGCCTTCATCCTTATAGATTGTCCAGGTAGTCGTCGGCATCATAGGTAAGGCTGTAGGCTTTATTCAGGATGCGCACGAGCTCCTGAGCATCGTGTTCGCCGAGCGCTGAGAGCTGCTTCGAGAGCGATGCCACACTCTCGGCATTTTTTTTCGCCGCGAAATCACGGCCTTCCTCGGTAATGCTCACCAGCACACGCCGACGATCGTTTGGATCGGTCCTGCGCTGAACGTAACCCTTGCTCTCGAGTGAATCCAAGATATGCGACATGCGCGCACGGGAGAATTTCAGCTTCTTGGCAATCTCGGAGGGAATAACATCACCGTCAATACCCGATAGATACTGTAAAACCGGTGCCTCGCCCACACTGGCGCCGCCGGCAGCACTCAAGGATCCCTTGGCAAGGGAACGTGAGTACACAATCAGTTTTCGAGCGACGTCATCGTAATCCACTGGGGATATTGTCCTTTGCAACTCTAGAAGGGCCATAAAACCGTCATTTGCCGTACATTAGTTAACATTCGCAACAATTATTTATGATACCCCAACGCGGAAGTCTATTGCTCGTCCTTCTTGCGTCGCATAAGCTCCTCAACGTCGATACCCGCGGCCTCGAGCATACGCTCAACATTCTTTTTGGCGTTGGTCGTGCCAACCTTAAGCACGATCGAAAGCGGAGTGCCCACCACCAGGCACACGATGCCCACGGGGACACCCCAGCCGGGGCCTCCCTGCATACCCCACATCCCCATCAAAAAGCCAATCGCCACGAGCGAATAGCCCAGGCGCAGCCAAACGTTGAGCCGCTGAATAGCATCGGTCTGCATCTTTGCCTCGCGGATCAAGTCGTCGCGCGAAAGGTCGTGTCCGTGTTTCTCGTGCATATGGTCCTCCTCGTGCAAAGTGTGCATCATGCGCAAGTGCATCGTTTATCGAATACGTCATCTTTCAAGAGCAATATAGCGGGTGTCGTGTAGGCGATGGAGGTCGCTGGCCATATTGCCCTTGAAGGGCGGCGCAAAATCAGAAGGCCGTGCGGTTGAGGCCGCACGGCCTTGCAGGGGTTCAAAGGATGATGACTAGTAGCTCAGCGCCGGATCGAAGAAGCCAATGAGAACGCCCACAAATGCGATCACAACGAGGATCAGCATCATGACGATGGGGTTGACCTTCTTCTTGGTCATCATGTACCAGCAGAAGATGATGAAGATCATGGGCAGCAGGTGCGGATAGATTCCGTCGAGCGTGTCCTGGAACTTGCCGCCACCGGGCAGCACCAGGTTGGGGCTGCAGGTGATGGAGACCCAGGTAGCACCGACTGCACCGATGACCATGGTACCGACCATCACGATGGAATCACGCAGAGCTTTGGCCTTGGGGCCGACGAGGGCCTCGACTGCCTTGCCGCCGAGCTCATAGCCCTGGTTGTAGGCAAAGCGCATGCCGAGGTACATGAGCAGGTTCCACACGACGATATAGAAGATAGCGCCGAGCGGGGAGCCGCCGGTCGAGAGACCGAGGGCGATACCGAGCAGGATCGGGATCAGGGTACCGACGATCAGCGAGTCGCCAAGGCCGGCGAGCGGGCCCATGAGGCCGGCGCGGATGCCGTTGATGGCGTCGTCATCGATGGCCTCGCCGTTTGCGCGAGCCTCCTCGAGGCCGGCGGTGACGCCGACAATCATGGTGCCGATCTGCGGCTCGGTGTTGAAGAACGCGGAGTAGGTCTGGAGGGCCTGCTTCTGCTCCTCGGGCGTGTCGTAGAGCTCCTCGACGATCGGAAGCATGGCGCACAGGTAACCGAAGGTCTGCATGTGCTCCTGCGAGAAGCAAGTCAGGTTGCCATAGGACCAGTTGCGGAACGACTTGGCAAGCGTTTTCTTAGAGAGTTTCTTCTTCTCTGCCATTAGATGTCCTCCTCTTCCTCATCATCGGAGCCCGAGGCGATAGCTGCCTTGGGAGCGTTTGCGAGGTCGATCTTGAGCGAAGCGATCTCATAGTTGATCAGGGCGAAGAAGCAGCCGATGCCGGCAGCGGCAATCAGGTTGCATCCCATGACAGCGGACAGGGTGAAGCCGAAGAAGAACGTGAGGAAGTCCGTCGGCTTGGAGATGACCTGCTTGAGCAGGATGGCGATACCGACGGTAGGCAGCAGCGAGCCGACGGTGAACAGCGTCTTCATCGCGATGCCGTCCATGGGCATGTAGGTCTTCATGAGGTCGACCATGGCGGTGCCGCCCATGGTGATGATGAACGTCGGGAGGAACGAGCAGACGATGTGACCAATCCAAGGCAGAACGTTGTTGACCAGGTAGAGCTTGTGGAGATCGCCCTTCTCGAGCCACTTCCACCCCATGCCCTGCCACACCAGGTTGATGGTGGCGGTGCCATAGAAGAGCACAGTGCCGAGCGTGCCGACGGCGGCACCGAGGGATGCGGCCATGCCGGCAGCCTCAGCGGAGGCGGGATCGATGCCCGAGTTCTTGATGGCGAGGATCGCCAGCGGGATGCCGATATAGGACACGGCGCGGACGTCGGCGGAGACGGTTCCGCCGGGGGTCACGAGAGCGATGTAGACAACCTGGATGGCAGCGCCGACGAGGATGCCCGTCTGCATATCGCCCATGATGATGCCGACGATGAGGCCGGCGACCAGAGGACGACCCAGAGTGTAGTTGCCGATCGTCGTGCCGCCCATGCCAGGCAGTGATGCCAGGCAGGCGAACAGGCCGAACAGCGCGGCTTGGAATGCATTGATTGCCATGCTTTCCCCTTTCTTTATTCCTCAGCCCCTTTCACCAAGGGCTGTAGATACCAAAATGCGGCTGGCGCCTGACTAGAAGCCAAACTGACCGCGGAACTTGGGCCACTCACCGATGGACTTCTCCTTGATAAGGGCGAACTCGACCGTGTAGCCGGCGTTGGTGAGGTCCTCGAGCGCCTGGGCCTCTTCCTGCGTGATCGACTGGTTGTTGCCGAGCTTGGTGGTGCCGGGACGATCGTTGCAGGGACCGACGATGATGCGGTCCATGCCGGGCTTAAAGCCAAAATCGACGAGAAGTTCCTTCATGTCGAGCGGGTTCTTGGTGATCAGGAAGTACTTGGTGTCGGACTTGAGAACCTTCTCGGAGACCTCCTTAAAGTGCTCCTTGGTCCACACGAACGTCTTCTTGCCCGAGGCACTCTTGTAGGCCTCCTTGAGCACGGGGTTAGACGCTGCGGCGTCGTTGACGGCGATAAGACCGTCGCAGGGATACTCGAGGGCCCAACGGGTAACGGTCTGTCCATGGATCATACGGTCGTCAATACGGATGAACGAAATCATGCGTTCTCCCTTTCTTTATCACCGGGGGTCTTTCCTCTTAACCCCCGCTCCATCACAAAAATTTGGGCGGATGCGCTGCCTAGATGTCGTCGTCCTCGTCGTCGGCGTCATCGGTCGGGACAACGAGCTCGGACATACCGTTCTTGCCCTCCTGCAGCATCATCTGCTTGAGGGAATCCAGGTCCATGGTGGCAAGCCCCATCATGGCGGTCATAGCCATGGGCAGGTTCATGCCGCCGAAGGCAATGATGTGGGCGAGCAGGCCCTTCTCGGCCAGCGTGTTCATGGCATTGGTGAGCGGCGATCCGCCCAGGATGTCACCAAGCAGGACAACCTCGTCATCGGCGGTAACGGGAGCGAGCATCGCCTTGACGTTCTCGACATACTCGTCAGCGCCCATGCCGTCCACGAGACTCGTCGACAAGATGTTCGGGGCGTCATTGCCGAGCATCTTGAGGACACTGTGCAGTCCGGGAGCGAGCGTTCCGTGACTGACCATTACCAGATACCGCATGCGGTCTCCTCTCGACCTGCCGTGTGTCGCACGGCTTTGCTTTTTGCTGAGATTATTGTTGCGCCGGGGCATGTTCGGTACAAGAAAATAGTTGCGAACGGCAACTATTCATCGGTTAACGGTAGCAACTATTTTTGTGCCTAAATTATTTTTTATTCTAATTATTTTTAAAATAGCAGGTAGATTGCCTGATAAATGTTTTATGTTCCTTATGCACCATACATACCAGCAAGAATCGGGCCTGGCATCTCCGGTTTGCCCCGCAGTGTCAGACCATGTCACGTACGCCCACGACATGGAGGTACCCCATGGACATGATCTCGTTTCTCGCCTCCGAACCCTTCGACCGCAGCGGTGATACGCCGCTCTATGTCCAACTTAAACATCGAATCGCCCTGCTTATCGCCAGCCAGGCGTTCGACACCAAGACGCCGCTGCCACGCGAGCTCGAAATCTGTGAGCGGCTAGAGTTATCGCGCGCGACCGTGCGCCGTTGCTTCCAAGATCTCGTCATCGAGGGGCGCGTGGTGCGCAAACGTGGGCAGGGCACGTTCATCAAACCCCAAACCTCAGCACCCGGCATCGACCTGGCCCTGAATTTCAGCGCGCGGATGCGCGAAGCGGGACGGGTTCCAAGCTCGCAGATTCTCGCCTTTTCAAGCATACCGGCCGTCCGCGGCATCGCCTCTGGGCTCAAAGTGCCCGAAGGGACACCCGTCTGGGAGATTCGCCGCCTGCGTCTCGCCAACGACAAACCCATGGAGCTCAACTACGTCTATATCCCCGTGTCACTTTGCCCCGAGCTCACACGCAAAGACGTGGATGGCTCGCTCTACGCCTACATCGCGGAAAAGACCGGCATCCTGCCCGCAAGCGTCGATGCCGTCTACGAGACGGTCAACCTCGACAAGCATGAGGCGCGCCTTTTGGGACAGAACACCGGTAAGGCGGCGATGCGCATCGTGCGCTCGACCTACGACAAGACGGGAACCCCGTTCGAGGTAGGCGTGCTCATCAGCTGCGACGGTCAGGCAAAGCTGCACGTGCACATCGCCGCCGACAAAACAACCTTCACCGCCACAGCCCAATAAATCCAAAACGTGGGCGCCGTCGTTCAAACGAACGACGGCGCCCACACTCAATTTTATTCAGCCCTAGTCATCGCGCAAAGCCCCTTCGGCAGCACACGGTGCAGCCGAGTCACCGTAGGCCGGGGCGGAGGGGGCTGAGTTTCCCACTGAGCGACCCTGCTTGCAGCCGGAGCGAAGGGGGAAACTCAGCCCCC
>UQPJ01000025.1:0-29301 GCA_900543015.1 uncultured Collinsella sp.
ACGAAATGCATTTGCAATCTCAACATCAGTGATTCGTCCCAGCTGATGATACTGGGAGCGTCTGAGGAACGAGACGGAATCGTTACGTAGCAACGCCGATACTTTGTAGGGCAGTCCTGCCATGAGTAGGGCAACTTTTTTACCTTCGCGTACAAAGTGCTGGTAAACAGAGGCAAATTGAAGCATTTCTTCGAGATCGACGGTGACTTCATCGATGGTGATGAGAAGTCCGATGTCATGTTTTTCGAGTTGCTTAAAGATGCCATTCATGCGCGTGCGCCAGTTGCCCTGAGCCTCTTGAGCGTATGTCCAATCGATGCCCACTGGGCCAATTTGAACACCGTTTATGCGCGCGTGAGGCTGTGAGAGGTAGCTATCTGCGGCTTCTTTGGTTCGCTCGATAATATCTTCGAGCATGCCTGGCATGGCGGAGACATTTGCTGCGATCCAGTCGTGTTCAAGCGCCGTTTCTGAAAGGAGCGAGAGAAGTGCCGTCTTGCCCGTTCCCCTTGCGCCAGTAAAAATGGTCGACAGGTTGGGATCTCCTGGGCCGTTGATAAAGCCACGGTTGATGTCGCGCAGGATATGCTCGCGACCCGCTAGAAAGGGAGGGACGCTTCCAAATGTTGGGGTAAAGGGGTTCTTGCTGTACTCCATGGTAGCTCCTTTGCAGGTTTTGCTAATTTTTGCAAGTTTTGCTAACTTTTGCAAGTTTTGCTAACGACTGACCAAAGGGCATCGAAGTAGTGACGCTGACATTTTTTACGCAGAAAAATAAGCAGAAATCAATTTATCTGCGTTAAAAAATAGTTGAGAAGAAAAACGACGAGTCCCGGGCGCAATGCCGTTGCGTTCCGGGCCTCGTCGCTTTGCGAAGTATCTAACGATCTCGTTGCCGTGGTACCTAGTCAAACAAACTCGGCATGTCGTTTTCCTTCATGAGGGCGCCGGCGGAGGGCAGGCTCTGCGCAGTGAACTTTTCGGCCGAGACGCCGGCGCCAAGGATTTCCTCGGTTGTGCCGACGGTGGTGACCGAGCGGCCCTTCTTGGCCGTAAAGGCCTGGACGCCCTGCGTGTTGGTGGTCGTCTTGGTCTTGAGTAGCGACGTGTTAAAGTTCATCAGGCGGTAGTCGCTCGAGACCAGCGCGAGGTCGCGGTCCTCCTTGAGCACCTGCGCATACAGCAGCTTGCTGCCGCCGTAGATGGCGTTCTTAAGGCGCTTGCGGTTGGTCTTCGTGACGTATCCGGCAAGCGCGACGCGCACCACGCGGCCGTTCTCAAAGACGAACAGCACGTCGGCCTTATAGTCCTCGGGGTCGATGACCCAGATGACACGCTCGTCGGGTTCCATTTCAAGATCGGTCGGCAGGTACGAGCCCAACTGGGCCGACTTGGTGTCCTCAAACGCCGCAACCTTGCACTTGTACACCTGGCTCTTGTTGGTAAACACGAGCAGCTCGTGGGTGTTGGAGGACGGGAACTCGATAAAGGGTTTGTCGCCGTCCTTGTACTTGAGCGTGGTCGCCTTCTTGAGCACGCGGTCCGTCATCTTCTTAAGGTAGCCGTCGTGCGAGAGCATGATGGTGACCGGGTACTCCTCGACCTCGGGCTCCAGGCTCACCTCGATGACCTCATGGGGCTCGATCCTGCCCGTGCGGCGCGGCATCACGTACTTCTTGTTGACCGCGGCCAGCTCGTCGCTGATGACCTTCTTGATGTTCTCTTCGCTGGAGAGGATCTCCTCGAGCTCGGCAATCTCGCCCTCGAGCTTGGCGATGTCCTTGGTGCGGTTGAGGATGTATTCCTCGTTGATGTTGCGGAGCTTGAGCTCGGCGACAAACTCGGCCTGGGTCTCGTCGATGTCGAAACCCTTCATAAGGTTGGGTACAACCTCTGCCTCGAGCTTAGTGCCGCGGATGATGGCGATGGCCTTGTCGATGTCGAGCAGAATTGCCTCAAGGCCGTGCAGCAGGTGCAGGCGCTCGGACTTTTTGCCCAGGTCAAAGTTAATGCGGCGACGCGTGGACTCAATACGCCACTTGACCCACTCGTGCAGAATCTGGCGCACGCCCATAACACGGGGATAGCCGTCGACGAGCACGTTGAAGTTGCACGAGAACGAATCCTGCAGCGTGGTCGAGCGATAGAGCTTAGCCATGAGCTTGTCGGGGTCGACACCGCGCTTAAGGTCGATGGCGATACGCAGACCCGAAAGGTCGGTTTCATCGCGGATGTCTGCGATCTCCTTGACCTTGCCCTCCTTGGAGAGCTTGACGACGCGCTCGATGATGACATCGGTCTTGGTGGTGTAGGGGATCTCGTAGACCTCGATGATGCGCTCTTCGGGAATCCAGCGCCAGCGGGAGCGAATCTGGAAGCTGCCCAGGCCGGTCTCGACGATCTTCTCCATCTCCTCGCGGCGGTAGATAATTTCGCCGCCGGTCGAGAAGTCGGGCATGGGCATGTACTCGAGCAGGTCGCAGTCGGGATCCTGCAGGTAGTGCATCGTGGCGGTGCAGACCTCGTTGAGGTTGAAACCGCAGATGTCGGACGCCATGGCGACGCCGATGCCCTTGTTGGCCGAGACGAGGATGTTGGGGAACGTGGTGGGCAGCAGACGCGGCTCCTTCATGGCACCGTCGTAGCTGTCAACGAAGTCGACCGGGTCCTTGTCGATGTCCTTGAAGATCTCGGCGCTAATGGGGGAGAGCTTTGCCTCGGTATAGCGCGAGGCGGCGTAGCTCAGGTCGCCCGAATAGTACTTGCCAAAGTTGCCCTTCGACTCCACGAAGGGGGCGAGCAACGCCTCGTTGCCGGTGGCCAGGCGCACCATCGTCTCGTAGATCGCGGCGTCGCCGTGCGGGTTGAGCTTCATGGTCTGGCCCACGATGTTGGCGCTCTTCTGGCGCTCGCCCTTGAGCAGACCCATCTTGTACATGGTGTAGAGCAGCTTGCGATGCGAGGGCTTAAAGCCATCAATCTCGGGGAATGCGCGCGAGACGTTGACGCTCATGGCGTAGGGCATGTAGTTGACCTCGAGCGTCTGCGTAATCGGCTGGTCGGTGACCTCGGAGTGCAGGCCGATGACGTTCTCGGCGTTGACCTGCTTTTTCTTTGGCTGGTTCTTCGTCTTCTTCTTTGCCACGATTTCCTCTTGAACTTCTTATGGGCCGTCGTTATCGATTTGCTGCTATTGCAGGTCCAGCTGGTCCAGGTATTCCTTGCCGTGCTCGGAGATATGGCGCTTGCGGCCCGCCTCGTCGTTGCCCAGCAACAGGTTGAACATGGTCTCCATCTTGGTGACGTCCTCGGGCTCCACCTTGATCAGGCGGCGCGTCTCGGGGTTCATGGTGGTGAGCCACATCATGTCCGGATCGTTCTCACCAAGACCCTTGGAGCGGTTGATGGAGCACTTCTGGTCGCCGATCTCCTTGAGGATGCCGTTCTTCTCGAGCTCGGTGTAGGCAAAGTAGGTCTTCTCTTTGCAGTTGATCTCGTAGAGCGGCGACTCGGCGATATACACGTAGCCCTCGTCGATAAGTGTGGGCACCAGGCGGTAGAGCATGGTGAGCACGAGCGTGCGGATGTGGTAGCCGTCGACGTCGGCGTCCGTACAGATGATGACCTTGTTCCAGTTGAGGTTATCCAGGTCAAAGGCACCAAGGTTCTTGATGCGCTTGTCCTTGATCTCCACGCCGCAGCCCAGCACGCGCATAAGGTCCATGATGATGTCGGACTTAAAGATGCGCGGGTAGTCCTCCTTCAGGCAGTTGAGGATCTTGCCGCGGACGGGCATGACACCCTGGAACTCGGCATCGCGCGAGGTGCGAATGGCGCCTGCTGCCGAGTCGCCCTCTACGATGTAGATCTCGCGACGGTTCTTGTCCTTGGAGCGGCAGTCGATGAACTTCTGCACGCGGTTGGCCATGTCGGTCTTCTGCTGCAGGTTGGTCTTGATGCTCTGGCGCGTCTTTTCGGCATTCTCACGCGAGCGCTTGTTGATGAGCACCTGCTCCATGATCTTGTTGGCGGCGTCTTTGTTCTCGATCAGATAGGTCGAGAGGCGCTCCTTAAAGAATGCTGTCATCGCCTGCTGGATAAAGCGGTTGTTGATGGCCTTCTTGGTCTGGTTTTCGTAGGACGTCTGGGTGGAGAAGCAGTTGGTCACCAGTACCAGGCAGTCCTGGACGTCTTGCCACTTAATGCCGCTCTCGTTTTTGTTGTACTTGCCCTGTTGCTTGATGTAGGCATCGATGGCGCTGGTCAGAGCGCTACGGGCCGCCTTCTCGGGCGAGCCACCGTTCTCTAGCCACGATGAGTTGTGGTAATACTCCTGCATCATGAAGGTGCGCGAGAAGCACATGCACGCGGTGATCTTTACGTTGTAGTCGGGCAGGTCCTCGCGGTCGCGACCGCGGCGGTCGGCCTCGATAAAGAAGGGCTCGGTGAGGTAGTCGGTACCGACCTTCTCGAGCACATAGTCCTCGATGCCCTTGGGATAGCAAAAATCCTCTTCGGAAAACTCGCCGTCGTCGCCCTCGATGCGCAGGCGGAAGGTCACGTTGGCGTTGACCACGGCCTGGCGGCGCATGGTCTCGCGATACCAGTCGTGGGGAATGCTGATCGAGGTAAAGACCTCAAGATCGGGGCGCCACTTGATGGTGGTGCCGGTGCGGTTCTCGTCGCTGGGCTCAATCTCGAGCGCCTTCTTTTTGGCGCCGACGACCTTACCTTTCTTAAAGTGCAGAGAGTACTTGTTACCGTCACGCCAAACGGTGACGTCCATGTACTCGGAAGCGTACTGGGTCGCGCAGGAGCCCAGGCCGTTGGTGCCGAGCGAGAAGTCGTAGTCGCCGCCCTGGTTGTTGTTGTACTTGCCGCCGGCGTAGAGCTCGCAAAAGACGAGCTCCCAGTTAAAGCGCTTCTCGGAGGGGTTCCAGTCGAGCGGGCAGCCACGGCCGTTGTCCTCTACCTGAATAGAGCCATCGCGAAAGGCGGTGAGGGTGATGAGCTTGCCGTAGCCCTGGCGCGCCTCGTCAACGGCGTTGGACAGGATTTCGAAGGCGGCATGCGCGCAACCGTCGAGTCCGTCCGAGCCAAAGATGACGGCGGGGCGTAGGCGTACGCGCTCCTCGTCCTTGAGCTGACGAATACTGTCGTTACCATAGTTTGCGGTGTTTTTTGCCATGCTCGCTCTCTCGATGCTCCTTTGCTGCGTTGTAGTCATATAGATAGTCAAGGTAGCATAGCCCAGGCCTCGGACGATTCCAACTAACACGAATTCCATCGAACGCGCGTTCGGAGTCGGTGACCTTTAGCTTCTGCGGTCATTCCCTGCGCGGCGTGGTGCTCGTGTTAAAACCGTGGCTTATCGGCTGGTAGAATTGCCGCATCAAGACTGCATGTTGTTTGAGGGGGCGCAATGACTGAGAAAGAGAAGATGGAGCGCGGGGAGTGGCATGATGCCAACTTTGACGAGGAGCTCCTGGCGCAACGCGCAAAGGCGGAGGCGCTCTGCTATGACTTTAATATGGCAAAACCCGGAAGCGACGCGCAGCTTGACGCTTTGAAATCCTTGCTCGATACCGATCTTCCGCAAGGGCTGACGGTCCTTTCGCCTGCCTACTTTGACTACGGGAGCAAGACGGGCTTTGGTGAGGGCTGCTTTGTAAACCATGGCTGCTACTTTATGGACGGCGGCTCTATCACCTTTGGTGGCAACGTGTTTATCGGGCCGTTTTGCGGCTTCTACACCGCTTCGCACCCCCTAAAGGCAAAGGACCGCAACTTGGGTCTCGAGAAGGCTCTGCCTATTGTTGTAGGCGATAACTGCTGGTTTGGCGCGAACGTATCCGTGTTGCAGGGGGTTACCATCGGCAGCGGTTGCGTAATTGCCGCGGGCAGCGTCGTGACGGAAGACCTTCCGGACAACGTGGTGGCGGCAGGCGTTCCCGCGGTCGTCAAGAAGATCATCGAACAATAACGGAGCTATTAAACGATGGGGCACGCATGGTTCCGGCAAATCCGGTTATTGGCGTGCGCGTTGGCCATGCTGATAAGTTCCACTTACTCGGGTCCTTCCGACTCGGTTTTGTCCGAGTAAGATTGAATAGCGAATCGAAATTGTTATGTCCACATGGCGATGGCGGACATGGTTTCCATAATGACAGATATAGTTGACATCTTGTGAAGGATGCAATATATTTCTGTCATGTTGCAACGGATATCTGTCCATTACTACGAAAGGAACTCCATGCCGGGCAAAAAGAACCTACGCATGAAGGCGGCACGCGCGGCGGCTGGCCTTTCGCAAGCTGACTTAGCCCAAGCCGTGGGCGTTACGCGCCAAACCATCGGCCTTATCGAGGCGGGCGGCTACAACCCCACGCTCAATTTGTGCGTGGCAATCTGTAAGGCGCTGCGCGTTACGTTGAACGACTTGTTTTGGGAAGACGAAACCGACGCCGACCCTAATGCTCTTTAGGAGTTCACTATGAAATATGAAGATCTGAAAATCGTGCAAAAGTGGCGTGAATATGCCGGCCCAAAGGATGAACGCCTGGAGGCTGAGAACGCGAAGATCTACAAGATTGGCTTCGTGCTGCTTTCGTTTGGCATGTTGATGATCTTTTTCTACCAGTTTATAGCTCGACAGGTTACGTGGGTTCACAGCGACGCTAGTGAAATGCCGCATGGCTTTGCAACGCCGTTCGAGGCAGCCATGTATTTGTGGCTCGTTCTCGTGATGTTGATTTGCGCAGGACTGCAAACGCGGAAGGGCTATGTCGATACCAATCGTTTTGGGCAAACCGAGCATCTTCCTGTTGGATATTTCCTGCTTGTCAGCGGTCTTAGCGGCGCCGCGTTCGCGCTTGTTATTGCCGCAATGCGCTGTATCGCTGAGGCGCAGATCGTACCGCTCGAAAGCGTCTTTTGGTTGGCGAACCTGGTCACGGGCGTGTTCTGCGGTGCGACGATTTTCGCGGCCACGTTTGCTGTCCTGTGCGCAACGTTTTTCACGGCGAAAAGACGCCGTGCCAAGCTCGAGGCAGAACTCGACTCCTCAGACGACATTTAATGCGCAATGGGCTGGCTCTGGGTATTCAGAACCAGCCCATTTTGATGTTCGATGAGCCGAGTCGGCGCCTCTCACAAAAGTAACTAGGAGCTAGCGAGGCCTATCCGAATTGTCCTCATTGGCGGTGTCTTTTTCGAGCGCCGTGCGGCGGGCGCTGTAGGCGACAAGGCCGGCACCAACTGCGGCGAGCGCTGCTGCGGCTGCGGTTAGGGGGACGTTGCTGTCGCCCGTGCCCGCAAGCGCGCCCGCTTTTCCGGAGCACTTGTTATTGCCGTGGTCCTTGCCGCTGCCGGAGCTGCTTCCGCCGGAGCCGCCGCCCTCGTCAGCACCGCCGCCACTCGAGCCACCGTCGCCGTCTGCTGTCATCGGGGCGTCGTGAAGTCCTGTCGTATCCGCGCTGTCGCAGACGCCGACCTGAACTTCTGAGCGCTCGCATGCCGCGTCGGGCACATGAAGCTCGTGCAATACGGCACCCAGCGCCGAGTTTGCACCCGGTCGAATTTCCTCGAGCGTTACGGGATCGAGCGCCACCAGGTCACGCGCCTTCGCATACAGCGTCACGCGTTTGCCCACTTCGTCGCTCCAACTCTCGGGGATAGCGAAGCTCATGCGGAACTGTGCCATGCAACCCGGTGCCAGCACGGCGTTGCCGTTGTCGGCTACCAGCGGGTGCGTCGCAAAATGTTCGCCCAGCGTCTCGAGTGCGTACTTCACGTGTGCCATGTCGTTGGCCGAAGCGTCCTCGGCAAGCTCTGGATCGTAGATCGATGCCATACGTGCGTTCACTCCGAATCCGATGGATGCGCTGGAGAACGGCTGGCTGGAGCCCTCTCGATACAGATCGATCGTGCCGGCGGTCAGCAAGGTGTTGCCGTCGTTTCGCACCGTGACCATGAAGGATTCGCCTGCTGCTCCGGGCACCACTGCGCCCGAGGTGGCGACCGCGCCCGTCGGAGTGGCACACGCTACCAAGGGCACTTCGATGCCGCGTAGCTCTGCCTCGCTCTTCTCCGCGCTCACAATGTGCGTAGCGAGCGTGGAGAGCATGCCTCCCGACGTCAAAAATGTCGTTATTTGATCGACGGGATGGTCCAGCTCGCACATCACGAACGGTTCCGTGAACAGATCGCCTGCCAAGGTGCTGGCGAAGATGCGGAAGTGCTTGCCCATCACTGCCACCGGGTTGCCTTCTTCGTCGTAGGTTTGTCCCACCTTGCCATCGGTGTTCTCTACATAGAGCACGCACCTGCCGTTGTTGCTCACGCTAAACGATGCCGGGCCACAGCCTGCGGCACCCACGGGCTGCGTTGCAAATGCCGATGCACCTCGCGTCCAAGTAACATGCTGCAGTTGCTCGTTGACGGTTGCCAAAAAGCCCGAATGTTGTGGCCACGGCACCGCACGGGGTACCATGGCGTCTGGTGACATAACGCCCCAGCCCGCAATGGACTGGCCAATCACGGCGTACGATGCGCAGCCGCAGCCGTCTGCGGTCTCGTACGCAACGGGCACCACCATTTTGCCGTTGATATTTTCGGGCTCGCCCAGCTCGATACTCGACGGTGCTTGCGGAAAGCGGAGAACTTGGCGGAACGTCAGGCTGTCGCCCGAAACGTCCGACCACAGGGTAAAGCACTCCAGCGCAACCTCAGCCTCGTTGCCGAGCGCCTTTTCTGCGGAGGTTCCGCGGCGGTGGAGGTAGGCACCCGACAGGCGCCCGTCGACCAGCGTCTTGCCCACCGTGATACGCGGGCACTGAAGGCAATGGTAGCCATCCTCTTGCAGGCGGCCGCGCGAGATGCTGCGCCATGACGCATGCGACACCACGCGGATCTTGTCATTACTTATGCGCAGGCGCACAACGGACAGCATACCGGCTGTGCTTGCCGTATCGAAAAGAGTATTGTCGCCGGCGGGGCGCTCGCCCGAGACCAGCAGCACGTAGGCATCCTGGTTTCCTCTACCGTCCGTATATTCCACCACGTCGAAGTCGTAATCGTATATGCTGTCGCGCTCCACGTCGTTCTCGCCAAACCCAAGGGGAAAGTCCACGGGCGTGGGAGCGGACCACGTGCCGTTTGCCTTTGTGTGCACCACCAGGCGCGAGCGGCCATTGTCGCCGTAGCGCACCGAGGCGATACGGAACAGGCATTCTGCGCCGGCAATCATTGCCAGCTTCATGTGAGCTTCGCTGAGCACGCCGGAAAACAGCACACTGTCGCTCGATGGTTTGATGCCGCCACGCTCGTCCTCCGATACACCAGCAGAATTGGCGTTGGGGTCCGCAACGGCGTTCGTCGCCTGCCCGATATAGGTGTACTCATACATTGGCGCGGCGTTTTCGTCGTTCTCTATCAGTGCATGGACGAAATGCTCGATCTGTCCCGTGTCGTCGCTTTCTGCATCCGCCTCGAGCTCAATGTGCGTAACCGCTTGATCCCAATCGCGCACGACAGGCGCGACGTTTACGGCAGCGGCCTTAACCTCGGCGCGTGCGAGCAGCTCGGCGTTGGTGACGATGGTGGCCGATGCGATAAATTGCGGCACACCACCTGCCTCGGCGTTGCCGGCTGAGCCGAAGCGGGCATCCAGCGTATAAGGCGTATCTCCACCCAAGGCCAGCTCAGAGCGCTGGAGCACATACTGATCGCCATTGTTCACTGACATATTCCACGAATCGAGGAGTGTGGGCCACGATCCCGACCAAGCTTTGGTGGTCCACTTGAACATGACGAACTGGAGTATCACATCGACATCGACGTCTGCACCTACGCGCAGTCGCGGAAGCTGGTGGCCGTCCGCCTTCTCGTACCCAATGAACAGTGTGAGGGACGCGGCACCGCGCACGGCGGACGAAGCGACGCCTGCAACGCCGGCGCCAAAGGTGACGGCAAGCCCGATCTGGATGGTGAACGAGCCCGACGTGTTTGAATAGTCGAGCGAAATGTTTTTAAAAAACGCCGCGCCGCTGCCGTGCGTGTGGGCACCCACGGCGAGCGCCAGTTTTGCCAGCACCCAGGGGTTGACGTTTAGGAAAAACGGCACCGGTCCCAAGGTGAACTGTTCGGTCCAGTTGAGGTCGGTTCTTACTTGGAAGAGGGCCTTAATATTGCCGTATGCGGGGTCGTTGTTATTGCCCCAGGTTTTGCCCACCCAATCGTAGGCGAGCGAGCCGTACAGCTGTGTGGCGATATCCATCGTGAACAGCAGCGTGCAGTGGTGGCGAAGGAGCTTGGTGTTTCTTGGATCGGTGCCCGAACCGGCACTCATGCTCTTGTACTGATTCCACTTCCCCTCCATCTCGTCGAGGTAGCGGCTTGCCTGCTTGGCGCCCGACTCGCGCGGCGATTTCTTCCAGTATTCCGGATCAGGATTGCCCGAATCGTTCATATAGCTGGCTGGTTTGTATCCTCCGCCAAACAGCACGTATCCAGCAAACGAGAAATCGAAGAGGATCGGAAATGTGGGTATCCAGCACGTGAACTTATTGCCGCCGATGCCGGGAAACGCCGCGGGGAAATCAAACGGAGTGATCTCTTGGTCCATGGTGGTGGGAATGATGGTGGTCGAGCCCGATTCCGCCTTTGCGGCCGGCGCGGTGACAACGGCCATAGGGGATGAAAGCGTGTAGGTTTTGCCCTGATAGTCGAGGACAAAGCGCAGTTTGCACCCTTCTTCCAGAAGGCTCGATGCCGCGTCGAGAAACGTGTCTTCGAGTGTGAACGTCGCCAGATTATTCGCGCCCGATGCGCTGGCCTTGATCTGACCGATCTGCGTGACGGTTTCGGGCGAGCTGCCCGCGGCAGGCGTCACTTTGTTAATGCGCAGCGTTGCCTGCCCACCCTGTGGCAAATGTGCCTGCACGGTAAAGGCGTGCGTGTCGGGTTGGTCGTTTGCCGTGTCGTCCTTCGGCAATGCCATGAACGTAGCGTCGGCGTACTGGATGTCCCATTCGTCAAACGTGAGCTGGCGGAAGTACGGCTCGCCGTCGGAAAGCGGACGTGTGGGCGCGGTTATGGCGGTGCCACCCTGGATGCGCGCGAGGGGAATCTCGACATCACGGTAGCCCGCCATACTAATGGAGATGCCGCCGTTAAAGTCGTACGCGTCGAGAAGCGTTGCCTCGTCCACGTAGCCTTCCGAAAGCGGCGCGACCTCAAAGATGGCCGTGCCTTCGTCGTCGGTCGTGGCGGTGAGCTGCTTGCCTGCGGCATAGCGTGATGTGAGCGTGACCTGGGCACCTGCGATGGGCGTATTCTTGTTGGCGACGTCGACCACGACCACACCAAACATGGTGCGCGAGAGAACGAGCACCCTGAAGGGGTCTTTTTCGTCGGCATAGGCTTCGGTGGGCGCAAACGGCAATATGAAGGCGTTTGCGCTTCCCGGCACGCGCGGCAACATAATGCTCGCTAGCGAGGACGCTCCAGCAACAAGCAACGAACGGCGATCAAGCATCTTGGGCTCCCATCCCGCAGGTATCGGTGGAAATAATCCAATTTTGCGAGAAGCCGCTTCGTGGCGGTAGTGCCGTTCAAGGGTCAAAATGTCCAAATTGATCGAGCGAAGCGCCGGGTTCCGGAACGCGTTCGATGCGCTTGGCAGCCCGGTCGCTAACGCAACATATGCGCGACCAGCTCGGCGCGCGTGCCGATGCCAAGCTTTGCATATACGCCGGATAGGCGGTTTTTAACGGTGCCCGGCGACACGCCCATATGGCGTGCGATTTCGGCGTTGGTCCACCCACGACAGGCGAGCATGGCCATGGTGAATTCCGTAGTCGTTAGATCGTCGGCCACGTCTTCGCCCGAATCGGGGTTGTGGATGCGCCGCCAGCCGTAGCTGAATCGATACGTGATCTCGATGATGCGAGCGAAATCGTCGGGGTATTGCGATTTTAAGCATGCCTCGATAAGCCCCTGCAAAAGGCCGTGGTGCTCGCCGATGAGCTCGATAAGGCCGTCGGGACGCGCAATGTCCCAAGCGGCTCCGAAGTGTGCCTTTGCGGCGTCGACGTCTTTGAGGCTCATGCAGGCCATGGAAGCCGACAGGTGCAGGAACAGTTCCGAGATCGGATAGCTTCCCTGTTTCATGATCAGGGCGTTTTCCGCCATGCCCAGACTGCGGCCGTATTCACCGCGCAGATACAAGGCGTGCGCCATCACGTAGCTGGCGAACAGGCGCAGGCCTTCGGGCAGATGCGCCGCAAGCGGATAAAACTCTTCGGCAGAATACGGGGAAGGCAAGTGCAGCAGGACGCTCGCGGCGGAGGCGAACAGGATATGCGTGGCGTGGACGGCGGACGGTTCCTCGTCAGTTGGTATATCGAGGATGCCCGCAAGGCAACGGCGGGCATCGGCGATACGGTTGAGCGACAGACTGGCATATCCGCAGATAAGGCATGCGGAATAGCGCAGTGCGGGGTCGGTGGCGTCAAGATAGGGGCGTGCTGTCTCGGCGGCGAGTGTGGCCTGTCCGCGAAAGTACAGCGCTTCTGCCGTGGCAATGGCGCGTGAATCGGGGTCGGAAATGCCTGCAACCGCAGCGTCAATCTGCCCCGGCACAAAGGCGGTGCACATCAACGGCATGGGAATGCGCGGGTAGCCATCGCAGTCCATCTTCCATCTCCCAACAGCTGGCAACATTAGCAGCAATTGTACTCCTGTTGCTCGGGACTGGAATTTGTGGTTATCGCCTACGATTATGCCGAACGTATAAAGGAAGAGCCTATTGGCGATGCTCCCAAGGTGGCTACCGAAGCCTAGCTGACCTCGACATTAGGAAAAATTGCCACCCCTGCAAAAAGCTTCGTCGCAGCGATGGGAAACGAACCTCGCTCTGCATATAATGAGGTCATATGACGGTGCGTTTGCATACGTGCAACGCACTCCCATCGAACCGAAAAGGAGCTCTGCATGGATCCCAACAAGCGTCCCGACGATATGGTGCGTATCACCACTCCCGAACTTGCCCAGGTGTTCATTGACGAGCAGGTCACTGCAATCCGCGAGCAGATCGGCGACAAGAAGGTCCTGCTGGCCCTTTCCGGTGGCGTTGACAGCTCTGTTGTCGCGGCGCTGCTCATCAAGGCTATCGGCAAGCAACTCATCTGCGTGCATGTGAACCACGGCCTGATGCGCAAGGGCGAGAGCGAGCAGGTCGTCGACGTGTTCCAGAACCAGATGGACGCCAACCTGGTCTATGTGGACGCCACCGACCGCTTCCTCGATAAGCTCGTGGACGTCGAGGAGCCCGAGACCAAGCGCAAGATTATCGGCGCCGAGTTTATCCGCGTGTTCGAGGAAGAGGCCCGCAAGGTTGGCGACGAGGTCAGCTTCCTCGCCCAGGGCACCATCTACCCCGACATTCTGGAGTCGCAGGACGGCGTGAAGGCTCACCATAACGTTGGCGGTCTGCCCGAGGACCTGCAGTTTGAGCTCTGCGAGCCCGTTAAGCTGCTGTACAAGGACGAGGTGCGCGTCGTGGGCCGCGAGCTCGGCCTGCCCGAGAACATGGTCGAGCGTCAGCCGTTCCCCGGTCCTGGCCTGGGCGTCCGCTGCCTTGGCGCCATCACCCGCGACCGTCTCGAGGCGCTGCGCGAGGCCGATGCCATCGTGCGCGAAGAGATCGACAAGGCCGGCCTGACCATCTGGCAGTACTTTGCCGTAGTGCCCGATTTCCGCGCTACCGGTGTGCGCGAGGGCAAGCGCGCCTACGACTGGCCCTGCATTATTCGCTGCATCAACACCGTCGACGTCATGACCGCCGAGGTGCCTGAGCTCGACTGGGCGCTGCTCAAGCGCATTACCGCTCGCGTGACCGCCGAGGTCCCCGGTATTTGCCGCGTTTGCTACGACCTCACGCCGAAGCCCGTTGGCACGGTCGAGTGGGAGTAAGCTAACTCAGCTGGTAGGCGACGAGAACTAGCAGATGTGACAAAGGGACAGTCCCTTTGTCACATCCTCGATATTATGTGTGGGATGGTACGCCACGCGGCGTGCCATCTCGTTCGTTATTTTAATGAGCCGAGTGCGCGAGTGGGAAGAGTCACGAGCATGGTCGTTCCGCGCTCCGAGCTCTCTTCGACCTCGATGGAGCCGCCGTGGAGCGCGGCAATCTCCCAGACCAGCGCAAGCCCCAGCCCCACGCCGCCGTATGCCCTGCTGCGCGATTTGTCGACGCGAAAGAAGGGCTGAAAGATGCTCGTCTGGTATTGCTCGGGAATGCCCGGCCCCTGGTCGCGCACGCGTAGCAGCACGCGGTCGCCTTCGGCGCAGGCATTGATTTGCACGGTCGAGTTGGGCGCGCTGTAACGTATGGCGTTTTCGGCCAAGTTGAACAGCAGCCGATAGATTAGCGTATCGCTGCCGATCGTTTGCGCGTCGCCCTCACTTGTAAGCGTGATGTCTTTTTGCTCGGCAAGGGGCGCCAGGTCCGTGAGTACTTCTTCGATCATCGGCGCCAGGTCAATCGCATCGTTGCAAGGGACACTGCGCAGCTCGCTCATCTCGAGCAGGGTCTTTGTCATGTGCGTCATCCGCTCGGTCTGCTCCTGCAGCAGCCCGAGCAGGCTCGCTGTATCGGCGTCGGCGTCGGGGTGCTCGGCGCAAAAAAGCTCAACCTGGGCCTGCATGAGCGCAAGTGGCGTGCGCAGCTCGTGCGCCGCATTGCCCGTAAACTGTCTTTGTGCGGAAAATCCCTCGTCAAGGCGGGCAATCATGTCGTTAAACGACGCGCTGCAGCGCCTGAGTTCAGGGGGCACGTCCTCGCTGATTTTTGTGTCAGCGAGGTTGTCGGGCCGCACGCTCTCGACTTGCGTCGCAAAGAAGCGCAGCGGTCGCAGTGCGCGCCCGCTTACAAAGTAGGCCAGCACGCCGCCGAGCAGCGTTACCGCCGCGGTTATATACCAGCTCGTCGCGCCAAACGATTCTTGGGCGTCGTTCACGACGATGGTCAGCGCGTCGTCGAGCTCTTTATTTGTCGGGTCAAATGAGCTGGGCGAGGCCGCTTCCACCTTGCTGTGCGCCGATAGTTCATTGCCGATCGAGTCCATGTAGCGCATGCCGGAGTAGCCAACCAGACAATTCATAAGTACGCAGGTCGAGCATACCAGCAGGGCCGTCATTAACGTGATGCGCCACTGCAGCGACAGCCGCTTCATTTGCCGTCCTCCATAACGTAGCCTTCGCCGATTCGGTTGCGGATGGGGTCGTGCCCCAACGCGCCGCGCAGCTTTTTGCGCAGTGACGAGATGTGCACGCGGGTCGCGTTGCTAAAGCTGTTGACGCTGCTGTCCCATACATGCTCGATAAGCTCTTCCTGGCTCACCGGCCGCCCCTGGTTAAGCATCAGGTATTCCAAGATGCCGGTCTCCTTGCGCGTGAGGGATAGGGTCTCGCCGCCCACGGAGGCGAGGCGCGCCTTGGTGTCAAAGCTCAACAATCCACAGGTTAGAACAACGTCGTTTTGCGTAAAGCGCCTGAGCGTGAGACTGCGTATGCGTGCCGCCAGCTCGTCAAGATGGAACGGCTTGGTGAGGTAGTCGTTGGCGCCCGCATCGAGCCCCGCTACCTTGTCGGAGACCTCGCCACGTGCCGAGAGCACAAGCACCTTGGTCTCACAATCAGTTGTCCTGAGTTGCCTGAGCACGGTCATGCCGTCGACATGGGGGAGATTGAGGTCGAGCACGACAAGATCAAAGGTCTCGACATCGAGTAGATCGAGGGCCTGCTGCCCGTCGTAGCAGCAGTCGACGCTATAGGCCAAGTTGCGCAGGCTGCGTGCGATCGCATCGCACAGCGCCCGCTCGTCCTCGACGACCAAGATGCGCATAACGTTCTCCTTGCATAGTCATTCACGCTTAACACGGATTTTATAGTCGGTATGGTCCAATGGGTCGCGAAACGAAAGGAGTGGTCAGATTGTTCAAAGCGATTAAGCCTGTGGCGCAGGTGGCTTTGCTGATCGTTGGGGTAGCCATGGTTGGCTTTGGCATTATGCGCGGCGAGGCAGATGCCGTGCTGGCCAAGGCAATCAGGCTGTGCTTGGAGTGTATCGGAATTGGTTAAAAGAAAAAATACCGTATCGCATCTTTTGGCGAGATTTCGCGGATTGATTCAGGCGGCGGCAACGCTTGCGACCAATATTCACCTGCCTAACTTTGCCAAGGGAGGCATCTACCAGGGGGCGGGCAAAGCCGTCTGCGTGCCGGGGCTCAACTGCTACTCGTGTCCGGCGGCCTCGGGTGCGTGCCCCATCGGGTCGTTTCAGTCGGTGGTGGGCTCGTCTAAGTTCAGCTTTTCGTATTACGTCACCGGAACACTCATTCTGATCGGCGTGCTGCTGGGACGTTTTGTATGCGGCTTTTTATGCCCGTTTGGATGGCTGCAAGAGCTTCTGCATAAGATTCCCGGCAAAAAGCTCTCGACGAAAAAGCTCAAGCCGCTCACGTACATCAAGTACGCCGTGCTGCTGTTTGCCGTGGTGCTACTGCCCGTTCTGGTAGTCAACGATGTGGGCATGGGCGACCCGTTCTTTTGCAAGTACATCTGTCCGCAAGGCGTGCTCGAGGGCGCGATTCCGCTGTCCATCATGAATACGGGAATCCGCTCCGCGCTGGGAAAGCTCTTTACCTGGAAGCTCGCGATCCTCATTGTGGTTGCGGTGCTGAGCGTGCTGTTCTACCGCCCCTTCTGTAAATGGATTTGCCCCCTCGGTGCGTTTTATGCACTCATGAACAAGGTGTCGTTGCTGGGGATCCAGGTTGACCAGTGCAAATGCGTCTCGTGCGGTAAGTGCGCCAAAGTGTGTCAGATGGACGTGGACGTTACGCGTACGCCCAACCATGCCGAGTGCATTCGTTGCGGCAAATGCGTGGGCGCATGCCCCGTCGATGCCATTAGCTTTCGCTACGGGCTGGGTGTGACGGGCGACAAACCCGCGCAGCCCGCGCAAGCCTGCGAAAACAAATAGGTATCTATATAAGCTTCGATATAAACGGAGGAACCATGAAACTGTCAAAAATTGCGGCCTTGTTGATGCTGCCCGTGCTGGCGCTGACTCTCGCAGCGTGCTCTGCCCCCAAGGGCGACGCAAAGGATGCCACGAGCGGCGATACGCAAATCGCCGAGCTTGTGGCACAAAAGCCGTCGAGCGCCGAGGAGGCGGCCGAGCTGTACCAGCAGCTGCTGCAAAAGGAAAACGAGATCTTTGCGAGCGATAACGCCCTATGGGAAAAGGTGTTTCTTGCGGCCAACAAAGACACTCCCATGATTGAGGACGGCAAGAACTACGGCGACTTTTTGCTTGATACCATCGAGGGCGCCAAGGATCAGTTTACGGCTGACGAGCTCAAGACGCTTAAGGCCGGCGCGCAGCAGGTCAAGGAGATCGAGGATAAGCTCATGGCGCTGGAGAAGGAGTTTCCCGGATGTGGCAGCACGCCCGGCGAGGGAGAGAGCGTCGATGCCTCGACCGCAGGCATGACCAACGGCGAGAGCGGGGAGACGAAGTTCCCCAGCTTTAAGGGCAAGGACTTGGACGGCAACGATGTAAACAGCGACGAGCTGTTCTCCAAGAACAAGGTCACCGTCATGAACTTCTGGTTTACCACCTGCAAGCCGTGCGTGGGAGAGCTGGGCGATCTGGAGAAGCTCAACAAGGAGCTTGCCGAGAAGGGCGGCCAGGTCGTGGGCGTTAATTCCTTTACGCTCGATGGCAACAAAGACGAGGTGGCAGACGCCAAGGACGTACTTTCCAAGAAGGGCGTGACGTACAAGAACATCTGGTTCAAGTCGGATAGCGAGGCCGGCAAGTTCACCTCCAACCTGTACTCGTTCCCGACCACGTACGTGATCGACCAGAACGGTAACATTGTGGGAGAGCCGATCATGGGCGGCATCAACTCCGCTGAGCAGCGCGAGGCGCTCAATAAACTGATCGATCAAGCACTCGCGAAGAGCGAACAGTAAGTCCGTGGGACAGACAACTGAAGGGGAGTCGCTGGAAACAGCGACTCTTTTTTCTGCTTCGGGGTAGCATCATGGGTATACGTCGAAAGGGCACGCAGCTTTTCGTGCATTGCCTGAGTGGTGCGCGAAGCAACCAAGCTGTGAGTTTTCTTAAGCGTTCTGGGTATGGCAGTGTCAAGAATATCGGCGGCATAAGCGGCTATACGGGAAAGGTGGTGCGTTAGCTATGAAGGTGGTTATCGTTGGAGGCGTCGCGGGCGGCGCATCGGCGGCGGCACGTTTGCGCAGGCTCGACGAGCAGGCCCAAATTGTCATCTTTGAGCGCACGGGTTTTGTATCGTATGCCAACTGTGGGCTTCCGTACTACATTGGCGGCGTGATAGAAGAAGAGAGTGCATTGACGCTGCAGTCTCCCAAGGGCTTTTGGGATCGCTTTCGCATTGCGGTCAAGACGAGTCACGAGGTGTTTGCCATCCATCCCGATTCGCATACGGTCGAGGTTCGCAATATGCTGACGGGCGAGGAATTTGTCGAGACGTATGACAAGCTCATCCTGTCGCCGGGTGCAAAGCCGATTCGCCCTGCGTTGCCGGGCATCGACTCGGATAAAATCTTTAGCCTACGCACCGTTGAGGACACGCTGCGTATTCACAGCTATGTTCGAGAGCGGCGACCGAGCAGTGCCGTCGTGATCGGCGGCGGCTTCATTGGCGTCGAGACGGCGGAGAATCTGTGCGAGCTAGGGCTCCAGGTGACCCTTCTGCAGCGTCCCGTCCAGCTTATGAACAACCTGGATTACGACATGGCGACCCTTTTGCATACCGAGGTGCGTGAGCACGGTATTGATCTGCGCCTCAAGGCCGATGTGACAGGTTTTGAGGAAGTTGATGGCCGCATTGTCACCCATGTTGCGGGCGATGACCCTATCGGAGCCGATATGGTGCTGCTTGCCATTGGCGTGGCACCTGAGAGCCATCTGGCGCAAGAGGCGGGGCTCGAACTGGGCATCAAGGGGGCTATTGTGGTCAACGACCGCATGGAGACCTCTGCTGCCGACGTGTATGCCGTGGGCGATGCCGCGCAGGTCACGCATCAGGTGACCGGCGAGGACGCGGTCATTTCGCTCGCCGGCCCCGCCAACAAGCAGGGGCGTGTCGTTGCCGATGTCATAGCCGGCATGGACAGCTGCTACCGCGGATCGTTGGGCTCATCGATTATCAAGGTATTCGACTTGACGGCGGCAAGCACGGGACTATCCGAAAAGGCAGCACACGCGGCGGGAATTGACTGCGACAGCGTGGTCCTGTCGCCCGGTTCGCATGCGGGTTATTATCCGGGTGCAACGCCCATGACCATGAAGGTTATCTTCGAGAAGCAGGGATTGCGCCTGCTGGGTGCGCAAATCGTGGGCATCGATGGTGTGGACAAGTGTATCGACGTTCTGGCGACTGCCATCCAGGCAGGCATGCGCGGCGATAGGCTTAAGGATTTGGACCTAGCATACGCGCCGCCGTACTCATCGGCGAAGGATCCCGTCAATATGGCGGGCTTTATGATCGAGAACCTCAATCGCGGCACACTGGCGCAGTGGCATTGGGAGGATGAGCCCAACTTGCCACGCGATGGCAGCGTGCAGCTGTTCGATGTTCGTACGGAAGGGGAGTATGAGCGCGGGCATATCGATGGTTTCGTAAACATTCCCGTCGATGATCTGCGCAATCGCCTGGGCGAGCTCGACCGGGCCAAGCCGGTCTACGTAATTTGCCAGAGCGGCATTCGCAGCTACATTGCTTGCCGCATTTTGGCGCAGCATGGCTTTGAGTGCTTTAACTTCTCGGGCGGCTATCGCTTCTTTGCAGCCGTGACTGAGGCTCGCCGCGGCAGCGCTAACGTTATGCCGTGCGGGCTCGAAAAGTAGCGCGCATTGGAATGTGACAAAGTGACAGCCTCTTTGTCACATCGGGGATGTTATATGCGGGATGGTGCGCCATGCGGCGTGCTGTCCCGTTCGTTTTTTGGCGCGGTTCGTTACATTCCTCACTGGTATCGGCCAAAAATGAGGATAGAGTAGGACAAGCGCGCCGAACGTGAACGGCGGGGGAGCGGGCGAGCGCGCCCGCGCGAGAGAGGTTGCCGTCCATGATGGATCTCAGAGATATTTGCAAAAGGTACGTTACGCAGTCGTTTACGCAGGTAGCGCTCGACAGCGTAAGCCTGTCTTTTCGCGATAACGAGTTTGTAGCCATCCTGGGTCCCTCGGGTTCGGGTAAAACTACGATGCTCAACGTCATTGGTGGACTCGACCATTTCGATTCCGGCGACCTGTTGATCGATGGCATCTCGACCAAGGACTTCAGCGACCGCGATTGGGATGCCTACAGAAACAATCGCATTGGCTTTGTGTTTCAGAGCTACAACCTCATTCCGCATCAGACCATTTTGGAAAACGTGGAATTGGCGCTTACGCTCACGGGCGTGGGGCATGCCGAGCGCCGCCAGCGTGCACGCAAGGCGCTTGAGGCAGTCGGTCTGGGCGAGCACGTTAACAAGCGCCCGAGCCAGCTATCGGGCGGCCAGATGCAGCGCGTGGCTATTGCCCGCGCCCTGATCAACGATCCCGAGATTGTGCTGGCTGACGAGCCGACCGGCGCCTTAGACTCAACGACATCCGTGCAGGTCATGGATTTGCTCAAGGACGTTGCGCGCGACCGTCTGGTCATCATGGTCACGCACAATCCCGAGCTGGCGTACCAGTACGCCACGCGCATCGTCAACCTGGCGGACGGCAAGATCACCGACGATTCCGATCCCTTTGATGTTGCCAATGCCGCGCGTCGCGAGGCTAAGCCTACGCGCAAAACCTCGATGAGCTTTGTGACGGCGCTGGGGCTTTCGGCGCGAAACCTTTTGACCAAGAAGGGCCGTACGGCTATGACGGCCTTTGCTGGTTCGATCGGCATCATCGGTATCGCGGCGATTCTGGCGCTCTCCAACGGCGTAAACGGCTACATCAAAAAGGTCGAGGAGGATACGCTCTCGAGCTACCCGCTGACGATTTCCAAGCAGGATTACGACCTGTCGTCCATGATGGGCGGACAGGGGACCACGGATGACGATACGTCCAAGAACGAGGGCTCGTCCGACGGCAGCACTGACGGCAAGGCTCGGGGAACCGATAAGATTCCTGTGGTCACGGCCGTAAAGGATATGTTTGCGAGCGTTAAGTCCAACGACATGACGAGCTTTAAGGCATGGCTCGATGCCGGTGGCGACGGCATCGATAAAGAGGTCAATGCCATCCAGTACGGCTATGGCGTGACGCCGGTTGTCTATCGTGCGGGCAAGGGCGATGAGAAGCCTGTCCGGCTGGTGCCCAACGCTATGACCGAGGCCATGAGCGGCGGCGCGAGTTCGGCGGCGACGGTGAGCATGGAATCCATGGGAACCTCGGTCTTTAACGAGATGATTGACGACCAGAGCCTGCTCGACAGCCAGTACGATGTCGTCGCCGGCCATTGGCCTACGTCTGCTAACGAAGCCGTAATGGTGCTTTCGAGCCGCGGCACGGTGGGCGACTACACGCTCTACAGCATCGGTGCGCTGGATATCGATGAGCTCAACGATCTGGTAAACAGCGCCATGACGGCCGACGGCAAGGTCGAGACGCCCGAGACCGGCAGCGACTTTACCTACGACGACGCGCTGTCCACGGCGTTTAAAGTGTTGTCGCCGGCCGATGCCTATCGCAAAAACGAAGAGACCGGCATGTGGACCGACATGTCTGGCGATGCCGACTTTATGACGGCCAAGGTTGCCGACGGTATTGACGTGCGTATTGTGGGCGTGGTGCGACCGAACGAGATGGCCAACGCGAGCGCGTTGTCTCCGGGTATTGCCTATACACACGCGCTGACTCGCCAGCTTATGGAGCGCGCCGCCGATTCACAGATAGTGCAGGAGCAACTTGCCCACCCCGAGACGGATGTCTTTACGGGCAAGTCTTTCGACGAACTGCAAGGCGAGGCCAAGCAGGGCGTGGATCTGGGCAGCATGTTCAGTGTGGACGAGGCGGCGTTGAAGAGCGCGTTCTCGTTCGATGCATCTGCACTCTCGGGTGCTGCCGGTGGCATGGATCTTTCGGGCATCGATTTGTCGGGCCTGGATATTGACCTTTCGGGCGTTGGCAAGGACATCGACTTCAGCAGCATCATGGCAAAAGCACCGGCCCCAGATTTCTCGGGCATCTTTGACGGTCTGGAGCTCACGCCCGAGCAAATGCAGCAGGTGGGAACGCTTGCCAACCAACTGTTTGAGGGCTTTTTGCAGTCTGATCAGCTTAAGGCGCTGTCGCCCGAAGATCTTAAGGACGCGTCGAAACTCGCCGCCGCGTTCTCGACGTATCTTGAGAGTGATGCGGTAGCCCAGCAAATCCTGGCCCAGCTCAAAGCGCTCGGCGGCGATGCCCTGGTAGAGCGCCTGCAGCACGCGATGACCGACTATGTGCAAAAGCAGCTGGCTCCGTATCTGCAACAGGCTATGGATCAGGTGATGCAGACAATTAGCGAGCAGATTGCGACAACTGTATCGTCCCAGCTTAAAGCAGGCGCGGCGGGGCTCATGGGACAGGTGGCTACGCAGGTGTCGTCGAGTATTGCTAACCTGGCGGGCGCTATGCGTGTGGATGCGAGCGCCTTTGCCAATGCCATACACTTCAACATGGACGCCGAGGACCTGAGTTCGCTCATGATGAGCTATGCCAAGGCGTCGCAGCTCACCTACGATAACAATCTGACCACGTTGGGCTATGCGGATGAGGCAGATCCCATCTCGGTTAAGATTTTCCCGCGCGACTTTGAGGCCAAGGAGCGCGTACTCGATCACATCGATGCGTACAACAAGCAGGTCAAAGCCGCCGGCCACGACGAGCAGGCAATCTCGTACACCGACTACATGGGCATTATCATGGGTTCGGTAACCGACATCGTGAACACCATCAGCTTGGTGCTCATCGCATTTGTGAGCATCAGCTTGGTCGTCAGCTCCATCATGATCGGCATCATCACCTACATCAGCGTGCTGGAACGTAAAAAGGAGATTGGCATCCTGCGCGCGATCGGCGCGTCGAAGCGCAATGTGGCCAACGTGTTCAACGCCGAGACTTTCATCGAAGGCCTCATTGCTGGCGTCTTCGCCATCGTCGTCGTGGTGCTCGTGAGTTTTCCGGTCAATGCCTGGGCGCTTGCTGCCAAACAGGTCCCCAACTTGATGAGCCTGCCCGTGCAGGATGCGCTGGTGCTCATCGCGATTTCGGTGCTGTTGACGGTTGTCGCCGGCCTGCTGCCGGCCCGTAGCGCATCCAAGAAAGACCCCGTGGAAGCCCTACGCTCCGAATAATGTGACAAAGGGACAGTCCCTTTGTCACATTCATCTCCCTGCACCTAGTTCGTTTTGCCCATCAGCGTGATGCGGATGGTTGGATGGGTGTACTCGTCAAACTCGTCCTCGGGATCCGTGTCAAACGAGTAATACGCTTTAATAGGGTCGTCACTCGTCCTGATAGAGATTCTCTCGTAGAGCGAGCCGTTCAAAAAAGCTTGCCTAAACTCTTCGGGGAGCTTCTGCGGTGCTAGGAGCTCGGGGCTTGCGGTCTTGACGTCTATGGTTTGGACAACAGAGGAAAGCTCGTCAAGATCGAGCTCGATACGGGCGAGGTTGTCCTCGAGGCTCGCGCCGGGGTCGACCTCTGCCGCGTAGCTCACTTCCGTGAGTGTCCCCTTGTTGTCAAAATCCAGGTACGTATAGGTCTTTTGGGTATCGGAGTCGCCGTCGTGCAGATAACCGCGGACGTGATAGCCGTAATCTTGGTATCGCTCGTAGGGGTCATCGGCGGACACGTACTCGCATGAGGGCTCTAATGCCTTGCGAGCAATGGCGATCTGCTCGGCCGCGGCCGCGGCGTTCTCCTGCATCTCGATGTTCCCCTGCGCCAGCTGCGGGATATAGGCACCGCACACGATTGCGAGGGGCAGTGCCACAAGCGCGACGATCCACTTTTTTGCACGGGGGATAGGCACGCCACAGGCCTCTGCCATAGCCTTCGCGTTGGCGAAGCTCTCGGTAAGCACGTCTGCCGCGGTGGCGACGGCGCCTACGGCAGCGGCGACTTCTGCCGCGCCGCCCAGGTTGCGCGCGGTCTCGTTGTCGCTGTTCTTGAGCAGGCGCGCGGCGGCCTGCGTGCCAACAACGCCTGCGATTTGTGCCGAGCGGTCTTTCTCGCTCTGCTCGACGGCGAGCCGGCGCTGCATTTCCTTCCACTGCTTGCCACGCATGCCAAAGCGCGGGGCGAGAGCGCAGTAGCAGAATATAACGAGCTCGATGGCGGTGAGCACCAAGGCGGTCATCATGCCTGTCTCTTGGAAGCCTTCGTGATGGAAGACGATGTCGTCGACCATTTCGAAAGGAATGATCGATAAGGGCAGCACGAATGCCATGGCAAGCGCCGCGCCGGCAACCTTGGGGCAAATGCAGTATCGCTGGATGCGCTTACGTTCTTGTTCGGAGAGTGTTGCCATAGCTGGTCCTTGGTGTCGTGGCGGTCATTACGGCGCGCGGCGCGCGGGATGTATCAGTCTGAGCTAGCGCTGGATAAGAACATAGAGCAAAATACTCAGCGCGATGAGCAAGATACCCGCGATGTTAAACATCAGCGTGGCAAAGTCGCCCACGATAGGGCGCTCGACATAGCTCTTGTCTGGGCTGCTGGGGTTGTAGTACACGGTCATTTGGCTACCGAGGGGCCAAAGCTGCTCCGCGAGGGTGCCTAGGCGGGCGATGGGGCCTGTCTGCACGTGCAGCCAGCCCTTGGCGTCTTCGTAGGCGGTGGCTTGCGTGCGGATGGGGAGTCCCGACAAGCTTTTGGTCTTTATGCCACGGAATTGTTTTTTCGCGCGGTATTGCGTGCCGTCGACGGCGTATTCCAAAACGGGATACATCCTGCCTTCGCCCATAAAGCGATGGTCGATGACCGTTCCCATGGTCACGGCGGTACAGGCCTTGGCTTTCTTGCGAGCGGCGGCTTTCATGAGCGCGCTCACTCCGATAAGCAGGATGCCGATGCCCCCAACCAAGATGAGCGCGAGCAGGGATATCTGCGACGTGGTCACGGCGTTCTCCTTTGGCGCGATACCGTCATATGTGACCCAGTATAGAGAATCCCGCCATCGATGAGCTATTGCGGGGGGGGGGGGTCAATTCTGAATGTGACAAATGGACTGTTCCTTTGTCACATCGGGGACTGCGGAATCGAGGTCTAATACTTTTCCCGAGAAGTGAACGAGTGAAAACGGACTCCCGAAGCATCGACACTTTTGGCGTGCAATTTCCTGCGGTTTTGCCAGTCAAATCCTGCGGTTTTGACGCCTAAAAATGTCAATGCTTCGGGGGTCCAAATAGAGCCGTTCACTTCTCGGGAAAAGTATTAGACCTCGAAATATGGGCGGCGTTCGCGAACGGCAACTAGCTTGCGTCCGGTAGCCGGCACTTGGGGCAAAGGGACTGCCCTTTTGCCCCTTCACCATTGCATCGTGTCTGGTGTGGAAAAAATATCGCCTGCGTTCTCGCGCCTGCGAAGAGTTCCTGAACCGCTTGAATGGGATGTGACAAAGGGACTGTCCCTTTGTCACATTGATTTGAGAGTGGATGTTGATGAATTTATCGCTGGCCCCTATGGAGGGGATTACCGGGCATGTGTTCCGTCGCGTGCATGCGGAGTGCTTTGGCGCGCTCGATTGTTATTACACGCCGTTTTTGCCGCCGCCGCGGGTGGGCAACCGCTTTGGTGGCAAGGCGTTTAAAGAGGTCGATCCTGCCAATAACCAGGGGCTTAACGTAGTACCTCAGCTGATGTCCAAGAATGCGGACGAGTTTGTGTGGGCGGCGCAGGTGCTCGCCGAGATGGGGTACCGCGAGGTCAATCTCAACCTTGGCTGCCCCTCGGGTACGGTTGTTGCCAAAGGCAAGGGTTCGGGCTTTCTGCGCAACCTGGATGAGCTCGAGGTGTTCTTGAGCGACGTGTGCGAACGCTCACCCTTGCCGGTGTCGGTCAAGACCAGGCTGGGGTTGGAAAGCGATGACGAGTACGAACGCGTGCTCGACCTCTATTGCCGCATGCCGCTGGCAGAGCTGATCGTGCATCCGCGCGTGCAAAAGGACCGTTATACGGGCTCGCCGCGTAAAGAGTTTTACGGCGAGACGTTGGAGCGGGCGCCGTTTCCCGTGGCCTATAACGGCGACATCTTTGATCTTGAGGACATGGATGCGCTGGTGGGGGCCTATCCCGGAACACGCCACGTAATGTTGGGGCGCGGCTTGCTCGCGAACCCCGCGCTGGCTCGCATGGTTAAGGGCGGCCCTGCCGCCACGGCTGCCGAGTTGCAGCGCTTCCACGACACGCTGTTTGCGGCCTATGCGGACGAGATTGGGGGCAACGCGGTCTTTCGCATGAAGGAATGGTGGTTCTACGCCAAATGTGCCTTCGCCGATCCCGCTACCGTGCACAAGCTCGTGCGCAAGACCAAAAAGGTCGACGAATACCGCGCCGCCGTCGAGCGCGTCTTTCGCGAGCAGCCGCTCGCGCCTGTTGCCCGCTTTTGTGGCTACTAGTCGTTGGGGACGTTCTTAAACGACTAGTCATTCAAGAACGTCCCCAATGACTAGATTGAAAAGCTGTACGCCAGCATCCAAAGATGTCGAAAAATGTCGACTTTGGATGCTGACGTACATGTTTGGTTCGTATGGGTTTGTGCGTTGGGGCCGGCCGACCGCAATAGAACGCTAGAGCAAATTCTCCTGCACCCACGCGATGATGTCGCCCGACTCGTAGAGCGGCGCGCCGTCAATGAACAGGCAGGGAACCTGGCGCTTGCCGCCGACGGCGATGAGCGTCTGCTCGGCATCGGGGTCGGTCGAGATATTGCGCTCGGGGATGGTCACGCCGTTATCGGCCAAAAAGCGCTTGACCTTTATGCAATACGGGCAGCCGGTCATAACGTACAGCTCGAGCTTGTGATCAGTAGCCATAGGTCTCCAATCGGTTGAGGTTTCGATTGAGATACCCAATGCCGCCGCGGTCTATGCGCGAGTCAGCGATGACTCGATTGCCTGGACCAGAAACGCCGTGGCTCCGGTGCCGCAGGGCTTGTCGTAGTAGTCAACAAAGCGCTGGTCGGCGAGGTAGCCGTGGGCGAGCCCCAGGTATGCCTCGTCTTGGGGTTCGCTTCCCCAGTTGAGGCCAATCCAACGACGATGCATCGCAACAAGTTTTTGGGCCTTTCTGCTCTTTGGATCGCCGTCGCCCATGGCAATCGAGAGCTGACCCAGAATGGCACGCTCGAGTTCCTTCATGTCGTTCCATGTCTGGGGATCCATGTCCAGTAACGTTTCGTTTGCTGCATCGATAGCCTCATCGCCATAGCGCGCCCGTGCCTCGGCGCCGTAGCGCTCCTCGTTTTCCTGCACGGTACGCCAGCGCTCCAGTTGCGGCAGCACGGCACCCATGAGCGAGACTGCCTCGTCGAGCGACATGCCGGTGTTTTGCGCCAGACGCGGAGCGCAGTCCTCGATCATTGCCTCCATCGTGGTCTCGTAGGTGTACTTGCCGTGGTCGTAGCACCACTTGCAGTAATGGTCGGTCGTTGCGCCGTGAGCATCGGTACCGCAGTCGTCGGGCGTGAGTATCATGCCGCAGCTCTGACAATAGTACTCGGGCATTTCGAGCAGATGAGACAGTGGCTCGCCGGTCACGGCGGCAATGAGCTTCATCATGTCGATGCCCGGTGTGACCTCGCCGCGCTCCCAACGGCTGACGGCTTGGCGTGTGACGAAGAGCTTGGCGGCGAGCTGCTCCTGGGTAAGGTGATGGGCGCGACGGACAGCAATGAGCTTTTCCGCAAAGGCCATAGCGGCTCCTTTCTGCTGGTTGATGGCTTAAGCATACGCGGCGGCCGGCACCCTTCCAAGCAACCGTTGGTTGCACGACGGGGGACCGCGGCGAAGAATTGCGCGCATCGCCCCACACCTCCATGCCGTACAATGACCGGCATGGAACCTATTGCACACATACATACCGATCTGCCGCAGAAGTTCGGCATTCCGCGCAACAGCTTTTTGGCGCCTCATCTGCAGGGACGCATCGTTTTTGAGCCGGAATTTGCCTCCAACGCAGCGGTTGAGGGTCTGGACTCCTTCTCTCACCTATGGCTGCTCTGGCGCTTCGAAAACGGCACGCCCGGCGGCACGGCTAAGGATATTGCCGCCGATGCCAAGACGCAGGACAGGTCCGGCACTAATGCCAAGTGGTCGAAGACCGTGCGCCCGCCGCGTCTGGGTGGAGCCGAGCGCGTGGGCGTGTTTGCCACGCGCAGTCCGTTTCGCCCTAATCCCATCGGGCTCACCTGCGTCAAGCTCGATCGTGTCGAGCTCACTGACGAGGGCCCCATCATCCATGTGCTGGGGGCCGATCTGCGCGATGGCACGCCCATCTACGACATTAAGCCCTACATTCCGTTTGCCGACTGTCACCCGGATGCGACGGGCGGCTGGATTGAGGATGCTCCGTGGCAAGAGCTCGACGTCGAGTTTCCGCAAGCGCTGCAGGATATGGTCCCGCCCGCAAAGCTCCCCGGCTTGGTCGAGGTCCTTCGCCAAGATCCGCGCCGCGCGGGTAGCAAGTACGAGCCAAACCGCATTTACCACTTGGCTTACGCCGGGTTCGACATATCCTTTACGGTCGACGGAACCAGGTTGACGGTAACCGCCGTCAACGACGCGCAAGACTAACCTGCCATTCGTCCGCACCCGTCAAATTAAGCGCCAAACCCCGCGCCAAAACCGCCCGCGCTGGTGGACAATAACGCCTACCAAAACAATCACTTTGCACGGGAGCTCAGCATGAAATACGACTTCAGCTCGCTTATCGACTGCCACGGCATGGACTCTATCGCTGTTGACTCTTGGGGTGAGATCCCCGGCATGGCTCCGAACGCACCCGATGAGGGCTTCGACCGCATCCCCATGTGGGTGGCGGACATGAATTTTGCCACGGTGCCCACGGTCCAGGAGCACATCATTCAGCGCGCCCAGCATCCCATGTTTGGCTATTTCGATCCGCGCCCCGAGTACTTCGACCGTATCATCGAATGGCAGAACCGCCGCAACGGTGTTAAGGGCCTGCTCCCTGAGCATATCGGCTACGAG
>UQPJ01000026.1:0-28660 GCA_900543015.1 uncultured Collinsella sp.
CGGATGGTGCGGAACTGGTCGTCGGTGAGGTTGCGCTTGACGCCGCAGACGGTGCGGGAGTTGGAGTGGCTGGCGACGAAGGGGCGCGTGGCGTGGGCGACAACCTCGTCAAAGCACTCATCGTTGAGGTGGGAGACGTCGAGCACCATGCCGGCGTGCTCCATCTGTGTAAGTGCCTCGATGCCGGCGGCGGTGAGGCCGGCATGGGTGTCGTGTCCGCTCGCGAGCGGTCCCTGCGCGTTCCAGCTGAGTGATGACATGAGTACGCCCAGGCTCTTGAGCACCTCGATCAGCGCGGGGTCCTCGGCAAAGAACGTGGCGTTTTCGATAGTGTGGATGCAGGCGACCTTGCCGTCTTTGAGCGCAGCGCGAATGTCAGCGGCGCTACGTACGTTGACCATGCGGTCGTGGTTGAGCATTGCCTGGCCGCTCATGTGCGCCATGATCTGCGCCTGGAAGCGCGCAGCGTGGGCGGTGGGAATCTCGTCGGGGACAAACGTGGCGAAGCACTGTGCCCACGGCGTGTTGCCGATCTTTGCGAGCGAGATGGCGCAGGCGTTGCCCTCGATGAGGTCGAAATCTTGCGGATGCGTTTCGTCGCCGGGGAAATAACCGTCGGTGCCGGCGGTAAAGCGCAGGTCGAGATCGAGCGTGGCCCAGCCGATGCGGTCGGCGGTGTCGCAGTGTAGGTCAAATACGGGATATGCCATGGTTCCTCCGGTTGCAGCGTTTCTTTGCAAACTGTCTTTGAATTGTATGACTAGGGTATAGTTAGCGCCATATGTTCATGGCGGCCCGCGTTGTGCGCCGCCCTTATCACGGAGGTTACCATGTCCAACCAGGGCAAGAAGGTTAAGACCCATTATCGTGGCACGCTCGACGACGGCACGCAGTTCGATAGCTCCTACGATCGCGGTGAGCCGCTGGAGTTCACCTGCGGCGCCGGCCAGATGATCAAGGGCTTCGACGCCGCTGTTGTCGACATGCAGGTGGGCGAGAAGAAGACCGTGCACATTCCTGCTGCCGATGCCTACGGCGAGCACAATCCCGAGATGGTTATTACCTTCCCGGCCGAACAGGTCCCCAACATCGAGCAGATCGAGAAGGGCATGAAGCTTTTCCTGTCCACGCCGAGCGGTATGCCCGTTCCCGCCGTGGTCATCGACGTAACGCCCGAGGCCGTGACGCTCGATGCCAACCACGAGTTGGCCGGCAAGGACCTCAACTTTGATATCGAGCTCGTTGAGGTCGAGGGTTAGAGTATGCCTGAACGCTTGGTTTCGACGACATGCTTGGGAAATCTCAACGATCCGTCCTATGAACTCCTGCTTCGCCGGAAGTTGGGCGGCGTTTTTGAAGTTGACGAGCTACTGCTCGATTGGGACCAGGCTGATGTGTGCGCGTTTGGGGGCGTGACGGAGCTGGGGCGCACGATCGATGTTCGGCTGGATACTACCGATGGCGGTCGTCTTGCCGATGGCGACGTGCTCGCCATTGACCGTTCGGGCATGGTGCCCGTGGCGGTTGTCGTGCGCCTGCGCAGCGCCGAGGTTTATTTGGTCGAAGTCGACCGCATGGATCCGATTGCGCTCGCGCATGCGTGCTGGGAGATCGGCAACATGCATGCGCCGCTCTTCCGGGGCGACTCGGACGAGCATACCGTGCGCATGTATACGCCGTTGCAGCCTGTTTTGGGCCGCATGCTCCGGGGTGTCGAGGGTGTTCGGCTCTCGGTGGTTACCCGTGAACTCGATGCGGACCGGCGCTTTGCGTCGAGTGCGGCGGAGGTCGTCGTGAGCATGGCTCCCGACTTTACCATCGTAAAAAAGACGCGCGGCTAAGCGCACGTATGCGCAAGACGGGCTTTGAGGGACGACCAATCAAGGTCCGTCTTGCTGTTGATAGGAGGCTTTGGGGGAAGCTATGGGTCTTGAGGGAATCAAGCTGATTGCATGCGATTTGGACGGCACTTTACTGCATCCGGGGGAGCGCGAGCTGCGTTCCGAGGCATTTGAGCTTATCGATGAGCTGCATCGTCGCGGTATCGTGTTTATGCCGGCGAGTGGCCGTCAATATGCGAGCTTGCGCTACCTGTTTGCCCCGGTGGCCGATGAGCTCGCCTATGTATGCGAAAACGGAACCCTGGTGATGAGCGAGGGGCGTGCCGTTGTCAAGCGTTCCATGGAGCGTGGCCTTGCTATGGTTATCGCGAATGCCGTGGTTGCGTATCCCCATGCCGACGTGACCCTTTCGTGTGAGGGGCACCTCTACGCTATGAGCGGCAACGATGCGTTCGTCGACCATTTGCGCCATGAGGTCCACTGCGATGTGGCGGTGGTCGACCGTCCCGAGGACATCGATGAGGATGTCATTAAGATTGGCTTCCAGACGCCCAAGGTGGATTATCCGGCGGCCCGGGAGTATTTCGAGCGCCTCTTTAGCGACCGTGTCGACGTGATGACGTCGGGGGCCGCATGGACGGACTTGATCGGTTTCGGTTCGGGCAAGGGCTCCGCGCTTGCCGATTACGGTCGTGCCCTGGGGATTTCGCCCGATGAGATGATGGCGTTTGGCGACAATGAGAACGATCGCGACATGCTCAACGTCGTGGGCCATCCCTATCTGATGGAGAGCTGCAACCCCACTATGCGCGGCGTCAACGACCGCGTCCGCTACGTGCGCACGGTCGAAGAAGAACTCCGTCGCCTGCTCGCCGAGTAGATATTTGGGACATGCCTAGAAATCTACTTTTTGCTGCAGAGTGCGAAAAGGTGTTTTTTAAGGCATGTCCCAAACATCTACCGGCAGTCGGGGCAGAGACCCTCGAAGATGGTGTAGTGCGACGTGACGTGCCAGCCGATTTGCTCGGACGCCTTGGCGTTGAGCTGGGCATCGAAGGGAAGTGGTACGTCGATGACGCGGCTGCACGAGGCGCAGATGATATGCGCATGCGGATCAATCGTGCGATCGAAGCGGCTGCCGCCCGGCGTCTTGATGGAGAGAATCTCGCCGGCGTCGGCCAAGAGGTTGAGGTTGCGGTAGACCGTGCCGCGGCTGATCTTGTCATCCTGCGCACGCACGACGTTGTAGATTTCGTCGGCGGTGGGATGGTTATAGCTTTGGCGCACGGCGTCAAGAACCAGCTTTCGCTGCCTGGTATTCCTTCTTTGCACCGCCATACGCCTCGCCTCTTTTCTATCAACGGTCGTAGGTAAATGATACCGTATTTAGCACACAATACTAATAACGAGGACTGAAACCGTCTTCATTGGCAAGTGGGGCTCGGGCCTGGGCGTCTACGAGGCGAAAACGCGTCCCCATGCGCTCGTAGGAGGCATGAAGCGCCTCGAGATGAGATAGGATGTTTGCCGGAGCTCCCTGTATCTCCATCTCAACCGAGCCATCTTCCATGTTACGCACCCAGCCGGTGAGTGCGCGTGCCTGCGCGAGGTTGGTGTTGGTAAAGCGGAAACCAACGCCCTGGACTTGCCCCGCCCAGCGCAGGAAATAGCGCTGCGGGGCGTCTTGAGTGGCCTCGTCGCTTGCGAACACAGTAAGTCTGCGGCGCAGCTCGAGCTCGACGCCAGAGGGCTTTTGGGGTTCTCGACTGCCGCCGGTGACGCCCGAGAAAAGCTTGTCGAAAAAACCCATCGCTATGCCTGCTCGTTAGAGTCGGCGGGGAAGGCGATGCCCGCCTGCTGACGCACGGCATCCATGATACGCAGCGACACGAGCGTGACATCGCGGTAGTGGCCAAGCTCGTGGCGTCCCGCCGGGGTCTCCCAAATCTCTTCCTTTACGTTATCGATGCCGCCGATGGCGGTGATAAAGTCCGTGAGTTCGTATTCCATCGTGTTGCTCGATTTGGGCAGGTCGAGCACACGGCCGTTGCCGCCTTGCTCGCGTGGTGCCTCGGTCGCCGAGCCGCGTACGATGTCGCCGCGATAATCGATGCGGACGTTGCGGGGCGTGGACAGATGGTCGATCTGGATCGTGCCACGTTCGCCTTCGATCTGCGAGGGCAGCAGGTCATTCGTAATTTTGGAGTGCGCGAGCTCGACGGAGATACGGCCACCGCCGTAGCTGGCGAGGATGGAACCGCAGCCGTCGATGGGGCCGTTCGTGAGCTGTCGCGTGGTGGGGTCGAGCAGAGTAGTCATGCTCGTAAGGCCGGAGGGCATGCCGAAAATCTCGACCATGGGCTCGACGGTGTAGACGCCAATGTCCATGAGGGAACCCGATGCCATATTGCAGTCGAAGATATTGGTGGCACGTCCCGCGAGGATCTCGTTGTAGCGCGAGGAATATTTGCCAAAGCGCAATGAGGCGCGGCGGATGGGGGCGATCTCGCCCAGGGCGTCCTCGATGGCGTGGAAGGCGGGATCGTGGAGGGGACGCATGGCCTCGAGGGCCACGACACCTGCTGCCTCGGCAGTGCGGAAGACTTCCAGCGCCTGCGCTTCGGTGGCGCAGAAGGGCTTCTCGACGATGACGTGCTTGCCACCGGCGATGCAGGCAAGGGCCTGCTCGTAGTGAAGTGCGTTAGGGCTGCCGATATAGACGGCGTCGACGCCGGCGGCTGCCGCAAGCTCATCGAGTGAAGTAAAGTTTCGCTCGCCACCGCGCTCGGCGGTAAAGGCAGCACCGCGATCTGAATCGCGTGAAAGCGTGCCCACAAACGCGGCTTGGTCGTTGGCGTTGACGACTTGGATAAAGTCGTCGGTGATCATGGATGTGCCGATGGTCGCGATGCGCAGCATACGTCCCCCTTGCGTTGTTTGGTCTACAGGATGAGTGTAGCGCGTGGGGATATAAAACTGCGCGAAAACGATATTACAGGTCGCTCTCGTTAAAGCCGGTGTCGATATCGAGGTTGCCGCCATCGGCCGCCGTGGTGGCGAGCTCATCGCAGCGCTCGTTGAGCTCATGACCGGCGTGACCCTTAACCCAGATGAATTCAACCTTATGCTTGCTTTTGGCGGTGAGTAGGCGCTCCCACAGATCGCGGTTCTTGACGGGCTGCTTGTTGGCGGTTTTCCATCCGCGTTTTTTCCAGCCGTCGATCCAGTGCTTGTTAAAGGCGTTGACGACGTACTGCGAATCGGAATGGACTTCGACCTCGCAGGGGCGGTTGAGTGCCTCGAGCGCCACGATAACGGCCATGAGCTCCATGCGGTTGTTGGTGGTCTTGGCGTAACCGCGCGAAAGCTCGGAGGTAAAGGTCTTGCCGGCGGGGTTGGTGTATTTGAGCACGGCGCCGTAGCCGCCGCGTCCCGGATTTGATCGGGCCGAGCCGTCGGTATAGATGATGACCTTCACGGGCTTCCTTTCGTTGGGTACGTTTCGTGTGAGTGACCATTGTAGCGCCATGCCCGCCGGGGGCTAGCAATCTACGATTTCTACCCCGTCTTCCGACAGTTAGTTGGCACGGATGATGTGGTTGAGCTCGTCGAGGTATTGCTGCAAGAGGGGAGAGGGCTTGCGCTCGTCGTGCATGATATAGCCTACGTGCATCGTTGGGGCGTCTGCTAACGGGATCGATGCCATACCCCATTGCATTTCATTGGAGAGGACACCGGTCGACAGGGTGTAACCGTTCGACGTGATAAGTAAGTTAGTAAGTGTTCCGCGGTCCGAGATTCGTATGTTGCGGTCGCAAGGGATATAGCTAAAAGGTTCCTCGGCGTAATAGAAGGAGCTCGAGGTGCCTTGCTCAAAGCTGTAGCGCGTATAGGGTGTAAGGTCGGCAAGGGACAGCTGCGGGCGGCGTGCGAGCGGGTGGCGCTCGCTAACGAAGACGTGGACCGTCGCGTCGAAGAGGGGATGGAAGCTTGCGCGGGCATCGGCGAAGGCCTTCTGCAGAACGCGGGCGTTAAAGTCATCCAGATACAGAATGCCGATGTCGCTGCGAAACGCGCGGACGTCATCGATGATCTGCGACGTGGTGGTCTCGCGCATGATGAATTCGAACTTACTGTCCCGGCAGCGCTCGACGACGTTGACGAAGGCCTCGACCGAAAAAGCGTAATGCTGGGCCGAGATGGCAAGGCGCGCCTGGGGCGTGCCGCCGTCCTCGTAGCGGGCCTCGAGCATATCGGCCTGCTCTACGACTTGACGCGCATAGCCCAAAAGCTCGGTGCCGTCGTTGGTGAGCGTGACGCCGCGGCTGGAGCGCGTAAAGATCTCCAGATGGAGCTCCTGTTCCAGGCTTTTGACGGCGTTTGAGATGTTGGACTGAGCGGTATAGAGGCGCTGAGCTGCGGCGTTGATTGAGCCGGACTCTGCCACGGCGATCAGAAAACGAAGCTGCTGGAGGGTCATCGACGCAATCCTTCCGATTGTTATCTATAAAAACGATAACAGGTTAGCGCTTTTAAGTGATTGACCGAGGGAAATAATGCTCGTACTATTCAAAACACACAAAGGCGGTAGGTAATTAAGCCAACCACGGAACCGGGATGCGAAAGGAGGCCCGCATATGAATTGCTTACCAAGACGAATGCCGGGCTCCTGTTTGCGCCCGTCGGCGTGATCAGGATACAGCGACTTACTTCTCTCTTTTTATTTACTTTTGTTCGATCAAGGAGATCATCATGAGCCAGTTCATCAACAACCCCGAGCACACCTTTGGTTTCGATACCCTGCAGCTTCACGTTGGCCAGGAGAGCGCCGATCCCGCATCCGACTCCCGCGCCGTGCCTATCTACCAGACCACGAGCTATGTGTTCCGCAACTCCCAGCACGCCGCCGACCGCTTTGGTCTTGCCGATGCTGGTAACATCTACGGCCGTCTGACCAACTCCACCCAGGGCGTCTTCGAGGACCGTATCGCCGCACTCGAGGGTGGCGTGGCGGGTCTCGCCGTCGCCTCCGGTGCTGCTGCCATCACCTATACCCTGCAGGCTCTTGCCCAGGCCGGTGACCACGTGGTGGCTCAGAAGACCATCTACGGTGGCTCCTACAACCTGCTGGAGCATACGCTCTCCCAGTTTGGCGTCGAGACCACCTTCGTCGATGCCCATAACCTGGAAGAGGTCGAGGGGGCCATCAAGGACAACACCACGGTCATCTACCTCGAGACGCTCGGCAACCCCAACTCCGACATCCCCAACATCGACGCCATCTCCGAGATCGCCAAGAAGCACGGTCTGCCGGTTGTCGTCGACAACACCTTCGGCACCCCGTATCTGTTCCGTCCGCTGGAGCATGGTGCCAACATCGTCGTCCACTCCGCAACCAAGTTCATCGGCGGCCACGGCACCTCGCTGGGCGGTGTGATCGTCGACGGCGGTAACTTCGATTGGAAGGCGAGCGGAAAGTATGCCCAGATCGCCGAGCCCAACCCCTCCTATCACGGCGTTTCGTTTGCCGAGGCTGCCGGTCCCGCCGCCTTCGCAACCTATGTCCGCGCTATTCTGCTGCGTGACGAGGGCGCCTGCATCAGCCCGTTCAACGCCTGGGTCCTGCTCCAGGGCACCGAGACTCTGTCGCTGCGCGTTGACCGTCATGTTGAGAACACCAAGAAGGTCGTTGAGTTCCTGGCTGGTGACAGCCACGTCGCCAAGGTGAACCACCCGAGCCTGCCTGAGCACCCCGATCACGAGCTCTATCAGAAGTACTTCCCCAACGGCGGTGCCTCGATCTTTACCTTTGAGATTAAGGGTGGCCAGGAGGCGGCCTGGAAGTTCATCGATCATCTGCAGGTGTTCTCGCTGCTTGCCAACGTGGCCGACGTCAAGTCGCTCGTCGTGCACCCGGCTACCACCACGCACTCCCAGCTCTCTGCCGAGGAGCTCGCCGAGCAGAACATCACACCCTCCACGATCCGTCTTTCCATCGGTACCGAGAACGCCGAGGATATCATTTGGGATCTGAAGCAGGCCTTCGCCGCGCTGGACGAGTAAGACGACTTGTGCAAGGACCCCTTGCGACCCGATAGGTATAACTGCATAAAATGCCTGCTCAAGGCGCCTGTGCGAACAATGGTTGCACAGGCGCCTTTTTTGCATAGAGCGGGTGCAAAAACAGGGTTTTTGACACGCTTTATGCATTCGAGTTGTGGAAAACTCCTGTTGAGAGGATGTGAGTTTTACGCAATTGACGTGCGCCTTTTGAGTAAAGCCGCAGGTCGCGATTTGCTCGGGGTACTATGCAGCGCGATTGAATCATACGCAGCTCAAACGCAGCAAAAACGCACTACGGAGGTTTCCAGCTACATGAGGATCGATTCACGAAAACCGAAAGCCGCCGCCCTTTCCGCCGCTCTGACCGTGGCACTTTTGGCGGGCGCCGGCGCAACTGATGCCCACGCCGCAACACTGTCCGATACGGTTGGATCTACACCGTCCGAGACGACGCTGGTACAGCCCGTTGACTATCGCGGCGATGGTTATGGTTCCATGCAGGAGTGGAACGCCTCGATGGAGGCTAAGCGCGATTCCCTGGAGATGCGCGCTCAGATCATCATGAACATGTACGGTGACTATGCCACCGATGACGAGCGCGCTGTGCTGCAGGGTTGTATCGACGGTGCGGGCAGTCTTTTGACGATGGAGGAGGTCGACGCGAAGTCGACCGAGCTCGATGAGCTGCGCACTGCACTTGAGGATGCCAAGCGCGAAGCGCTCGAGGTTGCTGCCGCCGAGGCGGAGGCTGCCGAGGCCGCCCAGGCTTCGTACCATAACGCCGGTTACACTCCGTCCTACGCGTCTGCCGCGTCCTACGCGAACGGATCGGGCCTGACGCGCTCTACGGGTGTCAATAACTACAACGGGCGCCGCGAGACCTATTACAGCAGCAATGTGCTTTATCACTATCGCACGGGCGAATGGACTCAGGATTCTGAGGGCTTCTGGCGCGATTCCGACGGCTACTACGTCGTGGCCGCGGGCGATAAGGCCCAAGGCTCCACGTTTACCGGTTCCAAGGGCGAGTGCAAGGTCTATGACTCCGGCTGTGCTGCCGGAACCACCGACTACTATACCGGTTGGTAATCTGCCATCAGAGCAAAATAGGCACATGATGGGCGGGCGTCTTTACTGAGCTTTTAGGCAACGTAAAGCCGCCCTTTCTTTATGTGCGTTTGAGTTAACAGAGCCCTTACCGTGGCGGTACGCTGGGCGTATGCATGCGGGGCACACTGGTTCATGAGAAATAAGGTCTTTCTCGTGGAGGAAGTGGTCTCATGAACGCTCGAGATATCGCTATCGCCGCCGTCGCATTGGTACTTGGTTGTCTTGGCCCCACGGCCGCGCTGGTCGCGGGCATGCAGGGCGCGTGCGGAGCTGCTCCTATCGTTGTTGGGGCCTTAATTGCTGTCGCTGTGCTGGGAAGTGCCGGTGTCGTCCTTTGTCGTGATGATGAGGACGAGATCGTGGGGTCTTAAAGATGGCCTCAACTCTGGTTTTGCCGGAGCATGTCGCATGCGCCGGGTGGTCGTATTTAGAAGAACAAACGCATGGGAACTTATGACGCGGGGCAGACCGCAAAGACGCGCGTGGGATATCCAACGCCATCGCGCACCTTGGGGAAGGTGCAGAAGATGACAGCGCCCGTGGCGGGAAGCTCCTTTCATCGGGCTTTTTGCTGATGTTAATGCGGTGCCGTGACAGCTCGATTTCTGCTGCGTTACGATACGTTCTCGATTGCGATTCCACGATGTTTCGGCTGCGTGACCATTGTGTTTCGCCTTGCCGGGGCGCTGATGGCGAAGGGAGGGGCCGTGCAATACCGCGTTGACCCCAAAAGCGGCAACCGTATCTCGGCGTTGGGGCTGGGCTGCATGAGGTTTCCCGGTGCGCCGGGACGCCCGGATGCGAAGACTGCCGACGCCATCATCTCCCGTGCGGTGGAGCAGGGGATTAACTACCTGGACACGGCCTATCTCTATCCCGGCAACGAGGCGTGCGTGGGGGCGTCGCTTGAGCGCCTGGGCTTGCGCGACCAGGTTTTGCTCGCAACCAAGCTGCCGCATGCTTCGTGCAAATGCGCGGAGGATTTCGATCGGTTCTTCGACGAGCAGCTGCGTCGCCTGCGGACCGACCGTATCGACTATTACCTCATGCACAACATTACCTCGCCCGCCCAGTGGGAACGTGTGGTGGCGTTGGGCATCGAGGACTGGATTGCGCGTCAAAAGGCGGCGGGGCGCATTCGCCAGATTGGTTTTTCGTACCACGGCAGCGCGGCGGATTTCATGACGATGCTCGATGCATATGAGTGGGACTTTTGCCAGATCCAGTACAATTACGCTGGAGAGCGATATCAGGCGGGAACAGCAGGACTCATGGCGGCTGCGGAGCGCGGGCTCGCGGTGTTTGTGATGGAGCCGCTGCTGGGCGGGCGTTTGGCGGGCAAGCTGCCGCCACGGGCCCGCGCTGTGCTCGATAGTGCCCGCGACCCGCATTTGCGCACTCCTGTCGCCTGGGGTCTTTCGTGGGTGTGGAATCATCCTCAGGTGACGATGCTGCTTTCGGGTATGACCGATACCGCGCAGGTGGACGAGAATTCGTCACTGGCAGACCTCGCGTTGCCGAATTCGATGACTGCCAACCAGCTCGACACGATTGCGCGCGTGTTGATGGAGTTTGAGAAATCGAACCGTGTGCCCTGCACGGGATGTGGCTACTGCATGCCATGTCCCAAGGGTATCAACATTCCCGGCTGCTTTGCCGCCTACAACGCGAGCTATGCGCACAGCTGGTTTACGGGGCTGTCGCAATACTTTACGGCGAGTGCGGTGCGGACGAACGAGCCCAAGCTGGTGAGCAATTGCGTCAAGTGCGGCAAATGCGCACGTCACTGCCCGCAGCACATCGATATTCCCGAGCGTCTCGACGATGTGCGCCGACGTTTCCAGCCTGGCCCCGTAACGGCTGCGCTTAAAGCCTTTTGCAAAACGCGCCCCTCATGACCCTTTTATAACTTGCGGTGGAATACGGTCTGTTTGCGCCAAAATAAGGCACCAATAAACCGTATTTCACCGCAACTGATGAGGGTGAGTTGGAGATGCTAACGATCGGGTGTCATCTTTCGACGACGAAGGGCTATCGGGCAATGGGGGAGACGGCGTTGTCCATTGGCGCCAATACCTTTGCGTTCTTTACGCGCAACCCGCGTGGTGGCAAGGCGAAAGACCTTGATATGGATGATGTGGCGGCCCTGCGCGAGCTTATGGAGCAAAACGATTTTGGCCCGCTTGTGGCTCATGCCCCGTATACCTATAACCCCTGTTCGGCTAAAGAGCGGGCGCGCGAGTTTGCCTTGGAGGCCATGGCCGAGGACTTGCAGCGTCTGGAAGCGCTGCCCGGCAACTACTACAACTTCCACCCCGGCGCGCATGTGGGGCAGGGGACTGATTCCGGCATTCAGATGATCGTCGACACCTTGTGTCAGGTGATGTTTGGGGGACAGCAGACGACGGTGCTGCTCGAGACCATGGCGGGCAAGGGTACCGAGGTGGGCCGTAGCTTTGAAGAGCTGGCGCGCATTATCGAGGGTGCTGCCGCCAGGCGTCCAGAGCTATCGGACAAGCTGGGCGTGTGTCTGGACACCTGCCATGTGAGCGATGCCGGCTACGACATCATCCATGATCTGGACGGCGTACTCGACGAGTTCGACCGCGTGGTGGGTATCGACCGCTTGCGTGCCGTACACATCAACGATTCGAAGAACCCCTGTGGTGCCCATAAAGATCGTCACGAGTGCATCGGCAAGGGATACCTTGGCAGCGAGGAGTTTGGCGGTGGTATGCAGGTTATGCAGATTATTGTATCGAATAGCCGTTTGCGTGCATTGCCGTTCATTTTGGAGACGCCGAACGAACTTGCAGGTTATGCAGCTGAAATCAAACTTTTAAGGTCGTTACAGCAGTAACGACTGTCACAAAGTGGAGTGTTCCATTCACGTTATGTGATTGTTTCAATCAGTTTTCTAATTGCAGATTCGCACTTACAGGTGCATAATAACCAACAGTTTTTGCAGACCTCTGAATCAAATGGGGTCACTGGAAGGAGACTGATTATGAAGCTCAAGAAGCTTGGTGCATTTGCCGCCACGGGCGCCATGGCGCTCGCTCTTGCACTGACGGGCTGCGGCTCGTCCAACGCCACCTCTGGTTCTGATGCCAGTTCCAGCAGCTCTGACGACGCTAAGGTCGAGAAGGTCGACGGCTCCAAGGAGTACGCGCTCGTCAAGGACGGTACGCTCACCGTCGGCACCTCTGCCGAGTACGCGCCGTTTGAGTACAAGGATGACAACGGCGACTACCAGGGCTTTGACCTTGAACTCATTAAGGCTATCGGCGATAAGCTGGGTCTGGATGTCGAGTACGTCAACAACGACTTCGACACGCTGGTTCCGGGCGTCGCTTCGGGCGCCAAGTACGACGTCGCCATCGCGGCTATCACTGACACGCCCGAGCGTGAGAAGGAAGTCACTTTCTCCGACTCTTACTACATGGACGATCAGGCTATCGTGACCAAGGTCGATAACACCGACATCACGGCCGACAACTTCAGCGAGAAGCTCAACAACGCCGACGCTACCATCATCGTCCAGTCTGGCTCGACCGCCGAGGCCTTTGCCCAGGAGAACTTCCCCAAGGCCAAGATTGTTCCCTACAAGGACGCCACCGAGTGCTTCAGCGCCCTGCAGTCCGATAAGGGCGACGCAGTAGTCACCAACCGCTCCGTTGCCAGCCAGCTGACCGCCGAGCAGTTCAACACCTGCCAGACCATCAAGCAGATTAGCACCGGCGAGGAGTACGCCATCGCCATCAACCAGGGCAACACCAAGCTCAAGGACGACATCAACCAGGCCATCAAGGACCTGACCGACGACGGTACCGTTGACGCCCTCATGGCTAAGTACAGCATCAAGTAAATTAATGCTTGATTGCGTGCGGGCCCTTTCCGTTTTGCGGAGAGGGCCTTTGCGCTTCTCTCGACGGACCGCGTTTCCGTCTTGTTTTGCCGGCAACTTCTACGATAGGAGCCACCTTGTCTCGATTGAACAAAGGGGCCACGGAGCAGCGTTTTTCACTGTCCGCCTTGCTCCAAAAGCTAGCCTGCGTCATGGCCGTGGCGCTCGCGCTGGTGTGCGCGGGGGCATATGCGCCCACGACCGCCCAGGCGCTTGAGACCGCAAAGATTACCGCCCGACCCAACACCGGTTCGGGCAGCGCTGTGGTCGGCGGCACCGAGACGCGCATCACCTGGGAAGTTCAGGCCGATGCCGACGAGGAGCTGAGCGGTCTTTCGCTGACGTTTGTCGACGGCGCGACGTTTGGTACCGATGACACGCGATTGACGATGCTCTCGGGCGAGGACCTCATGGACCGTACGCCCATGAAGCCCACGTGCAAGGCCGATGGCCAGACGCTCAAGATCGACTTTGGCGAGACGGCGCCTGCCGGCGGCTTTTTCCGTGTCGAGGTTTACGGCGTGACGTTCCCCGTCGAGGGCGGCGACGAGGCCTTTAGCGGAACCTACATCTTGGCTGACGGCTCGACCAAGAAGATTTCCAAGATTCCTTCCGTCGAGATCAAGGGCGTGACGGCCTTCGATAACTTCCTGACCGATCTTAAGGAGCAGCCGTGGGTCGAGGCTTGGAACTCCAATATGTTCCTGCGCCTGTTCTTGAACCCAGTCATTTTGGTCCAAAGCCTGCCGATCGTCTTTAAGGGCTTCCTCATGTCGCTCTCGATCGTGCTCGTGGCGTTTCCGCTGGCAATTCCCTTTGGCTTTGCGCTGTCGCTCATGCGCATTTCCAAGTCGCGTATCCTTCGTTGTCTTGCCGGCATCTATGTGAATATCATCCGCGGTACGCCGGCGTTCCTGCAGATCTATATCGCGTTCTTTGGCCTGCCGCTTGCCGGCGTCAAGGTGGACGACTATGTCCTGGGTGTTATCGTCATGGCCATGAACTCGTCTGCGTATCTGTGCGAGATCTTCCGTGCCGGTATTCAATCGATCCCCAAGGGCCAAAACGAGGCGGCTCGCTCGCTGGGCATGAACGCCTTCCAGACACTGCTCTACGTTATGATTCCGCAGACGTTCCGCAATGTCCTGCCTACGTTGACCAGCGAGTTCATCCTGCTTTACAAGGATACGTCGCTGCTCGCGGCCGTGGGCGTGGTCGAGATCGTCATGAACGCCCGCACCATCGTGGCAACGACGGGCTCCATCACGCCGTATGTGGTTGCCGCCCTGTTCTACCTGGTCATCACCCTGCCGCTTGCTCGCTTGGTGAGCGGTCTTGAGGCGAGGCTTCTGGGGACGGCCGAAACCAAGAAGAAGCGTCCCACCAAGAGCGCCGGACAGGTTGTCGCGACGCCCGCCGACCATATCGCTGGTCTGTAAGGAGGTTCTATTATGAGCGAAACCAATAACTCGAACGAGGTCGTCGTCAGCATCAAGAACCTCCAGAAGGCCTTTGGCGATAACGTGGTCCTGCGCGATATCGATCTGGATGTGCACAAGGGCGAGGTCGTCGTAGTTCTGGGTCCCTCGGGCTCGGGTAAGTCGACGATGCTTCGCTGCATCAACCGTCTTGAGCATCCCACGAGTGGCTCGATTGTCGTTGAGGGTGTGGACGTGTGCGCCAAGGGCGTCGACCTTAACAAGGTGCGCACGCATCTGGGTATGGTGTTCCAGCAGTTCAATTTGTTCCCGCACCTGTCAGTCAAAAAGAACGTCATGCTTGCGCAGCAGAAGGTGCTCAAGCGTAGCAAGGAAGAGGCCGAGAAGATTGCCGTCGAGGAGCTGACCAAGGTCGGTCTTGCCGAGCGTATCGACTTTATGCCGAGCCAGCTCTCGGGCGGCCAGCAGCAGCGCGTTGCCATCGCCCGCGCCCTGTCGATGAACCCGCACGTCATGCTCTTTGACGAGGCCACCTCGGCGCTCGACCCCGAGCTCGTGCGCGACGTCCTGGGCGTCATGCGCGACTTGGCGCGCGACGGCATGACCATGATCGTCGTGACGCACGAGATGGGCTTTGCCCGCGATGTCGCCGACCGCGTCGTCTTTATGGACGGCGGCGTCATTGTGGAAGAGGGTACGCCGAGCGAGGTCTTCGACCACCCCAACAGCGAGCGAACCAAGGCGTTTTTGGGCAATATCTCGTAGCCGCTTTATATGACTGACATAGCAGAAAACGGGAGCCGGATGTGATCCGGCTCCCGTTTTTGTTGGGATGCGAATGTGTTTTGATGCAGAGCGCGTTACGGGCGGAGCTCATTGCCGCTAGGCGAGCTCGGCTCCAAGGGCGCGGCAGGCCGCTTCGCCCTCATCGTCGGGGGCGTCGTAGCAAATGACAGAATCGACGACGTTAACGCCCGTCTCGTCGGCGTCGGCCTTCCAGTTGTCCATCCACTCGCCCTCGGCCCACGAATAGGAGCCAAAGAGGACGACCTTCTTGTCGCCGAGGGTCTCCTTGACCTCGTCCCACATAGGCTGGAACTCGTCATACTCAAGCTCCTCGGAGCCCATGGCGGGGCAGCCGAAGGCAAAGGCGTCGTAGTCGGCGGCCTTGTCGGCAGAGAAGTCGGCGCAGGGGATGACCTCAGTCTCCGCACCCGCGGACGTGGCGCCTTCGGCGACGAGGTTTGCCATGGCCTCGGTATTGCCCGTGCCGCTCCAGTAGACGACGGCGATCTTGCTCATGTTTTGTCCTTTCGGTCGTGCGGCGCTTGCCGCGGTTTGTACGTTCTATCGGGTTGCCTGGGCAAGTTGCGCCAGGCTGCAGCCCTGCTGATAGACAAAAGTGAAGTATTGGGTGCAGGCACGGTAGGCATCAAACGTCGCAAGCGCCTGCTCGACATTTGCGTAGACCTTCCAGGCCCCAAAGACCTTGTAGTTTTCGCCGTGCTGGACGATAAACTGATGGACATCTTCGTAGGGATAGCCCAAAAAATAGCCAATTTCGTGGGGAAACTCGCACATGCACCCCGTATCGCAGTGCCTATTTCGCGCGAGTGCGCACACGCTGTCGTCATAGGCGCTTTCTGCGGCATTGCTGCTTGCCAGCGTGATGCGCGCGGCGAGATGTACCAGGGATGCGGGCAGGTTGTGGACATCGTAACCTTCGGCGGCAAGCGCCGTTGTGGCGCGGGGGTCGGAGAGGTATCGCATGAGGTCCGCAGGGCGGTACACATAGATGAGCGCTCCGCAGGGGCGCCAGACCAAAACGCTCATATGGATCCCGAGCGGCTGGAGCTCGCGGTTGCATTGGGCTATGACGGCGAGCAGGCGAGAGCGTCGCTCTTCGATATGGGCGGCGCCGGGCTTTCCGTTTTGGTTGGCGTAGACGCCGGGATAGGTGAAGAGCGAAGCCGGCTTGATACCTGCGAGTGTAGGGGAGCAGTTGCGCACGACAGCCGTTTGGTATGTTGGGATGTCAATGGTTCGAGTCACGATGCTCCTTTCGGGTCCTCAGTTGTTAGCCTAGGAAAACTTATACACGAAAGTAAGCCTAGGTCAACAAAAAAGTTTGAAGCGGGAAACTAATTGACCGAACCGACACGAGTTTGGAGTAAGATGGGAACACCCCATGGGGGTATAGGTATAAGAGTTTGGAGAAAGGGGATCGCATGGACGACGTGCTCAACCCTGCGAATCTCGTCGTGCTGGCCGTCATTGCCGTCGGCATGTTTTTTGGACTGCGTCGCATTGCCGCCTCGACACACGGGAAGAGTTGCTGCAGCGATGGTGCGAGCGGCAAGAAGGCCAAAAAGGTTGTTGTGGTGGATACCGATCCATCCCACTACCCCTATAGCGATGAGCTGCTCATCGGCGGCATGAGCTGCGATGGCTGCGCTCAGAACGTCGAGAATGCCCTCAATTCGCTGAATGGCGTGTGGGCTACGGTAGCGTTTGCGGACCACACGGCGCGCGTGCGCTCGAAACATCCGATTGACCGCGAGGCGCTTGAGGCCGCGGTGAAGGATGCGGGCTATTACGTCATGAGGCTCTAGTTGCTCGCATCGAGATCGGGGTGTTCGATTAGGCTCGGCCGCGCAGCTCGATGTCTTGGATATCGTCGAAGTCGATGGCGATATCCCTGAGTTTGAGCAGCTTGAACGCGGGGAGCACTTCGTCGAGAATGCCGGTGCGGCTACGATAGCCGTACGTATCGTAATAGGTGACGCGGACCAGATCGCCACGTTTGAGGCCCTTGAGCTTGTTCGAAAGCTCGAGGGCTTTTTCTTCCGTGAGTTCGCATTTGGGCTCGACGGTGATTTCCTGTTTGCGCACGAGTTCGTAGTATCCCGTGAGGGCGGCAAAGGGCATAAACTGTGCGGCACGGTTGGCACGCACGGCACCGTTGGCGGTGAGCCTGGGGTCGGCGGCGCGGCGTCTGCCCTCGGGGTCCGCCAGGCGCTCGAAGGCGGTCGGCGGGCGCACGGGCTGTTGTTTGGGTTTAGGCACGGTGTCCTCCAACTTGGTCGTTGCGTTCGCGCGCGGTGGCGCCGGCGGTAAAGCTTAATCCCTTGACGAGCGCGTTCTTGCCGTATTTGCCTTTCACGGCCAGGACGGCGCGCGCCAGGTCGTGCTCGCGCTCATCGGCCTCGATATCGCTGAACAGATTGATGGTGGCAAATTCCTCGGGCATGAGGTTGCCAAATCCCAGGTTGATGCGCTTGACCGGTCGTTTGGGATCGACCGTTTGTGCCCAAAGGTCATCGAAATACCCCATGATCTTCTTAAACGAATTGGTGCGCTCGGGCAGCTTTCGCGAGGCGTTGGAGTGCGCAAAGAGCGCGGCATAGCCACCACGCGGTTTGCCGCCGTGTTCGCCCACAAAGATGCCATCGATTGCCTGCGCTTCGCGCACCAGACGACGCCTTTCGTCATCGCGCTGGACGGGCTTGGGAGCACGGGGCGCGAGCTCGGGGCCGTCGGTCGCTGCGGGTTCGATGCCCGAGGTGCTCGAGCGCAGGTGTCCGCAGCCGTCTATATACTGCGCCGTGCCGCTGGCGTTGAGCCGGCGTATGTCGGCGCGCTCGCTTGCATAGCCCACAAAGAGCGAGATGCTGTCGCACACCACGTGCTTGTCGATCAAATCCAGCACGGCGGCATCGACCATTTCGCGCAAGACGGTGTAGGCCTGCTCGTAGGCATAGCCCTTCGAGAGCACCTGCCCCGTGGTGGTCGAGGTCGCTTGCGGGCGATAGGCTTGGATATCGGCGATGGTCGTTGGCTCGCGCCCAAAGGCGTGGTCGATAAGATATTCGGCATTGACGCCGAGCTCGTCGTAAAGCAGGTTTTCGTCGAGCGCGGCGACGCCCATCAGATCGTAGACGCCGTACTTTTCGAGGCGGGCTGCCACGCCGGGGCCGATGCCCCAGATATCGGTAATGGGACGATGAGGCCAGATCTCCTTGCGGAAGGTCTCGTCGTCGAGTATGCCGATGCGGCTGGGTGCGTGCTTGGCGGTAATGTCGAGCGCTACCTTGGCCTGGAATAGGTTGGGGCCGATCCCGACCGTTGCCGTGATGCCCGTGCGCGCGAGGACTTCGTCGCGTAACATGCAGGCGAACCCTTCGGCATCGGTATGGTAGAGGTCTAGATAGGGCGTCACGTCGATAAAACACTCGTCGATTGAATAGACGTGAATATCTTGCGGGCTCACGTATTCCAGATAGATGCCGTAGATTTGCGCCGACACCTCCATATAGTGCTGCATGCGCGGCACCGCCTTGATGTAGTCGATGCCATCGGGAATCTCGAAGAGGCGGCAGCGGTTGTGTATCCCGAGGTCCTTCATGGACTGCGTGATGGCGAGGCAGATGGTCGTGCGCCCGCGCGATTCGTCGGCAACGACCAGGTTGGTGGTGAGCGGATCGCGCCCACGATCGACGCACTCGACGCTGGCATAAAACGTCTTGAGGTCGATGCAGATGTAGGTGTGCTGCTCGTGCTCCATCCGAGCCTCCCATCAAACACATGTTCTTATCGAATACCTGTTCGATAATACCTGCTCGACCGGACACCGTCAAAACCTGCCCCTTTTTGGCAGGTATGGTCGTGCGGCTGCATCGGGTTTTTAACGCAGCCCTAAAGAGTGCGTAACAGCTCGGAAAAGCTCGCTTCGTAGCATGAGGCTAACGATTGATACCACCATAAAGCACGGAAGGGTTGTGGGGATAATGGTCAACTATGGGTTTGGTATGCCGACGCGCTTGGTTGCGGATGGGGATGTGGCTCGCTGGTGCGGGCGATTGGTTGCCCACTATGGCGGCACCAAGGCACTGGTCGTGCTGGGAGGCGACAAGCGCACGCGTGATGAGCTCGTTTCGGCGGCGCTGGGCTCGGTTGATCGCGCCCTGCTCGAGCGCGTGCTTTTCCGCTGCGGCTCGGTTGAAGGCGACGGAGGAGACGAGCTGATCGACGAAGCCGTGGCCCTGGCGACCGACGAAGGCGTGGACTTTGTCTTGGCGATTGGCGATGCCGATACTGCCGGCTTTGCGCGCGAGCTCGCCCGTCGCATGGCGGCGCTCGATGTCGGCGAAGACGGTTTTGTCGCTTATGGATGTATCGTCTCGGAGGGCAAGGTGCCTGCCGTCGTGGGGGCCGGCGAGGTTCCCGTTTTTGCCATCATCGCGCCCGAACTGCTGGAGGGCATCGGGTCTCCTCTGCGTGAGTTGCTCGGTAGCGTCTGCGCTGCGGCCTAATATTTGGCATAAAGGGATAGGTTATTTTTGATTGGTAAAGCGTTTGACCTGCCAAATTAAACCTGTCCCTTTTTGGTCGGTTGCCGTTTGGGGGCCGATTGGCAACGCTCGCTGATTATAGTCTTGACCTGCGCTAGAATAGTGGCATCTGAATGTCCGGGCGCATGGAGGCGTGCGCCCGTATGCTGAGGAGGACTCTATGGCAACTGTTGCCGCACCTATCGATGCTACGTCGACTGCCGCTTGGAAGGCGCTCGAGGCCCATCAGGAGAAGCTCGAGGCCGAGGGTATCGACCTCAAGGCCTGGTTCGCCGCCGATGCCGAGCGCGTGAACAAGCTGAGCTTTGACGCCGGTGACCTGCACTTCGACCTGTCCAAGAACCTGGTGACTGATGAGACCGTCAAGCTGCTGTGCGATCTTGCCCGCGAGGTGAAGCTCGAGGAGCGCCGCGACGCCATGTTCTCCGGCGAGCACATCAACACCACCGAGGACCGCGCCGTCCTGCACACCGCGCTGCGCCGCCCGGCAAGCGAGAAGGGCCAGCTCATCGTCGACGGCCAGGACGTCGTCGCCGACGTGCACGAGGTTCTCGACCGCATGTATGCCTTCGCCGAGCGCGTGCGCTCCGGTGAGTGGAAGGGTGTTACCGGCAAGAGGATCGAGCATCTGGTGTCCATCGGCATCGGCGGCTCCGATCTGGGCCCGGTCATGGCCTACGAGGCCCTGCGTCCCTATGCCGACGCCGGTATCGACTGCCGCTACATTTCCAACATCGACCCCAACGACCAGGCCGAGAAGCTCCGCGGCCTGGATCCCGAGACCACGCTCGTGATCATCGTCTCCAAGACCTTCACCACGCTCGAGACCCTCACCAACGCCCGCGAGGTCAAGACCTGGATGCTCGAGCAGCTCAAGGCTCAGGGCGCCATCGATGGCTCCGATGAGCAGAACGCCGAGGCCGTGGCAAAGCACTTCGTCGCTGTTTCAACCGCACTCGAGAAGGTCGAGGCTTTCGGTATCGACCCGGCCAACGCCTTTGGTTTCTGGAACTGGGTCGGCGGCCGCTACTCCGTCGACTCCGCCGTGGGCCTGTCGCTGATCGTCGTGCTCGGCCCCGAGCGTTTCCAGCAGTTCCTTGAGGGCTTCCACGCCATCGACGAGTACTTCTGCAACACGCCTCTCGAGAACAATGCCGTCGCGCTGATGGGTTTGTTCAACGTCTGGTACGTCAACTTCTTCGGTTCCAAGAGCCACGCCGTGCTTCCGTACTGCCAGTACCTGCACCGTTTCCCGGCCTACCTGCAGCAGCTCACCATGGAGTCCAACGGCAAGCACGTCCGCTGGGACGGCAGCGCCGTTACCTCCGATACCGGTGAGATCTTCTGGGGTGAGCCCGGCACCAACGGCCAGCATGCCTTCTACCAGCTGCTGCACCAGGGCACCGTGGTGGTTCCGGCCGATTTCATCGCCTTCGCCAATACCGCCAACCCTGCGACCGACGGCGGCCAGGACGTCCACGAGCTGTTCCTGGGCAACTTCCTGGCCCAGACCAAGGCGCTCGCCTTTGGCAAGACGGCCGACGAGGTTCGTGCCGAGGGCACGCCCGAGCAGATCGTCCCGGCCCGCTGCTTTGAGGGTAACCGTCCGACGACCTCGATCTTCGGCGACACGCTGACCCCGTTCGCACTCGGCGAGCTCATCGCCCTGTACGAGCACATCACGTTTGTCGAGGGCACGGTCTGGGGCATCGACTCCTACGATCAGTGGGGCGTCGAGCTTGGCAAGCAGCTTGCCAAGCAGATCACCCCGGCCTTCCACGACGACGCCGCCAAGGCCGAGCAGGACGCTTCGACCCAGGCGCTCATCGAGTTCTATCGCGCTCATCGCAAGTAGTCTTTACGGCTGAGTTGGCTTATGGCTGAAAGGGGCCCGTATCCGTTGGGATACGGGCCCCTTGCTATTTGGATAGGATGGAATGTATCGGGAGGCGCCTCGACGGGCATCGCAATCGTCGAAGGCGCGCCGTTCATGTTTGGGACAATATGACATTTTTCCCGTTGCAAACAGCGCCGCCGTGGGTGTTCTGTATGATGGCTCAGACAAGGTTGTTCAATGACAGGGAGGCATATATGGCAATCAAAGCCATCGCAATGGATATCGACGGTACGCTCACCAACGATCAAAAGGTCATCAGCCCGCGTACGCGCGAGAAGCTGCTCGCGGCGCAAGAGTCGGGCATTAAGCTCATCTTGGCTTCGGGTCGTCCCGCATGGGGGCTGCACGCCTTGGCGCAGGAGCTCGACCTTCAAAACCATGACGGTCTGCTAGTCGCTTTCAATGGCGCGCATGTGGTCGACGCTCAGACCGATGAGGTCCTTTTTGACCAGGCCATGCCGGCTGACGAGCTGCACCGTCTGATTGATCATCTGCGCAATTTCGACGTGATCCCCATCATCTCGCTTGGTCGCGATCTTCATGTCGAGGATTCGTACCGCTGCATGATTACGCTGCCGGATGGCTCGCAGAAAAACATCGTCAAATACGAGCGCGATGCGTGTGACCTTAAGATCCGCGAGGTCGAGAGCTTGCATGAGGTTGTGGACGCTTATCCCGTGGACAAGCTGCTGACGGCAGGCGACCCGGCCTACCTACAGGCGCATTACGAGGAGATGTATGCGCCCTTTACCCAGACGCTTTCGGGCATGTTTACGGCCGACTGGTACTTTGAGTACACGGCGCCCGGTATCGACAAAGCCCGCGCGCTCGAGGGTGCCCTGCCCAAGCTCGGTATCGATGCCAGCGAGGTCGTCTCGTTTGGCGACGGCCAGAACGACAAGTCCATGATTGAGTGGGCCGGCACCGGTGTTGCCATGGGCAACGCCGTCGATGAGGTTAAGGCGGTAGCCCAGATGGTGACCGCCAATAACAACGAAGACGGTATTGCGGTGGCGCTGGATATGCTGCTGGGCTAGAATCGCCGATAATGCATGGTTCGGGCGCCTGCTTACAGGCGCCCTTTTGTTAGGGAGGGTGCCGTGTCCGCATTTCCGTTCGACGCCGTTATCTTTGACATGGACGGTGTCATTGTCGATACCGAGTATTACTACCTGGGCGAGACTGCCGCGTTTGCCAAGGAGCTTGGGCTTAACCTGACTCAAGAGGAGTTGAATGGGCAAGTCGGTACCTCGCATCAGTTCTTCCTGCATATGCTGGTCGATTGGTTTGAGCGCGCCGGTAAGGGGCATTTCACTGGCGAGGAAGCGTTGGCCCGTTGGGATGAGTGGGCGCATAAGCGTTCGCGCGACTATCAGGCTTTGATTAACCCGGGCGCCGTGGATACGATTCGAGAGCTGCCGCGCCGTGGCGTTCGCGTGGCGCTTGCCAGCTCGTCTCCCATGGATAGCATCGAAGAAGTGCTCAACGCATGCGGGCTGTCGGATGCCTTTGAGTATGTGGTGAGTGGCGAGCAGTTTAAGGAGAGCAAGCCCGAGCCCGACATCTACTTGCATGCGCTGGACCTGCTGGGGCTGCCCGCGAATCGCTGCTGCTGCGTTGAGGATTCGGTGCCTGGCATCACTGCCGGCAAGCGAGCCGGCCTGACGGTCGTTGCCAAGCGCGAGGAACGCTTTGGCTTTAGCCAGGATGCCGCGGACAAGATTATCGACCAGCTGCCCGAGCTGCTTGAGCTTTCTTAGGGGGTCTGTTGGAGGCTCTTTAGGGGTTCGTGGACAAAAAATGCCAAATATGAGTACTGTCACTAATTTAGTAACAGGGAAATTATGCTTTTAAGGCCCTGGTTGAGCGCCTGGGGGCGATTATAACCTGTTAAATATGGCTTTAGCCATGCTAAAACGCCTTGATAATGAACAGCTGTACATTATCAAGGCGCTCTTTTGTCACAATATAATGCTACTAGCTTTACAGCAGTACTCATATTTGGTGTTTTTTGCCCACCGGGGTCAGCGGAAGTCAAATATGAAGCGCGAATTTTCCAAAACGATCGATTCGGCGCTCTCCACGACGCAGTTTTTAAGTTCGGCGATGTGCAGGGAGGCGCTTTTTAGCGATGTGATGAGCTGTCGCGCGCTTGCATCTGCTTGCGGTTCGGCTGGAGCGTCGGTTTCGAGCAGCAGACGGTCGAGTGGGATCTGTCGGGCGTATTCACGACCGCGCTTGGTAGCGAGCATCCGCTCGTTCACGGAAAAATAGCAGCCTGCGTTTCGCGCACGGTCGAACTCGTTCGAGGTGCCGCTAAACCAGTGGAAGATGATGGCGGGGGAGTTGGGGCTTGGGGTGAGTAATCCATATGACTCAAGGGCGTCCAGTACGGTTCCTGCCGAACGAACAGCGTGAATTGATATCACGCGCCCGGCAAGAGGATAGTGCACGAGTGCATTACAGAGCTGGTCGAGCGCCTGTGTTTGTAGCGGCTCGCTTCCGGCACAGCGCGCGGAAAAGTCGAGTCCGACCTCGCCGATAAAGCGCTCTTGTGCGGCGACCTTGCAAAGCAGATTGACTTCGGCAGGACCGCAGCGGCCGTCGGCGAGCCACCAGGGATGGAGGCCGGCGCCCGCGATAATGTTTGGGTATCGGCTGGCCCGCTTTTTTGCTGCCGCGAAGTCGCGTGGGTCGACCCCGCAGTCAAAGAGCCCCAGACCCAACGCCGCCGACTCACTGGCTGCAGCATCGGGGCTGAGCATCAAATCAAGATGACAATGCGTGTCAAAGAATCGCGGTTCCATCGCAGGGCATCCTGCTAGTCCAAGCGCTGGCCGTCGGCGCGCACGCGCTCGCACCCGCGCCCGCTGATCTGACGGATAACCTCGCCGGCGATCATCTGACCCATGATGGGCGGCATAAAGCTGGCGGTACCCAACTCGGTACGCTCGTGGATGTTGGACGGGTCGCGGGGTTGGGTTTTAACCGATTCCTCACAGCTAAACAGCACGTGCAGGCTCTTGATTTCGCGCTTCTTACATTCTTTGCGCATAATGCGGCTCATGGGGTCGCGCACGGTGTCAAAGATATCGGCAAAACGCAAGCATTCGGGATGCAGCTTGTTGGCCCCGCCCATAGAGCTAACCAAACGAATGTCGTGATCTTGAGCATATTTGGCAATGGTGAGCTTGGCCGAGATGGTGTCGATGGCGTCGACGACGTAGTCGAGCTTGCCGCCCGTCTGCTCAAAAACGCTCGTAAAGAACTCGTCGATATTGTCGCTCAGCAGATATTCAGTTCGCTTGATGACGGTGGTGGCGGGATTGATGTCGTGGATCATGGCTTCCATAACATCGACCTTGCGCTTGCCGACGGTGCTGTGAAAGGCGATGGCCTGGCGATTGATATTGCTGGGCGCGATGATGTCCTTGTCCAGAATTATAAAATGACCAATGCCGCCGCGGGCGAGTGCCTCGCAGCAGTTGGAGCCCACACCTCCGCAGCCGAGTACCAGCACCGTGGCATCGGCGAGCTTGTCGAGTGCCTCGCGGCCCATGATGATCTCGAGCTTGGTATCGCGTGTCTCGACGAGTGCAGCAGTTTCGGTCATAGACATCCTCCGATGGGGAAGCGAATCGTGTTTTAGCTATCGCCATTATAGGTATTATCGCGATTCCATTTGAGCCCTAGGGGCTTGTTGAAATGAGGCAGTGATTCGCATAAGATGAAGCAGATGGCACCCGTTGCAGCGGGTTGGCCAACTCCCAAACACGTTTGTAGCGTGAGAAGTGGCCGTCTTCGCATTACGCGGGGGCGGCTATTTCATTCGACCTCCAATGTGGATGCCGAGCTCCACAGCCGCGATTACAAGTAACAACAACGTCAGGACATCGTTAATACTCATAGTCCATCTCCTTCTTGGGAAGAGGGAGCTGGCCCATCTGCTTCTGGACCCATTGTATCTAAAAACGAACGAATGTTCTATACATAACATTGCTATTAGATAATTAGACAAACATCTAAATATCGAGTATAGTGTGCACGTCGCGAGAGATAGCGAGAGGAGGTTCTATGCCGGGAGAAGGTTTTAAGGCGCTGGCGGATCCAACGCGGCGGCGCATTTTAGAACTGCTGCGCGAGGGCAATTGCACGGCCGGGGAGCTTGCCGAGCATTTTGACATCAGCAAGCCGTCTCTCAGCCATCACTTGGCGACGCTCAAAAACGCCGGGTTGGTGACCGACGAACGACATGGCCAAAACATCGTATACAGCTTAAACACCACCGTCATGCAGGACTTGATCGGCTGGTTTATGGGTTTTACAAACACTGAAGGTGATAAGAATGAATAACGAAAACAAGGGCATTCACGCCACGGGGGTATCGCCACGTGTGTGGATTGCGCTGGTCGCTCTGTGCGTCGTCAACGTCGTAGCGCACCTCATGGTGATGCCGAGCTTGCCGGCGCAGATTCCCACGCACTGGGGCGCGAACGGCGCCGTCGACGGTTGGGGTCCTAGCTGGATGGCCTCCGCGCTCGGCGTGCTGCCTCTGGCGCTCCTCGCAATGTTCTGCGTGGTGCCACGCATTGACCCCAAAGGTGAGGCATATCGAACCTCGGGCAAGTTCTATCAGGGCTTCGTAATCGCCTTCACCTTGTTCATGTGCGCCATAAGCTGGCTAGGGGAGCTTACGGTCTGGGGCGTGGTGCCAGCGGTCGGTTCGGTCAACGTGCTGATTTCCGGTGCTATCGGTTTGCTGTTCATCGGCGTAGGCAACTACTTGCCGCGTGTGAAGCAGAACTATACGCTCGGTATCAAGACGCCTTGGGCGCTTGCCGATCCCGAGAACTGGCGCCGTACGCAGCGTTTTGGCGGCGCCTGCTTTATGGTGCTGGGTGTTGGTTTGATTGTGATGGGCGTGGCGGGTAGCGTGCTTTCGAGTGAAGTCGTCGCCGCGGTGATTGCGGTGCTGGCGTTTGGATCGGCCGGAGCTGCCTACGTCTACTCGTATCTGCTGTGGCGCAAGTCTCAGGGGGCTGTTCGGTAAGGTTGCGGAAAACTAGCGTACGCAGTTCATAGTATGTTCCGGGGGACTTTTCCCAGGTAGTATTAGGGGGTGTGGGCAACCATGCCCCTTTTCGTTAAGTTTCAGAGCTGGTTTCCTCATTTCGTTTCCACTAAAGCGAAGCAAGAATAGGGAAACAGCAGGTAGAAAGGATAAAACAGGCAAATGGCGGAGTTTATCTACCAGATGTATCAGGCTCGCAAAGCCCATGGCGACAAGGTGATTCTTGACGACGTGACCCTGAGCTTCTATCCCGGTGCTAAGATCGGCGTTGTGGGTCCCAACGGCATGGGTAAGTCGACCCTGCTCAAGATTATGGCCGGTATCGAGGAAGTCTCCAACGGCGATGCCAGGCTCACCCCCGGCTACACCGTAGGAATCCTGCAGCAGGAGCCGCCGCTCGATGACGACAAGACCGTCATCGAGAACGTGCGCATGGCGTTTGGCGACATGATTGCCAAGGTCGATCGCTTCAACAAGATCGGCGAGGAGATGGCCGAGCCCGACGCCGACCTCGACGCGCTCATGGCCGAGATGGGCGAGCTGCAAGACGCCATCGATGCCGCCGACGGCTGGGATATCGATTCCAAGCTCGGCCAGGCCATGGACGCCCTCCAGCTGCCCGATTCCGACATGCCGGTCAACGTGCTTTCCGGCGGTGAGCGCCGTCGCGTGGCCCTGTGCAAGCTGCTGCTCGAGGCTCCCGACCTGCTGCTGCTCGACGAGCCCACGAACCACCTGGACGCCGAGTCGATCCTGTGGCTCGAGCACTTCCTGCACAACTACCAGGGAGCGGTGCTTGCCGTCACGCACGATCGCTACTTCCTGGATAACGTTGCCGAGTGGATCTGCGAGGTCGACCGCGGCCACCTTTATCCCTACAAGGGCAACTACTCCACGTATCTGGAGACCAAGGCCGCCCGTATCGAGGCGCAGGGCAACCGCGATGCCAAGCTCGCCAAGCGCATGGAGGCCGAGCTCGAGTGGGTACGCAGCTCGCCCAAGGCTCGTCAGGCCAAGAACAAGGCCCGTCTGGCTCGCTACGAGGAGATGGAGGCCGAGGCCCGCGCCAGCCAGAAGCTCGACTGGACCGACATCCGCATCCCCGTGGGCCCGCGTCTGGGCAACAAGGTGCTCGAGGCCCATCATCTGCACAAGGAGTTCGATGGCCGCGTGCTCATCGATGACCTTTCGTTCACCCTGCCGCGCAACGGCATCGTGGGCGTCATCGGCCCCAACGGTGTCGGTAAGACCACGCTCTTCAAGACCATCGTGGGCCTGGAGCCGCTGACTTCGGGCGAGCTCGAGGTGGGCGAGACCGTCAAGATTTCTTACGTCGACCAGAACCGTTCCGGCATCGACCCCGACAAGAACCTGTGGGAGGTCGTCTCGGACGGCCTGGACCACATGATGGTCGGAGAGACCGAGGTTCCGAGCCGCGCGTATGTGGCGAGCTTTGGCTTTAAGGGCCAGGACCAGCAGAAGCGCGCTGGCGTGCTCTCCGGTGGCGAGCGCAACCGTCTGAACTTGGCACTTACGCTCAAGCAGGGCGGCAACCTGCTGCTCCTCGACGAGCCCACGAACGACCTCGACGTCGAGACGCTGTCCTCGCTCGAGGCGGCGCTGCTCGAGTTCCCGGGCTGCTCGGTGGTCATTAGCCACGATCGTATGTTCCTGGACCGCGTTGCCACGCACATCCTGGCGTGGGAGGGCACCGATGAGAACCCGGGCAACTGGTATTGGTTTGAGGGTAACTTCGAGGCCTATCAGGCCAACCGCATCGAGCGCCTGGGCGAGGACGCAGCCCAGCCGCATCGTATTCACCGCAAGCTCACGCGTGACTAGTAGCAAGTAGAAAGGCCGCCAGCAAGGGCGGCCTTTCTTGTAGCAATTACACTGCAGCTATGCCCTGGCTGCTGGTTTGATTCATAATCAAAGTCATCTCTTTGGGATTAAAGCCCGTTTTTGCTATGAGTGATTTTCT
>UQPJ01000027.1:0-27294 GCA_900543015.1 uncultured Collinsella sp.
ACGAAGGCTCATCTGAAAATCTAAATCTGTAACAGCAGGCTTACTTCCAACAGCCCAGATGTTACAGATCGAGACAAACGGAACCACCACAAAGGTGCCTGTCCCCTTTGTGGTGGTCCCAGTCTATTTTTAGCGTCCCACAAGATCCAACGAGAACACAGCGACGAAATCGAGAGCCACCGATAGCCCGTTCGCGCAGATATAGATGGAGATTCAAGACAAGGGTCCCGGCTTAAACGGCTTGGTTATCGTACGCCACAATACTCTCGTCATCGTCCCCGTCGTTTTTATAGTGCTTATAGTGAAAATAGCGGGTTTAGTGAGAATAGTATTGCGCAAAACTCGTGAACTCAATTTTTGACCCCTCGCCCAGAATGAGGGGAGGCAAATATTCCTATTAGAGATCGAATCGAAGCCCAATAGGGCCTTTTAGCCCTCTCATTCCGGGCGGTCGCTTTCTTTTGAATATTGTCGTAAGCTGGCATCATTTATCTTAATGATTGCATATTGCATGAGAGGTACCCACCGTGAAACGCTCCACCTATATCGGCCTGCTCGTCTTAGCGTTTGCGATTACCGCAGTCGGCGTAGGAATTATCTATCTCGCATTTCTCCCCGCCTCTGCAACGCAGGCAGCGATTGAGACCGTAAGCTATCCCATCGAAATCCTCACCGATATCGTCAAACCCGATTCGATCACCGTCGATTTTGACGGTACGCCCGCAGCGCTTGGGGTCAGCAACTATCCCCGAATCGAACTTGGAGCCACGCGCTATACCCAAGATGAGCAGCTTATCGGTAAGGCAGCCAAGCTGCTCAAAGGCAAAACGTTTAAGCGGTGGTACGGCGCCGTAATATATCGAGCCAAGAACAGCCAAATGAATGGCGGGTATCATTCGACCCTTGAACTCGATGCGGCAAACGGGAGCAGACTGTGCAACGTCTCATACGACCCCGGCTACGTGGACAACGAAGGGCCGGGAGTCTATATCTCGGATGGCAACGTGATCTACGTCATGGAAGGCGACCAGGCGGCAGTCGTCGATTTTATGGATCGGTGTACCGAGGATGCCTACGAACAAACCTGCGAGCCCGATCCGCAGACAGCGCGCGACAGCGGCTCAGCACGCACTTGGCTATTTGACGATGAGATAACCTGGACCCCATCGAAATAGGGTGTCACCGGGCACCTTTGTGATGGTTTTCGACTCCAACGCTCCATTGTCTCGATTTGTAACAGCTAGCGGCCCTTTTCGGTCCCAAGTGTTACAGATTTAGATGAAGCGATCGACGGCGACCGTTTGTCTCAATCTGTAACATCTACTCGGCATATTAGGGTCTAACTGTTACAAATCGAGACGAACGAAGACACCAGAATCGAAAATCTAAATCTGTAACACCAGGCCCACTTTTAGCGGCCAAGATGTTACAGATCGAGACAGACCGAAAACCACCACAAAGAGGACAGGCACCTTTGTGGTGGTCGCGGTCTCTACTCCTTCGCCGAACCCGTACTTCCCGATTCGACGGTCTAGGGCATCTCATCCTCGAACAGCCATGTACGGGCAGACCCACTATCGCGTGCAGTCTGCGGGTCAGGCAAGCAGGTCTGTTTATAGGCATCTTGGATACACTGACCCATAAAATCGTTGAGCTCGGTCTGGTCGCCCTCCATGACATAGGCGACATCACCGTCCATGATGTAGATGCCCGGACCCTTATTGCCCTCGTAGCCCGGATCGTACGAGACATCACATAACTTTGCGCCGTTTGCAGTGTCCAGCTCGATGGAAGAGTGGCATCCGCCAACCATGTCGTTCGCTTTTGCCCGATAGGACGCATATCCGTACCAACGCTTAAATGTTTTGCCCTTGAGTAGCTCGGACGCCCTATCGATCAGGCTTGTATCCGTGGTATAGCGCATGGCCCCAAGCTGAATACGCGGATAATTGCTAATACCCAGCACAGCCGGCTGCTCATCAAAATCAACGGTAATGGTCTCGGGCTTGTCGTCGCCGGTCAGAAGTTCGACAGATTGAGTCACAGGCTTGACCACCGGCTCCGTCACCGCAGCAGGTAGAAACGCCATGCCGACAGTGCCCATGCCAACCACGGTAATCGCAAGTGCCAAAACAATCAATCCAATACGGGCAGGACTTCTCACAGCAAAGCACCTCGCAACGCAAACCTTCGCTACCTGCACTAATGATATCGCCAGCCAGCATTATTACCAAAAGAAGCCGCGCGCTCCTCACCACCACAAAGGGGACAGGCACCTTTGTGGTGGTTTTCGACGCTAACGGTCGACCATCTCGCGCCATGAGATTAAACTTGAATTGTTCTCTGAACATATCCATTTCTGCCTATCCTCAACAGATCTTTGTCTCGAGGAGCGCATATGAAGCCGTCTCATTCCACCGGTCGCAACGTCATCGCCATTCTCGCCATACCCATCGTGATGCTCTTCCTTATCGTCGCCACGCCCTTTTCCCTTGGCATCGCCTCGCCCTTCGATTTATGCGGAATGGTCGACGCCGGCTCGCGTGCCACCTCGCTCTCCTTTATCTGTCGCGGCGTGTTCTACGAAGATGGAATTCCCACCGGAATTTGGCGGTCAAAGTTACCGCTGCTCGGAACGATTGATGGATGCTTCCCCCATTTCAGCCTTGAACCTCAGACGATGAATTATTTGATCGACGACCAGCCACTCGACTCCATCACCCTCGCCTACGACTACGCACCAAACACCGGTGAGCGCCACATGAACCAAGTCCTCGACAAGATGCTTGGACAGTGCGGGCTCACCGAGGAGGCCGGTCGAACCATCTATAGCAACCAGAAATTAAAGCGAACAGAACTCCGCCGTGTCGGAAAAATCAGAGAGCGAGGCGGAGCTGCCTACTGGCAGGCCTGGGCGATACGCGACAAGAGCGAATTTGGGCACAGCACCTATATAGTCACTGTCTACACCAAAGACGGAATTAAGGACAATGTTGACGATTTCGCGTCATCCAAACTCGGCATCCCCAAAACAACCAAGACTCCCGGCTTGGATGAAATCCTGTAGGGACGCCCATTAACATGCCGCTCAACGATCACAACAACATCGAGCTAGTCCCCACCACCACAAAGGTGCCTGTCCCCTTTGTGGTGGTTTTCGACAAAAAGAAGCCGCCCCAATAAAAAGAGGCGGCATCAAGCAAGTCTATTTTTGGCGTCCCTCAAGACCCAACGAGAACGTCGCGGTAGCCCCGGCCGCACCTTTCCCTCGGGCGACCCTCGCGAAGCGCGTGAGCACGAGGGAAAGGTGTGGCCGGGGCGTACAGCAGCGTTACTCGGCAGCGGTCTTGAACTTGTTGTAGTTGATCAGGCAGCCGGCCTTGACGATGGCACGTTCCTCGGCCGTCATATCGGCAATGTAGAGCTCAATCTGCTCGACCGCACCGTCGGCGCGCACCACGTAGGCGGCGATGTTCTTGAGGTCGCCATCGAGCGCGGCACGGATACCCGGCACAAAGACGTAATCGCCCACCTCAAAGTTGGGCTCGGCCTCCATCTGGAAGGGCACCATGCCCCAGTTCATCACGTTGGAGCGATAGCGCTTGGTGGCGTACTCGTGGACGATGTTGGCCAGGCCGCCGATCACGCGCTGGCAGCTCGCAGCCTGCTCGCGGGCAGAACCGTCGCCCGGCTTCTTGGCGTAGAGCATGGAGCCGTACTCGGTCGCCTTGGCATCGGCCGCGACACCCGCGCCGGCCAGCGCCTCGAACACGTCGGCAAGCTCGGCATCGAGTGCCGCCAGGTCGCCCGCGGCCTCGCCGGCAACGCGGCGCTTTTCCACCGCGTCGACCTCCTTGGAGCGACCGACGTAGGCCGGATCGCGACGGCTGAGCGTAAACTCTGCCAGGCCCAGCGGGTTGGAGCGGAAGGAGCTCGTCTCGCCCGAGGGAATGAGCTCGTCGGTCGTGGTGACCGGGTCCATAATCTTGGAGCACACCTTGAGCAGGATATCGTCGCCGAGGGGCTCCATCGCGGGCCACGGCTTGATGTTGGGGCCTTCGACCAGCTCGTCGGCAGGCTCTGCCTTGCCAAAGCCCCAGTACACGCGCTTTTTGTACGGCGCGTCATCAAAGGTGTACTCGCAGGCCTCGTCCCAAGTCTTCTCGGGCAGGTCGGTCGCCGGCGTCAGGACGCCGCCGTTGGCTGCGGTCGCCGCGATGGAGCGGGCGTCCATCAGGGCCACGGCGCTCAGCTGGCCATTACCCGGCTTGGAACCCTCGCGGTTGGGGAAGTTGCGCGTAGTGTGGCGGATGGACAAGCCGTTGTTGGCGGGCGTGTCGCCGGCGCCGAAACACGGGCCGCAGAACGCCGTGCGCACGATCGCGCCAGCCTCCATAAGATCGTAGATATAGCCGCGGCGCGTAAGCTCGAGTGCCACGGGCTGGCTCGTGGGATAGACCGACAGCGAAAACTCGCCGCAGCCAGTGTTGGCGCCCTTGAGCACGCGGGCAGCCTGGACCACGGAGTCGTAGTTGCCGCCCGAGCAGCCGGCGATAACGCCCTGCTGCACGTGCAGCTTGCCGTCGACGATCTTGTCGAGCAGGCTAAAGTGTGTCTTGCCCTCGCCGATCTTGGCGGCCTCGAGCTCGACCTCGTGCAGGATGTCCTCGAGGTTCTCGTTGAGCTCGTCGATCTCAAAGCCGTTGGAAGGATGGAACGGCAGCGCGATCATGGGCTTGATGCTCGACAGATCGACCTCGACGCAGCCGTCGTAGTAGGCGACATCGGCGGGCTTGAGCTCGCGGTAGTCGTCGCCGCGGCCGTGCATGGTCAGGAATGCATGCGTGTCCTCGTCAGTGGCCCAGATGCTCGACAGGCAGGTGGTCTCGGTGGTCATGACGTCGACGCCGTTGCGGTAATCGGTCGTCATGCTCGCGATGCCGGGGCCCACAAACTCCATGACCTTGTTCTTGACGTAGCCCTTGGCAAAGACAGCGCGGATGATGGCGAGCGCCACATCGTGCGGGCCGACGCCGGGGCGCGGGGCACCCGTGAGGTAGATGGCGACGACGCCGGGATAGGCGACGTCGTAGGTGTCGCGCAGCAGTTGCTTTGCCAGCTCGCCGCCGCCCTCGCCCACGGCCATAGTGCCCAGAGCGCCGTAGCGGGTGTGCGAGTCGGAACCCAGGATCATCTTGCCGCAGCCCGCGAAGTTCTCACGCATAAAGGAGTGGATAACGGCGATATGCGGCGGAACGAAGATGCCACCGTACTTCTTGGCGGCCGAGAGGCCAAAGACGTGGTCGTCCTCGTTGATGGTGCCGCCCACGGCGCACAGCGAATTATGGCAGTTGGTGAGCACGTAAGGCAGCGGGAACTGCTCCATGCCCGAGGCGCGCGCCGTCTGGATGATGCCGACAAAGGTGATGTCGTGGCTCGCCATGGCGTCGAAGCGAATCTTGAGCGCCTCGGGGTCGCCGGACGTATTGTGTGCCTGGAGGATCGAATACGCGATGGTTCCGCGTTTGGCATCCTCGGGCGCCTGCGTAATGCCGCGCTCGGCAGCCTCGGCCGCAGGCACGACCTCGCTGCCGCCGCGCAGGTAGATGCCGTCCTCGTACAGCTTGACCATACTGTCTCCCACTCTGCCCAAAAGATTTGGGCGCATAGCATACATTCGTTCAATATCGTGCCATAGAACGGTTGCGAGTGGGTTACGAATCTGCACGTTCACTTTATCTCAGTAAAGCAAAGAACGAGTTGGGTGCCGGGGGCAGACTTAGACGCCGAAATGACGAGAGTGGATAATCTCCCACTTTGAGCCTGCAAACAGGCCAAAAACGGGAGATTATCCACTCTCATTCTGCGGGCACTCATTTAAGTCTGTCCCCAATGAGTGCCCGGCAGCGTCGGCGGAGCTATAGGTCGCTACCCGTACCTAGCAGCTTGCGCATGACTTGCTCGGGGTTAACCGAGCCGTCGCGCGGGGCAAGGGCGGTGATCTTCTTCTGCATCTTGTACTCGTGCAGCTCATCCTCGAGTTGGCGTACGCGGGCACGGAGCTTCTCGTTCTCGCGCTCGCGTTCCTCGGCGCGCTCCTTCATATCGAGGATACGCACCACACCGGCAAGGTTGATGCCCTCGTCGGTCAGTTGATTGATGAGTTCCAGGCGCTCGATATCGGCACGCGAATACAGGCGCGTATTACCGCCCGAGCGCTGAGGATTCACCAGGCCCTTGGACTCGTAGACGCGCAGAGTCTGCGGGTGCATGCCGGTCAGCTCGGCCGCCACGCTGATCATGTACAGCGGTTTGTTCCTATTGTCCTCGGCCATGCTACCTGACCCCTTTCCGTCTCGTTATCGTCCATCATAAGCCCGCGGGCGCGGGCGTGCGCCACGACCGCCCTAGTACGTCGCCTTGTAACGGTTGACCTTCTCGCGATAGTCGCGCGTGTCGGCCTCGCGCAGCTTGGTCATGGCATCGCGCTCGTCATCGGATAGGTTCGTGGGGACCTGCACCTTGATCTCGACGAGCAGCGCGCCCGTACGGCCACGGTGCTTAACGTCGGGCGCTCCCATCTCCTTAAAGCGGAACTTCTTGCCCGTCTGGGTACCCGCGGGCACTTTCAAACGGACCGTCGCACCGCCGGGCGTAGGCACGTCCACCGTGCAGCCGAGCGCCGCCTCGTAGACCGAGACCGGTACCTCCATGGTCACGTCGGCGCCTTTGCGCTTAAACAGCGGGTGCTCCTCCACATGCGTGGTCACGACCAGGTCGCCGCGCTCGCCACCCGCAACGCCATACTCGCCGCGACGCTTGTAGCGTAGCTTGCCGCCGTCGACCGCGCCCGCGGGCACCGAGACCGTGATCGTCTGCTGCTCGCCTGTCGAGGGAATGCGATAGGTGACCTTGTGCGTCACGCCGCGAAACGCGTCCTCGGCCGTCACATCGACGGTCAGCGATAGGTCGCCGCCCTTGCGAGCGCGGCTGCGACCCGCGCCGGCACCGGCAGCGCCCGCAGCCCCGGCAAAGCCCGAGCCCCAATCGCTACCCCAGGCGCCGTTGCCGCTAAAGATGCTGTCGAAGATATCGCCCCAGCCGCTGGCGCCCGCGCCGGCACCGTAGCCGCCGCCATACGCGCCGCCCGCGCCCGGCATGCCGCCGAACATGAGCATCTGGTCGTACTCTTTGCGCTTCTTCTCGTCCGAAAGCGTCTCGTAGGCCTCGCTGATCTCCTTGAACTTGGCCTCGTCGCCGCCGGCATCGGGGTGATATTTTTGCGCGAGCTTGCGAAACGCGCTCTTGATCTCTTTGTCGGAGGCGCTCTTGGATACGCCCAGGATGTCATAGAAGGTTTTGCCTGCAGCCATCGTAGCTCCTCTCCTGTTTCATCCGCCGCACAGCGGGCGGCGGTTCATGCTTTCATATGGCACTAGGCCAGAAAGGGCCCCGGGTGTTGCCCCGGGGCCCTTCTCAATTACTCCTCGGTGCTCTCGGCCGTATCGGCCGCGGCATCCTCGGGCGCCGCTTCGGGCTCCGGTGCGGGGCGCTTCTCGCCACCGTAGGTCACCGTCACCATCGCGGAACGCAGGATGCGATCCGCCATGCGGTAGCCCTTCTGGTACACGTCGTTGACGGTCTCGTCGTACTGCGATGCGTCCTCGACGCGACCCACGGCCTGGTGCTCGAGCGGATCGAACGCCTCACCCTTGGGATCGATGGGCTCAACGCCCTCGTGCGCAAACACATCGAGCAGCTTGGCATGCACCGCGTCGACGCCATCGACGAACTGCTTAAAATCGTCGGAAAGCTCCTGGCTACGGGCATGGTCGATCGCGCGCTCGATATCGTCAACCACCGGCAACAGCGCGGTGACAAGCTTCTCGGTCGCGCGCTCGCGCTCGGCGATACGCTCATTGGCGGTGCGGCGACGGAAGTTCTCCCAGTCGGCCTGCAGACGGGCGGTACGCTCGGTGGCGTCCTTTGCCTTGTCCTCGGCGGCCTTCTGAGCCTCTGCCGCAGCATCGAGCTCATTGCGCACGTCGGCAAGCTCTTTCTGAGCCTGCTCGAACTTGAGCTTAAAGTCGTTGTCGGCGGCTTCTTCACCGGCGCGGATAGCGGCTTCCACCATCTCGTCCTCGGTCATCGTCGCCTCCTTGTTGGAATCCTCTACCTGGTTCTCGGCAGCCTCGGCGGCCGGGGCCTCGTTGGCCTCGGTATCGTCAACGGCCTCTACGGGAATCTTCACGTCCTTCTCCTCAGAGTCAACGGGGGCGGCGCCAGCGGCGGCCGCCTCCGTGCGAGCTTTACGGGCGGACATGATTATTTGTCCTCGTCGTCCACAACCTCGTAGTCGGCGTCGACAACGTCATCGTCGGCAGGCTGGGCGCCAGCGGCACCGTCGGTCTGCTGCTGAGCGTCGGCGTAGACAACCTGGGCCAGCTCGTAGGCCACGGACTGCAGGGACTCGCCGGCGGCCTTGATAGCCTCGACGTCAGAGCCCTCGAGCGCCTTCTTGGCGTCGGCGATAGCGGCCTCGGCCTTGGACTTCACGTCGGCGGAAACCTTGTCGCCCAGCTCGTTGAGGGTCTGCTCGGTGGAGTAGCACAGGCTGTCGGTCTGGTTGCGGACCTCGACCTCTTCCTTCTGCTTCTTGTCCTCCTCGGCATGAGCCTCGGCGTCCTTGACCATACGATCGACTTCGTCGTCGGACAGAGCGGTGGAACCGGAAATGGTGATCTGCTGCTCCTTGCCGGTGCCCTTGTCCTTAGCGGAGACCTTGACGATGCCGTTGGCGTCGATGTCGAAGGTAACCTCGATCTGCGGCACGCCGCGGCGGGCAGCCGGGATGCCGGTCAGCTGGAACTTACCGAGCGACTTGTTGTCGCGGGCAAGCTCGCGCTCGCCCTGGAGCACGTTGATCTCGACGCTGGTCTGGTTGTCGGCAGCGGTGGAGTAGACCTCGGTCTTGGAGGTCGGGATCGTGGTGTTGCGGTCGATCATCTTGGTCATGATGCCGCCCATGGTCTCGACGCCCAGCGACAGCGGGGTAACGTCGAGCAGCAGGATGCCCTCGACGTCGCCGGTGAGCACGCCGCCCTGGACGGCAGCGCCGTCGGCAACGACCTCGTCGGGATTCACGGACATGTTGGGCTGCTTGCCGGTCATGGTCTTGACCAGATCCTGGACGGCGGGCATACGGGTGGAGCCGCCGACGAGGATGACCTCGGTCAGATCGGAGAGCTTGAGCTTAGCGTCGCGCAGGGCGTTGGTGACAGGCTGCTTGCAGCGCTCGAGCAGGTCGCGGGTGATCTTCTCGAACTCGGCGCGGGTCAGCGTGTAGTTGAGGTGCAGCGGGCCAGACTGGTTCATGGTGATGAACGGCAGGTTGATGGTGGACTGCTGGGCTGCGGAGAGCTCCTTCTTGGCGTTCTCGGCGGCCTCCTTCAGACGCTGCAGGGCCATGGGGTCCTGACGCAGGTCGACACCGTTCTCCTGCTGGAACTTATCGGCCATCCAGTCGATGACGCGCTGATCCCAGTCGTCGCCGCCCAGGTGGTTGTCGCCCGAGGTGGACAGAACCTCAAACACGCCGTCAGCGAGGTCGAGGATGGAGACGTCGAAGGTGCCGCCGCCCAGGTCGAAGACCAGAATGCGCTGGTCGGTGCCCTGCTTGTCCAGGCCATAGGCCAGAGCAGCAGCGGTCGGCTCGTTGACGATACGCTTGACGTTGAGGCCGGCGATCTTACCGGCGTCCTTGGTGGCCTGACGCTGGGCGTCGTTGAAGTAGGCCGGGACGGTGATGACGGCGTCGGTGACGGTCTCGCCCAGATACTTCTCGGCGTCGGCCTTCATCTTTGCGAGCGTCATGGCGCTCACCTGCTCGGCGGTATAATCCTTGCCCTCGATATCGACGACGGCACGGCCACCCTGGCCCTCCTTGACCTCATACGGCACGGTCTTGATCTCGGAGGTGCACTCGGAGTACTTGCGGCCCATGAAGCGCTTGATGGAGAACACGGTGTTCTTGGGGTTGGTGACCGCCTGGTTCTTAGCGGCCTTACCCACGACGCGGTCGCCGTCAGCACGGAAGCCCACGACAGACGGGGTGGTGCGGTCGCCCTCGGCGTTCACGATAATGGTCGGAGAACCGCCCTCGAGGACGGCCATTGCGGAGTTAGTAGTACCAAGGTCGATACCAAGAATCTTACTCATTAGAAATTCCCTCTCTCTTTTGCGTTCGCGCCGCTCGACGGTCTGTCGTGTGGCGCTTCGGCTTGTCTTTCAGGATGTAGTGTATCCCCTTATGGGCCGGAATATACAAAATCTAAGTCAATTCATATAAGATTTCTTATTGCCGAGAGTTTAGGTTCTCAAATGCGCAGGTAGATGCGCTGTTTGAGTTCTCGACAGATCTATTGAGATCTATGTAGAGATGGCTGAGGTTTGGACCGGAGCCACACGGAACGATCTTGGGGCACCCCCGAGGAAAGCGCGACCCGTTTTGAGCGTCGGTTCCGGGATGCGCTTTCCAAAGCGCGCTCAATAGCTCAATATTTCAAGTCACCTTTAGCTAACATTTGCGCAGCTCAGCGGCCCCACCTGCGCGTTTTTTAGTAAACCTTGGCATACTCGGCGAACGGTATGAAGATGCCGGCCAGAGGGTATTGCAAACGGTCGCTCCCGTGGTATGTTTTTGCCCGAATCAAACCGACGCGCATCGCCTGTAGCGTCGGTCAACAGAGAGGAAACTACCATGGCTCATCCCGTAATTGATGCCGACGAGTGCATCGCTTGTGGCGTTTGCGTCGACTCCTGCCCCGCTGGCGTTCTGGAGCTCCAGGACGTCGCTACCGTCGCTGACGAGGACTCCTGCGTCGCCTGTGGCGCTTGCCAGGACGCTTGCCCCGCTGGCGCGATCACCGAGATCGTCGAGGAGTAACAACTCCCCCACCTGCACACTCAAAAGTACACCGTGCACAAACAAAAAGGAGGCCTCCGCATCGCCGCGGAGGCCTCCTTTTGCATGTGTTCTAGGACAAATCATCCTCGTAGGGCATTAAATCGGCAAGGTAGCCCTTCTCCTTGAGCATGGCCTCGATCTCGTCGAGGGTCTGCTCGTCTTCCGCCGCGATGCGATGGAAGTGGTAGCCGCTCGTCACCGTCAGCAGCGGGAAGCTCTTGCCGCTGGCGATGCCCTCTAGGTAGCGCTCGACATCGCGGCGGTTGCGGATGTCCAGGTCGGCCGTGATCTTGCCGTACACGCGGTGATTGACGATCACGTTGAGCACGGCGCCACCGGCGTCGACGATACTCGTGAGCTCATCGCCTGCCTGCTCCACGCTGTGGCGAACCTTGACCAAGCGCGTGGGCACGGCGGGGCTGCTGGGGGCCTCCTGCAGCACGTAGCCGCGGTTGGTCGCCACGATATCGTGCCCATCGGCACGCAACAGGGCAATATCCTGAACCACGACCTGACGGCTCACGCCAACCTCGCGGGCAAGTGCGCTGCCCGAAACGGGCTCCTTGGCTCCTTCGAGCACGCCCATGATGGCACGGCGACGCTCGCGGGCGTTCATTATTTACCGTCCAGCAGACGCAGGTGCTTAAGCGAGAGGTCGAGGATCGGCGCAGAGTGCGTCAGGGCGCCCGAGCTAATATAGTCGACACCCAGATCGGCCAGGGCGCGAATGTTGCTGGCGTCCACGTTGCCCGAGCACTCGGTCTTGGCGCGACCGGCGATAAGCTCGATGGCGGCGGCCATGTCGTCATGGGTCATGTTGTCGAGCATGATAATGTCGGCACCGGCCTCCACGGCTTCGCGCACCATGTCCAGGTTCTCGCACTCAATCTCAACTGTCGTGGTAAACGACGCATGGGCGCGCGCCATCTCGATCGCGCGCGTCACGCCACCGGCGGCATCGATATGGTTGTCCTTGAGCATGACGGCCGTCGACAGGTTGTAGCGGTGGTTGCTGCCGCCGCCAATCTCAACCGCCGCCTTCTCAAACACGCGCATGCCCGGCGTGGTCTTGCGCGTGTCGACGAGCACGGTCTTGGTTCCCTCGAGCGCCGCGGCCATGCTGTGCGTGTAGGTAGCGATGCCGCTCATGCGCTGCAGGTAGTTGAGCGCCACGCGCTCACCCGAAAGCAGCACGCGCGCATCGCCGCGCACCTGACCCACATGGTCGCCGGCGTGCACCTCGTCGCCATCGGCAACGTCGAGCAGCACCGAGCTCTGCGAATCCAGCAGCTCAAAGGTACGGGCAAACACATCCAAGCCGGCGATGATGCCGTCGGCCTTGGCGATAAGCTCCACCGTGGCGGGACGCGCCGTGGGGCACACGCTCGCCGTGCTCACGTCCTCAAACGTAATGTCCTCGCGCAGAGCCTGCAAAATCAGATCATCGACGACGAGCTTCATGGTAATGGGATTCATGGTCTACTCCTCTGCGGCCTGCGTGCCGGCGGCACGGGCCAAATCATCGATTGCAAGGGTATCGGAACTCAGGGCGCGATGGCGTCCATCGAGCGCGGGCTCGCCCGCCTGCTCCACGGCCAGCGACTCGCCGGTGCGCATGTACCACGCGGCGCGACGACCCCAGACCAGCGCCTCGAGCAGACTATTTGATGCAAGGCGATTCTTGCCGTGAACGCCGTTGCAAGCCGTCTCGCCCGCGGCGTAGAGCTCGGGCATCGAAGTGCGGCCGTCCTTATCGACCCATACGCCGCCCATAAAGTAGTGCTGCGTGGGCGTAACGGGGATGGGCTCGTCCAAGATGTCGCGGCCGTCCTCAAGGCAGCGCGCGCGAATGTTGGCAAAGTGCCCAGTCACCACGTCGCGCTCGACGGGGGCAAAGCTCAGCCACTCGTGCTCGGTGCCGTCCTGCTTCATCTGCTCGCGGATGGCGGCAGCGACAACGTCGCGCGGCTGCAACTCGTCGGTAAAACGCTCGCCGGCGGCGTTGAGCAAAATCGCGCCCTCGCCGCGGCAGCTCTCGCTGATCAGGAAGGTGCGACCCGGCTGCGGCGAGAACAGTCCCGTGGGGTGAATCTGCACGTAGTCCAGGTGCTCCATCTTAATGCCATGCTCCTGAGCGATGTAGCAGGCATCGCCTGTGAGCTGCGGGTAGTTGGTCGAATGGTCGTATACGCCGCCGATACCGCCCGTCGCCCACAGCGTGTGGCGGGCATGGATCTTAAACGGCTCGCCGGCATGCACGCCCTCGGCGGCATTTGCCAGCTCGTCGGCGGGACGAACCGAGTTGTCCTCGTCCACGGGAACGGCGATAACGCCGGTGCACACCGTGGCGCCGCCACCCTCGCCCGTCAGGATGTCGGTCATGGCCACGTACTCCAAAATCTGCACGTTGTCCAGCTTGCGAACGGCCTGGAGCAGCTTGGTTGTGATCTCCTTGCCCGTAATATCGGCATGGAAGGCAATGCGCGGGCGGCTGTGCGCGCCCTCGCGGGTAAAGTCGAGGCCGCCATCGGCCTTGCGCTCAAAGTCCACGCCCATGGCCAGCAGGTCATTGATGACCGAGCGGCTCGAGCGGATCATGATGTCGACGCTCTCGCGGCGGTTCTCGTAATGGCCGGCGTGCATGGTGTCCTCAAAGAAGGCATCGTAGTCCGAGCCCTCGGGCAGCACGCAGATGCCGCCCTGCGCGAGCATCGAATCGCACTCGTCGACCGCGCCCTTGGAGAGCATGATCACGCGCGTGCTCGTCGGCAGGTTGAGCGCCGCGTACAGGCCCGCTACGCCGCAGCCGGCAATGACGACGTCGCACTCCATATCGGGGTATTGCTTGGTTTCCACAGGAATCCTCTCCCTTGAATGTGACATAAGAAACCGTCCCTCATGCCACATTGTTCTAGCGTGCTGCGTACTCGAGCATGCGGTCGAGCGTAAGTTTGGCCTGGTCGGCAGCCTCGTCCGACACGCCGATCTGCACCTCGCCCTCACCCGTCTCCAGGCAGCGCACGAGCTTTTCGAGCGTGATGAGATCCATGTTGACGCAGGTGGGCTGCACCGCGGGGAAGTAGAACTTCTTGCCGGTGCCCTGGCAGCGGCGCTCGAGCTCGTAGAGCACACTGCGGACCGTCACGATAATGAACTCGCTCGCGTCCGACTCCTCGGCGTACTTGATAATGCCGGCGGTGGAGCCGATGTAGTCGGCCTCGGCCAGGACGTCGGCCTTGCACTCGGGATGCGCCAGCACGAGCGCGTCGGGGTGGGCCTCCGTCGCGTCGACGATCTGCTCGACGGAGATGATGTGATGGCGCGGGCAGTAGCCGTTGTTGAGGATGACGTGCTTTTGCGGCACCTGCTCGGCTACGAAACGGCCCAGGTTTTGGTCGGGAATGAACAGGATATGCTGCTGCGGCAGCTCGGACACGATCTTAACGGCGTTGGAGCTGGTGACGCACACGTCGCTCCAGCTCTTGATCTCGACCGTGGAGTTGACGTAGCAGACCACGGCCAGGTCGTCGCCGTACTCGGTGCGCGCCGCGTCGACCGTCTCGCGCTTGACCATGTGAGCCATGGGGCAGTCCGCGCCCGGCTCGGGCAGCAGCACGGTCTTGGTGGGGTTGAGCAGCCTGGCGCTCTCGCCCATAAACTCCACGCCGCACAGCACGATAGTCTGCTGCGGTAAGCTCTTGGCAAGCTTTGCCAAGTAGAAGCTGTCGCCGACGTAATCGGCAACGGCTTGGACCTCGGGCGCCACATAGTAGTGCGCCAGAATCACCGCATCACGCTGGGTTTTTAATTGCTGAATGGCCTCGACGAGCTCTGCGGGCACCAGTGCCGCGCGCTCCGTTGCCGTCGTTGCCGATGCTAGGCCGGCCGCGATATCGCGTGCAAGCTCCGACGCATCCATGTTCGCGCTCTGTGCCATCAAGGCCCCTCTCTTTTGGCGAATCTTGGGGCTTTAGTATGACACCTAGGTTTACAGCTGACAAGACAGCTGTAAACCTAGGTGTAAAGTTGGAATAAAGATTCAATCTTGGGGCGGATCCATTTTCGAACTGGCAAGCTGAGGATAGCCGAAAATGGACCCGCCCCAAGATTCGAGCGGCCCGTTTTGTCCTGGGCCAAGGGGCGGTGGTCAAAAAAGGCCAAATATGAGTACTGTCACCAAATTAGTAGCAGCGATTTTCCGGTCCAGAGCAGCAAAATCGCCTTGTTTGGAGCCCGATCACGACTCTGAAGGACGAAAATCGATGCACTTTTGGCCGCTGGCACCGATTTTGGAGGCCATTTGGCTGCCACTAAACTGGTAACAGTACTCATATTTGGCCTTTTTTGACCACCGGGTTTCCGGCAAACCCCAAAAGCGGGTCCGGATCGCTCGATCCGGACCCGCTGGGGGTAGCGAGCACAATCGAGGTGTAAGAAGCAAGAGAGGGCCATCGCCTAGAATCGTCAGCGCCTAGATATTCAACGAGAGGAAAGACAGTGGTCCGCAGCGACATGCTACCCCAGCCGGACCGGGGGCTCGGCCTCGACCGGCCCCAGACCGAGGCATTTCACCGACGAGTTCAAGAGGAAGATAGTCGATCTCCACAACGCCGGAAAGCCCAGGCGCGAGGCCATGGACGAGTGCGACCTCGACAAGAGCACCGTGGAGAGGCGGGTCAAGTCGATAAACGAGACCGGCTCGCCGCGCGCCGCCGACAACCGCACGCCCGAGTAGAACCGGATCCTGGAGCCCGAGCGCGAGAACCGCAGGCTCCGGATGGAGGTCGACGTCTTAAGACGAGCGGCGCCAGCATACGCTCGGAAGTCAGGGCCATGGCGGCCAACGGGGGGGGCCGCTGCCCCATATCGGCGCAGCGCTGGCATCGAGGCCTTCTGACCTGTGTCAAGATTTCGGACACGCAAGCTCGAGGAATCAAGCGGCCATAGGCATGGCCTCGGGCTTGGGCTCGGTTCTCTCGAAGAAGGCCGCCATGGCCTCGGCCGGCACCTTGTAGCCGATCGTCGAGCGGGGCCTTCGGCGGTTGTAGTACGCCTCGATGAACTCGACCACCGCGTGCTTGGCGGAATCCCTGGTCGGGAAGCTGCGCCTGTAGTACATCTCGTTCTTCAGCGTGGCGAGGAACGACTCGGCCACCGCGTTGTCGTGGCAGTTGCCGGTGCGGCTGCAGGACAGCCGCACGTCGTTGTCGCGCGCCCATTCGGCCAGAAGCCTGCTGGTGTACTGGGCGCCGCGGTCGGCGTGGAATATCGCGTTGCCGGCCACGTAGCCGCGCGATTTGGCCGACGCCAGCGCCGAAACCACGATGTCGGCGGTCATGCGCTCGGAGAGCGACCAGCCCACCACCATGCGGGTGTTGAGGTCGATGACCGTCGACAGGTACAGCCATCCCTCGCCGGTGCGCAGGTAGGTGATGTCGCCCACGAGCTTGTAGGTTGGAACGGGACTGGTGAAGTCGCGGCTCACCAGGTCGGGCCGGGGCCTGGCCTTCGGGTCGGGGATGGTGGTGCGCTTCCTGGCGTTGGGCGTGCAGCCGCGTATTCCCAGCTCGTGCATCAGCTTGCGCACCCTGTACAGGGTCAATCCGGAGAACTCGCCGGGCAGGAAGCATTTCACGAACCGGAAGCCGAACCTGCGGTCCGACTCCAGCCACACGCGCCGGACCGCCTCGCGCTCGGCCGACCAGTTTTCTCGCGGGCAGCCGTTGGAGAGCCACGAGTAGAAGCCCGATCGGCTCACGCCGAGCACGCGGGCCATCATTTTCACCGGGAATTCGGCCTTCTCCGCCAACATCATCCGGTAGCATGCGGCTACGCCTGGCTTTTGGCGAAGAAGGCCGCGGCTTTTTTCAAGAAGGCGTTCTCCATCTCGAGCTCGCGTATGCGCCTTTTCGCCTCGCGAAGCTCGCGGTCCTCGGCCTTGGGGTCGGGCCCGCCGGCAAGCTCGCGCCGGCGGTTCTGCACCCACTTGTTCACAGTCTTGGAATTCAGGCCCAGTTCTGCGCAGCATTCCGTTATCGGCCTGCCCGTCGAGATGATGTAGTCGGCGGTCTCGCGCCTGAACTCGTCGGTGTACTTGGCGGCTGGGTTGGACATAGCATACCGTCCTCTCGGTCGTCGATGAATGCATTCTAAAGGATTGGGCCTCTAGCATGCGTGTCCGAAAAGACGATACAGGTCAGACAACCCAATCAGACGTCGTCTCGAGCGCGTCCTCTGCACGGTCGAGCGTGCTTCTGGCCTTGGCACCCTGTTTGAACCACGAGCGCAGGTCCTCGAGCGTGCTGCCCGCTGCATACACCTTGATTTTGCGACCGCCTTTCGTGGTCACCGTGCAACGGTCGCCGCTCTCGCTGTTCTCGTGCGCCGTGACCTTCTTGAGGTAATCGCGACGGAACGCCACGACGCGGGCATTGCTGATCTCGATGAACCAATCATCGTCGACAAGCGAAGTGCCCGTGGTACCTCGACTTGCCATCTCCTCGGCGAAGGAGAAGCCGAGTTCGCGCTCCTGCCTGCCGATCTCGAGGATGCCGCGGGCGGGCATGCTGAGCATGAGCAGGGGCAGGAGTCCCCCTATGAACAGGAAGAGGAACGGGACGAGCAAGAGCAGACGAGCACCGGCGTCGGTGAAAACAGCCATGAAGGCGATCACGAGCGAGAAGACGAGCGCCATACCGTTGAAAACAATCGTCAACGGCTTGATGGCAGACCAACACAGACCCGCCTTGGTCATCGGGCCGTCAACAGCGTCCGAGACCTCGATGCCCTCTTCCTCCAGACGGGCGAGGAGGTTGAGCGAGCACACCCCCTCGAGGCTTATCGAGCAGAACTTCCGGTCGCCCTCGAACAGGTCGATCCTCATCATCTGCGTGTGAAGCGTTGCACGGGTGATGTTGCCAAACGTCGTCTCCTTGCGGATGCCGAAGGCGTTACGCGAGAGAATTCGCTCACCGTCCACGTCGATGCGCGGGATGCTCAGCAGGGCCCAGATGGCCATGCCCGCGAGCGCCATGGCGTGACCGAACCACACAAGTTCGTGGTCCCACTCGCCCAACGAGACGCCCTGCCAGACGTAGACACCCAGCATGAGCAGTTCAAACGCGACGGCGCAGCAGGCGATGATCGTGCGAATGGCAGCGGGCATGCGCACCGTGAAGCGATCGAGGCTGTCCGTCGCCTCACTGCGCTCGCGCGCGCCGCGACGGGCGACCCATGCAGTGAGCGGACCGACGATGAACACCACCATCGCCACGCGCAGGAACGATTCGAGTATGTCGCCCATATTAACCACCATCCCAATAGAAAACGTGAATTTGGGAGACTATAGCAGAGCGAAGCGATCTGCACGGCATCGTCCGGGTGTTTTCGGCATACGGTGGAAACCAGCGGCAGCGGACGTTGAGAACTCACCCAAAAGACGCGATTCGACCGAAGCGATTCTTCTTGACTTGGTCTCAATGTGATACGACATGCGCCACTACCTGCGCGGTCTAGCGGCCCTGATCGAAGAGGGTCACACCGATGAGGCACTCGAGCGCATCGACGCGCTCTGCGAGACCAACGACCGCACCGCCGTGCGCCGCTACTGCGCCAACGAAACGGTCAACATTGCGCTCTCGTCGCTTTCCGCGGACATCAACGCGCACGGCATCACCGCCGACCTGCACGCCGCCGTGCCCGAAACCGTCCACGTGGGCGATGTCGATCTATTCAGTGTGGTATCGAACGCCCTGGACAATGCCATCGCCGCGGCGAGCGCCGCCCCCGAAGGCAAGCGGTTTGTCGACCTGGACCTTCGCTACGAAGACGGTCAGCTTCTATTGCTGGTTTCCAACACGTTTGGCCGTGCGCCGCACATGGTCGACGGCATGCCCGTGGCTCAGCACACTGGGCACGGCTTTGGCACCAAGAGCATTATGCTTGCCGTCGAGCGCATGAACGGCAACTGCCAGTTCCGCATTAACGGCGACCGGTTTGAGCTGCGCGCTGTGATGTAGAAGTACGGCGCCGATCACGCGGCGCGCCTCGCCCGCCAGGCAATCGCTCGCCGGTGCCGATCCGCTACAGTGGAGCGACCGCCGGGGTCAGCTGCTTGATGTAGGCCCACATGCGCTGCTTGGCCGCTTTGTCGGTCAGCGCCGCCTCAAAGCCATCGAGCGCGAGCACGCGGCGGCCCTGCACATGGGCGACCAGGCCGGGCTTGAGCATGGCGGTGTCGAAGTCATCAATCGCCACGAGCATATCGGCGTAGGTTTCGCGCATGACATCGGCCGCGCTGTTATCGAGCAGCAGCACCGCCTCGGGATCCAGAGCCTCAAGCGCCTCGCGGAACAGCTCGCACGGCAGAGTCTCGCCCACCGCGACCGCTCCGTCACCTGTGCCGGCGACGCTTGCCAGCACGCAAAAATCCTCGGGCGCGTAGCCGATGGCCCCAAGCGCCTTGCGCAGCGCAGCACCGTCCGGACCGGCAGCCAGCTCGCCGCCCGAACGCTCGGCCTCGTCCAGATCGCCTTTGACCAGCACGATCGGCGAGCACGCGTTACCCACGATGCGCACGCCACGGACCGCAAGCGATGTGAGCTCCTGCTCGGCCGCCTGGGCGATGGCTTCTTTTTTCTGGCTTTGTGACGTGGACATGCGCTCTCCAATCGTTTGCGTGCCCACCATTATATAAAAGAGCTGCCCGCGAGTGGTTGCTTTGCGGGCGGCTGGGTATAAGCACGGTCGTACTGAGTTTTACGCGGCCGAGCCGCGTCGTATTATGGAGGTCACCATGGCTGACATTAAGCAGATTACCCCCGAGAACTTCGATTCCATCGTTAACGACAGCCTGCCCGTGCTGGTCGATTTTTGGGCGCCCTGGTGCGGGCCCTGCCGATCGCTCTCGCCCATCGTGGACGAGGTAGCCGATGAGCTGGCGGGCAAGCTTGCCGTTGCCAAATGCAACGTCGACGACAACCAGGACCTGGCCATGAAGTATGGCGTCATGAGCATCCCCACGCTGATTGTGTTTAAGAACGGCGAGGAGATTGACCGCTCGGTTGGCGCTCTGCCCAAGGCGAGGCTGCAGGCGCTGCTGGAGAAGCATCTGTAATACGCTTGTTACTTGCCCGCCGTCCATGAGCGGTTTTGCACCGCTCGCCGGACTGCCGGGTGCGGCGCGTGCGACCATGGATAGTATGGTAGTTACAAACAGCCCCCAGTGAACGGGTGCGAGTCGCACAGACTCGCACCCGTTTTCTTATGCAGCGGCGCGCAGAGCGGGCGTAGTAAAATCTGAATCACTGGATTACCGTCCACACAAGGAGATTTCCCATGCATGATGTTGGAATGAACATGAGCCAGCTTGCCATGAGCGTCAAGCAGGTCGACGACACCATCGAGCTCGCTCACGAGTGGAGCCATCAGTTGCTGCATGCGACCGAGAATTTTGACATGGAGCGCATCGGCGCCAAGCTCGAGGCAGCCATGGCCGCGCTGCACGAGGCCCACGACGCACTCGAGGGCTACGAAGAGGCCATCGAGGCCGACCACAACTCCGTCGGCTCCGTGAAGCTGGTGTAACGTGGCCGAACACGAGCACGGCTGCGGGTACGAGCACGAGCATCCGCACGGGGCGGACGGTGACGCAGGCTGCCGCTGTAGTGGCTCCGGCTCCGAGCTGGTCCGCTTTTCGGTTACCGCACCGGACGACCTGCTGCGCCGTTTTGACGAACAGATCGCGCGCCGCGGCGACGTGGCCAACCGCTCCGAGGCCGTGCGCGACCTGATTCGCGCCTCGATCGCCAAGGAGCAGATGCGCACGCCCGATGAGCATGTTATCGGGTCGCTCACCATGATCTACGACCACCATACCGGCGACCTGACGCGCCGTCTGGACGAAGTGCAGCACGACTACACCGACGAAATCGTATCGACCATGCACGTGCATCTGGATCACCACAACTGCTTAGAGATTCTGGCGCTCAAGGGTCGCGGCGAGCGCGTCTACGAGCTGGCCGACCGTCTGCTGGGCCTGCGCGGCGTTAAGCACGGCGAGCTCACGTGCGCCGCCACCAAGCAGAGCCTGGGACTGTAGCGCACCTGTCCCTATTTGGTCGGTTTTGATGAGGGGTGTCGCATGCGACATGTGCATATTCATGTAACGGGCATTGTGCAGGGCGTTGGCATGCGGCCGTTTGTGTATCGCGAGGCCATGGCGCATGGCATTTGCGGATGGGTGCTCAACGCGGGCGACGGCGTGCATATCGAGGCGCACGCTCCGGCCGATGCGCTCGATGCTTTTGTTGCCGCGCTTTCTGAGCATGCGCCTGCGGCAGCCCGCGTAGAGTATGTCGAGGTTGTGGACCTGGCAGCCCACGGTTGGGATACCGCCAATGAACAGGGTTTTCGCATCGTAGCATCGCAGGACCAGACCGCGCACACGACGCTCGTCTCGCCCGATATCGCCACCTGCGATGATTGTCTGCGCGAGTTGTTCGACCCCGCCGATCGGCGCTATCACTACCCTTTTATCAACTGTACCAACTGCGGACCGCGCTTTACCATCATCCGGTCGCTGCCTTATGACCGAGCGGCCACGTCGATGAATTGTTTTCCTATGTGTCCTGAGTGTGCCGCGGAGTATGCCGACCCACTCGACCGGCGTTTTCACGCGCAGCCCGATGCCTGCTTTGATTGCGGGCCGCATATCATGTGGCGCGAAGCGAGCGTGGGCGATGAGCCGGGCGAAGCCGCCGCGTTGCCGGCCGTCGGCACCACGCGCGAGACCAGCGACGCCATTATCGACCGCTGTGTTGAGCTGCTGGCCGGTGGCGGTATCGTCGCCATCAAGGGTCTGGGCGGATTTCACTTGGCATGCGACGCTTCCAACGAGCAGGCGGTAGCCGAGCTTCGCCGCCGCAAACGCCGCAGCAACAAACCGCTTGCCGTTATGGTACGCGACCTTGCCGACGCTGAACGCCTGTGCCATGTCAACGACGTTGCACGCGGCTTGCTGGCCGGCAGCATTCGCCCCATTGTGCTGCTGCGCCGACGTGCTGCTTGCGAGAGCGGCGGCTCCCCCGACGCCCTCGCGCTCGCGCCGTCCGTCGCGCACGACCTTCCAGAGCTCGGTATTATGCTCCCCTACACCCCGCTTCAGCATCTGTTGCTTGCCGCGGCAGAAGCCCGCGGTATGCACGCGCTCGTCATGACCAGCGGAAACCTGAGCGAAGAGCCCATCGAGACCGATGACGATCTTGCCTGGGAGCGCCTCGTTGCCGCCGGCATTGCCGACGCGCTGCTCGGCAACGACCGCGCGATTCTCTCGCGCTACGACGACTCCGTGGTGCGCGTGGTCGACGGCGCCGTTATGCCTGTGCGTCGCGCGCGCGGATATGCGCCGCAGCCGTTAGCGCTGCCGGCGCTCGACGGCACTGCACCCTGCGTGCTCGCCTGCGGGCCGCAGCAAAAAGCTACGATCGCGCTCACGCGCGAGGACGCCGACGGCCATGTGGCCTGTTTTGTGTCGCAGCATATCGGCGATGTCGAAAACGGCGAGACCTTCGATGCCTGGAACGCCGCGCGCACGCGCTTGGAAAACCTCTTTGACCTGGCGCCTGCCGCCTTGGCATGTGACATGCATCCCAGCTATCTGTCGAGCCAGTGGGCGCGTGAACTGGCACGGAAGCACAATCTGCCGCTTATCGAAGTCCAACATCATCATGCGCATATCGCGAGCGTGATGGCCGAGGCCATCGCCGCGGGCCAGCTTACAACCGACGCGCGTGTCCTTGGCATCGCCTTTGACGGCACCGGCGCCGGCACCGATGGGACCATTTGGGGCGGCGAGTTTCTTGTTGCCGGCCTTGCCGATTTTGAACGCGCCGCGCACCTGCGCACCTGGGCGCTCCCCGGCGGGGCGGCCTCCGTGCGCGACGCCCGCCGCAATGCCTTTGCCCTGCTGAGCGAGCTCGGCCTGCTCGAGCACCCGGGTGCCGCGGGGCTATTGGGCGCCCTCGACGAGCAAACGCGCAGCGTGACAGCCACCATGATCGAGCGCGGCATCAACAGCCCGCGTACCAGCAGCATGGGGCGTCTCTTTGATGCCGCGGCGGCAATTCTGGGCATCTGCGACAAGGCAACCTACGAGGGCGAGCCCGCCATCGAACTCGAAGCCGCCGCCTGGCGCGCGCTCGGCGGTAAGACCGTTCGTCTCGACGGCAATCATGCAGGCGTATTCACGTCTGCCGACGACTCCCCCATCTTGGACCCCCAACCGCTCATCGAATCTCTTCTGAATGGAATTGAGGCAGGCACGCCGGCCGACAGGCTCGCCCTCGAGTTTCACATCGCCATTACGCACGCTACGACCCACATCGCGTGCGAGATCTGCAATCGCGAAAACCTCGATACCGTCGCGCTCTCGGGCGGTGTGTTCATGAACCGGCTTTTGCTTCAGCTCCTTACCCACGAACTCAAAGACGCCGGTCTTGCCGTCTTGGTCCCCCATACTGTGCCCGTCAACGACGGCTGCATCGCCTACGGTCAGGCCGCCATCGCTCGCGCTCGCCTCGCGCAGACAGCATCGCGATAGGCGTTTTGCCAGCCTGCGCGCCGCCGTCTCACAGGTGTAACGCGTTTGCTCGTGACTCCCGCGAGCGCTACCATCAACTGATGGGTAATTAGGCGCCTATCCAGCGCAAAACGTATAAAAGGGGAACATTATGTGCCTTGCCGTTCCCGGTAAAGTGGTCAAACGCGACGACGACCTTAAGGCGACCGTCGACATGATGGGCATCGAGCGCCCCGTTTCGCTGCGCCTCGTGCCGACGGCACAGGTAGGCGACTATATTCTCGTGCACGCCGGCTTTGGCATTCAGATTGTCGACGAGCAGGAAGCCCAAGAGACACTCGAGCTCGTCAATACCATGACCGAGCTGGCCGAAGAGGACCAGCTCGCCACTAACCCGGCCGAGGCATACTAGTGGCGGCGGCGCAGCCGGTTCGCTCCGGTATCGACTTTTCGGCATTTCGCGACCCCAAGCTGGCTCGCGAGCTCATCGATCGTATTCATGAGCTTGTCGGCAACCGCAGCATCAACCTTATGGAAGTCTGCGGTACGCATACCGTGAGCATCGGTCGCTATGGCTTTCGCTCCATTATGCCTGCCGGGCTCAAACTGCTGAGCGGTCCGGGTTGCCCCGTCTGTGTTACCGCCAACCGCGATATCGACCATGCAATCGCGCTCGCCAAGATGGACGGCGCCATCATCACCACCTTTGGCGACATGATGCGCGTGCCCGGGTCGTCTACCTCGCTCGCCGCGCAAAAGGCGGCGGGGCGCGATATTCGCATTGTGTACTCCCCGCTCGATGCACTCGATATCGCCGAACACAACCCCGATCGCCCGGTCATCTTTATGGGCGTCGGCTTTGAGACCACGACGCCCACCATCGCCGCCGCCATTTTGGAGGCCGATGCACGCGGACTCCAGAACTTCTCGGTCTATTGCGCCCACAAGACCACGCCGCCGGCGCTGCGCGCCATCGCCAACGATCCCGAGACCACTATCGACGGCTTTATCCTTCCGGGACACGTCGCTACCATCACGGGCCTGGCACCCTTTGGGTTTTTGGTCGATGAGTTCGAGACCCCCGGCGTAGTCACCGGGTTTGAGCCGGTCGATATCCTGCAAGGTATCTGCATGCTGGTCCAGATGGTTGTCGAGAAAAGGCCGGCGATCGACAACGCCTACCGCCGTGGCGTCAACGCTGACGGCAACCCCGTAGCGCGCCAGCTGGTCGAGCAGGTATTTGAGCCGTGCGACACCACGTGGCGCGGACTGGGACCGATTGCCAACTCGGGTCTTTCCATCCGGCCCGAATTCGCGCGCTTTGATGCCGGCGCCCGCTTTGACGTACCCATTGAACCGACGGTCGAACCACGCGGGTGCCGCTGCGGCGACGTGCTGCGCGGCGCCATCACGCCGAGCGACTGCCCGCTGTTCGGCCACGCATGTACGCCCGAACATCCCGTCGGACCGTGCATGGTGAGCTCCGAAGGTAGCTGCGCGGCGTACTACCGCTACCGCGACCATTAGGTTCCGCCGTTCTAACGAACGGCGGACCGGTCGACGCTGCGCCTCACCCATATAATTCCACCCACGATTGGAGTTTTCGATATGTCCCGTACTGCCACCGATAGCACTGTCCTGCTGGGCCACGGCTCCGGCGGCCAGATGATGAAGCGCATTATCGATGAGGTCTTTCTGGATGCCTTTGGGTCGCCCGAGCTGCTTGCGGGCAACGATGCCGGTGTCGCCGCGCTGCCCGCAAGCGGGCGAATCGCCATGTCGACCGACAGCTTTGTGGTAACGCCGCAGTTCTTCCCCGGCGGCAATATCGGCCGCCTCGCCGTATGCGGAACCGTCAACGACGTCGCGACCTCGGGCGCTAACGTGCGCTACCTCTCATGCGGCTTTATCTTCGAAGAGGGCTATCCCATGGACAAGCTGCGCCAGATTGTGCAGACCATGGCCGAAACGGCACATGAGGCAGGTGTGAAGATTATCACCGGCGACACCAAGGTGGTCGAGCGTGGCGGTGCCGACGGCGTCTACATCAATACCGCCGGCGTGGGCGAGGTGCCCGCAGGCGTGACGCTCAGCGGTGCCAACTGCCGCCCCGGCGACGTCATCCTGGTATCGGGTACGCTAGGCGACCACGGCATCGCCATCATGAGCCAACGCGAGGGCCTGGCGTTTTCGAGCGCCATCGAAAGCGACGCCGCACCGCTCAATCATCTGATTGCCGACGTGCTCGCCGCCGCCCCCGACGCCCGCTGCTTCCGCGACCCCACGCGCGGCGGCCTGGCATCCACGCTCAACGAGTTTGCCCAGGCCAGCGGTGTTGCCATCGAGGTCAACGAGGATGCCGTGCCTGTGCGTCCCGACGTACAGGCCGCCTGTGAGATGCTCGGCTACGATGTGCTGCAGGTGGCAAACGAGGGCAAGATGGTTGCCGTCGTGCCGGCCGAGCAAGCCGATGCCGCGCTGAGCGCCATGCGCGCCGCCCGCTACGGCGAGAATGCCGCCATCATCGGTCGCGTGCTGCCACTTGCCGAGGGCGCCCATCCCGCCGTGCGCGTGCGCACCGGCTGGGGCTCGACCCGCATTCTCGACATGCTCGTGGGAGAACAGCTGCCGAGAATTTGCTAGGGCGGAACCGCACGGTCGGCGCAATGTGACCTGATATCCCTGAAGATGTTCAGATTCCAAGCACGCCCAACGCGGAAGCCCAGTATTATGAGGTGCGTTTTAAACCCAATGACGGGAGCTTTCATGGCAGCAGCTTTTTCCCATGTGATCTTTGACCTGGACGGCACCATCCTCAACACGCTTGAGGACCTGGCGGCAGCCGGCAACCATACCTGCGAGACGCACGGCTGGCCCACGTTTGCCGTCGACGAGTACCGCTACAAGGTGGGAAACGGCATGCTCAAGCTGGTCGAACGCTTTATGCCTGCCGAGTATGCGGGCGACGGTCGCATGTTTGAGCAGACGCTTGCCGAGTTTAGGGCCTATTACGGCGAGCACAAGGAGGACCACACTGCCCCGTACGCCGGCACGATCGAGATGCTCGACCGCCTGCGCGCCGCGGGTGTGCAGCTTGCCGTGCTCACTAACAAGGACCACGTCTCGGCGGCTCCGCTTATCGAGAAGTATTTTGGTTCCGAGCGCTTTGCGCTGGTGCAGGGCCGCGTCGATGCGTTTCCTCCCAAGCCCGAGGCGCCTGTTACGCTGCATGTGATGAAAGAGCTAGGCGCCGACCCGGCAACCACACTCTATGTGGGCGATTCCAATGTCGATGTTCTGACCGGTCACAACGCCGGCCTTAAGAGCGCGGGCGTCAGCTGGGGCTTCCGCGGCCGCGCAGAGCTGGAAGCCGCCGGCGCCGACTACGTGGTAGATACGCAGGACGAACTCGCCGAGCTAATCTTGGGCGAGTAGCGAGCGACACCGCTTAACGCAGCTGCGACAATTCTTCCACGCGGAAAGTGCATCCCGTTTTGGAGCAATATTCCGGGTCGCGGTTTCCGCAACCCGCCCCATCCGGAAACCGCGACCCGGAATTCGGCCAAAAACCGGGTCGCATTTTCCCGAGCATTTGATACGGCGTTGATACAAGGAGTGTCCCCAACTGCCGGCAGAAAAGGAACGTCCCCAAGTGCCGCCTCAATGACTACCATGGCAACGCCGCAGGTAGAGGACGGGCAGCGAGCGGGCACCAGTGCGAACAAATTGGCATGAAAAGAGGACGGTATAG
>UQPJ01000028.1:0-26330 GCA_900543015.1 uncultured Collinsella sp.
AGGTGCGGGAACGGCCTATTTGCTCAATGTGTTCGGCTGAGATCGGAAATCAACCCAAATTTGCATTCAAGTTTTTATTTAAACTTGATTTAAGGCGGAGTGGAATGTGAGCGCGCAAGGAGATACGGAATCGATGAGAGCCTCAAAAAAAACTACTGCAGTGTTATCATCTTTCATCCTCTCTATTCTTCCATTTCTGATTCTATGGGCGGCTTGGTCAGCCCTCCCTGATACAATTCCCGCTCATTGGAGTGGGGGTGTGGTTGATCGATGGGGTAATAAGCTTGAATTGCTGGTTGTTCCGCTGTTTTCTCTGATTGGTTCTATTGCAATTTCTGTGTACCTTATTGTTTCCACGCGGCGAAGAGAGTTCGCGGATTTCTCTGCTCGAATGCGACGGGACTTTGTTGCGTGCTATATTTCTAGCCTTCTTTTATCGACAACCTGCTCAGTGATAATTGCCGTTTGGGTTCAGTTGATTCTTACGCAAAGCACTGCGGTTGATGGGGGACTTGGACTATCGATCCTGTATTCCCTTCCCGGGCTATATGTGATCTTGTGCGCTTTGCCGCCTTTTTATGCGAGCGGCGAGAGCAAAAAGGCAGAGCGCCTGATAACAGTTCTTATTGGCGGCGCGGAGATTGTTCTTTGTGGAATAGTGCTTGAAGGTTCGGCTGCCTCTTATGCGATGATTGGACTGATGATTCTGTTCTGTGCGTTTGAGATTGTGTCACAGGTAAGGGATAGCCGGTCCTTATGAGTTGAATTACGCGCGTGCGGATATAAAGGTTGGCATGTTAAGCTGGTCGTTTTCTCGTTCTGGGACATTTGCAGTAGGATGAGTGGGACTAGGCGCGCTGCGGTGTGATGGTGACGGCTGAGACTTGTATCGCTGCAAATCAGCTGATGCACATTTTGCTATTGGGCTTGAAGGTGGGACCGACAGGCCTTTGTTTGGGATGTTCTGGTCGTTCAGCTCGTGTTGCACGGCTTTATATTGTTACGCTCGTTCGGCGCTCCGTTGGAGCATTTCCGGGTTTGTCGGTATCCGAACAGGCCGCGGGCGGATGAAGTTAAGTTCCGCGAGATGTCGCGCGAGATTTTCGAAAGAGTATATTTGCCCGACGAGTGGAAGCCGGCGTACAACGCGGCGAGGCGCACGAGATCACAGCTGCATTGGATCGATCTCAGAGAGCATCCGCGGTCATTCGATGAACTGGGGGGCGTGTGGAGGACGACCGCGGATCGCAAAGGGTATGGCGATACCGATGAGGAATGGTCGAGGGCGTATCGACGCAATGGCGCGGTGCGACTCACCATCACCCTGCCCGACGGCGCGACCAAGGTCATGTATGCGCCAGGCCCAACACCGCGGGCGTGGTTCGACGACTTCCTGGCGACAACTCTCCCCGTCGAGTTCCTGCCGCAGGACTACATCAGGGGCGTCTTATTGGGGGACGACCACATGGAATCCCGGGAGATCAAACTGTACGGCTGATCCATCCGGCAACAACATGTCAAAGCCCCAAAACCCAACAGGATCGCGAACGAGGGGATGAATTGACCGCCCGGGTATTTGCGCCCGTGCGGTCAATTTTATCAACCATGGGTGCGATTCTGTGAGGCTATTTTTCTGGCATCCGCCGTTTGCTCAGGTCTCAACGCACCCATCGACCGTTCAGTAATCTTTGCGAACGCGACCACGTGCGCATTTGTCGAACAATCAAATGTCCGACAATGTCTGACGGAGCTGTCAGACATTCACACACGAACAGGCGAGCTTCGCGAGCGATTGTAGGCAGCTAGTAGCCCCAGCTGCGTCTTTGGCGCAGGTTCGACGTCTGACATCTTGAATGTCTGACGTCGAACGAAGCTGGTTGATAACAAGCAGGTGGAATAAACATGGAGCCCGACACCTCTCGCGCAATCGGCGCGCGGCAAGGGTCTGGCCCATCTCATATGTTGCCAACGCTAACGGTGAACCTGAGCGCCCGGGCACATTCTTTGTTGGCTGAAACCGGCATAGCAACTAGCGGAAGGCATCATCGAAGGAGTGTGCTGGAAAGCACCCGTCTCCTTAACTGTTAGAAATGCAAGTTAATAATCTATGTGGCCAATGTGATACCGTTGAACCCGCATATCGATACCGCTCAGCCATTCGCCTCGCCCCCATCGCACGCATCTTCATTCGGTCTGTCATTATTATCTAACGATGCTTTGAGAAATGTAGGTGCTTCTAAATGTACTGTCGACTTCTTCTCAAACTAATCCTAAGAGACAAGGCCGTATGGATTTGTACGCTCGTTCTTGCCGCGGCCTTCTCCGTCCCCATTGCGTTCAATTCACCCATCTACGGGCCCTTCTTTATGAAACAGGGCATGCAGAGCTTTGTCGACGCATTCAATACGCGCGCGCCCCAGGCCAGCGGCACAGACCTATCTCCAGAGCAGCAAAATGACGCGGAGCTTGCAAGATACGCGAACGCCGCCCTTGCCGCTCAAACCGACGCCGCCTTTCTCGATTCTGCCGAGAGCTACTACGCGCTCATGGGCGAAGGCTTCCAATCCGGGTCCATCGTGGGAGACCAAGAGACCAATGACGCAGCGCTCGCATATTGCCGTGCCCTGAGCAGCTCCGGCATCACGGATATCCCGGCCTCCGCAAACGACCTGCCATTCCTTTCCTTCCTGCCTTACGCCATTGCCACGGCGCCGTCTTTCCTTCCCTTCATCCCCTTCCTTCTCTCGTCGATACTCCTGCTCGGCGCCACAAGGCCCGGGACCCTGGCGGCAAAGGCGCCCGCGCCCAAATTCCGGCGCCTTATCCAGATCGTGTTTTCGATAATCGTCGCGGGGACCGCGATGCTCCTCGCCGGCCTCGCACCCGGGGGCATTTACGCCTTGGCCCTAAACGGCTTCGGGCAAATTGGGTACCCGATCGCCTTCTTCCATGACGGCGCGCTTACCACCACGACCGCGGGAAACGTCTTCACAGCCCTGCTTCTCGCGCTGCTTGCGGGCGGAACCTTGATATCCGTTTGCTCCGCCGTCCTATCGACCGCAACGAGGCGCGTCCTCGCGGGCCCCCTTACCTCAGCGCTGCTTGTCGCGGCCCCGGCATTCCCGTTGCTGTCCGATTCGGCGCTGGAGCATAACGCCGCGCTCAATCTCCTGCCGCTGGCCGTGTTCTCGCCTATCGAGGCAACGGGTTACGTAGGATGCTTCCCGACAGAATTCATTGGCTCCGGTTCAGGCAGCGCATCGATGCTTGCCGTGGCCCTGGCATACGTCGCGGTCTTTTTTACGGTCGGCGCCGTTGCGACACGTTCCCCCAAACAGCCTGGACCCGCGAAAAAGCACCATGGGCTCGAGCTTCTGGACGCGAGCGTGGGATACGGAAGCACGACGATACTTTCAATCGGATCGCTTTTCCTGAGCCCGGGAACGGCGGCGGGCCTCGTCGCTCCCAACGGCTCGGGGAAAACCACCCTTCTTGAAGCGCTTTCGGGCCAATTTCCCACCCGCATCCACTCGGGAAGCCTGGCGGCAGACGGAATCAGCCAACGTCGATCAGCCGAATTTGCAGAACTCGTCTACCTGAGCTCTTCAGGCGGCACGGATCTCTACCCCACGCTATCAGCCCTCGAGCACCTTGCTTTCGTTAGGGAGGCGTGGAAATCGGCCGCCGACATCGACTCGCTCTGCGACTCCCTCGGAATCTCCCCATATCTCGACAAGCCGACCCGTAAACTCTCGACAGGAATGAAGCAGCAGGTAAAGCTTGCCATGGCGATATCGACCGATTGCCCGTACCTCATCCTCGATGAACCGCTGAACGGCCTCGATCCGGGAAAACGGAAAACCTCCTGCGACGCGATGCGCAGCGAAGTGGCGCGGGGACGCAGCGTGCTCATTTCAAGCCATCTACTCGACGACCTGGCAGACCTTACCAACTCGTTCTACTTCATCGAAGCCGGCACGCTCGTGGAAAAGATCAAGTCGTCCTCGCAGACGCTCAAGCAGGAATACCTCGATACATACGAGAGATGAATGTGGGGGAGTGTTCGGATGAAGTTGATATTTAAGGTCCAGCTCGTGTTGTGCCGAAAAGACCGTGAACCTTTTGTGGGACACGCGGCGCCGTGGTACCATAGCCGAGTTTGTTGTCTTGGTCGGAAACCAAGACGCCTTATGCGCTGATCGGTAACCAGCGCCTGACTAATAAGGAGTCCTACCATGAAGCAGGGTATCCATCCCCAGTATGTCGAGTGCACGGTGACGTGCTCCTGCGGCAACACCTTCAAGACGCACGCTACCGTGTCCGAGATGAAGGTCGAGCTTTGCAACGAGTGCCACCCGTTCTACACCGGCCAGCAGAAGTTCGTCGACACCGGTGGACGCGTCCAGCGCTTCGCCGACAAGTTCGGTGGCGCCGCTGCCGCCCAGCTCAAGAAGGCTGAGGAGGCCAAGGCTGCCAAGGCCGCCAAGGCTGCTGAGGCCGAGGCCGCTCGCAAGGCCGCCGCTGAGGCTAAGGCTGCCGAGAAGGCTAAGCGTGCCGCTAAGTTCGCCGAGGAGGCTGCCAAGCAGGCTGCCGAGGCTCCCGCAGAGGCTCCCGTCGAGGAGGCCGCTGCCGAGGCCGAGACCACCGAGGCTGCTGAGTAAATAGCTCGCCGCGGAATCGCTCGCATTCATGGCATAAGGGCCGCGCATCCGTTTGGGTGCGCGGCCCTTTTCTTTTTATTGGTGCAGGCTAACCCGTTCCCATTGCACCAGATTGGCGCGAAGGGGACGGGTTGGTTTGCACCAAATGGCAGAGTGACGGCGTTTTCCCAGATAAAACCTGCCAAAATAAACCAGTCCCTTTTTGGCAGGTCGGTCGGGTCGTAGTTATTACGTGGCGGTCGAGGTCGACCGTATAGGCCGCGTCCTGTTTGGCTAAAGTACATTTATCTGTGTTTAACTCGCCCGAGGCTGCATGGCGTGGGCGATGGCCAAAAAGGAAAACCACATGGGATTCATGTCAAAGCTGCTGTCCTTTGGATCCGATAAGGACCTTAAGCGCTACTACAAGATCGTCGATCAGATCAACGGTCTTGAGCCCCAGTTTGAGAAGATGACCGAGGAAGAGCTCCGCGCCCAGACCGATAAGTTCCGTGAGCGTTACGCCAACGGCGAGTCGCTCGACGACATGCTCCCCGAGGCTTTTGCCACCGTGCGTGAGGCTTCCAAGCGCATCACGGGCATGCGTCACTTTGACGTGCAGCTCATTGGCGCCATGGCACTGCACGAGGGGCATATCGCCGAGATGAAGACCGGCGAAGGCAAGACCCTGGTCTCCACGCTGGCCGGCTACCTCAACGCTATTGCCGGCAAGGGTGTACACGTCGTTACCGTCAACGATTACCTGGCCAAGCGCGACTCCGAGTGGATGGGCCGCATCTACAAGTACCTGGGAATGACCGTCGGTTTGCTCCAGAACAACATGCCGCTCGAGCTCAAGCGTCCGGCCTACCAGGCAGACGTCACCTACGGCACCAACTCCGAGTTCGGTTTCGATTACCTGCGCGACAACATGGTCACTCGCCCCGAGCAGCGCGTGCAGCGCGGCCACCATTACGCCATCGTCGACGAGGTCGACTCCATCCTGATCGACGAGGCACGCACCCCGCTCATCATCTCGGGTGCCGGCACCAAGTCCGCCAGCACCTACAAGGACTTCGCGCGTGCCGTGCGCGGCCTGGAGCGCGGTGAGGACGTGTCGCACGACATGCTCACCGCCACCGAGGACGTCGAGCCCACGGGCGACTACGTCATGGACGAGGCCAAGCACACCATTGCCGCCACCGAGCGCGGTCTTAAGAAGATCGAGCGCCGCCTGGGCATCGAGGACATCTATGCCGATCTCTCCGGCCAGCTGGTCAACCACCTGCAGCAGGCGCTGAAGGCCCAGTACATGTTCCATCGCGACAAGCAGTACGTGGTCACCAACGGCGAGGTCAAGATCGTCGACGAGTTCACCGGTCGCATCATGGAAGGCCGCCGCTACTCCGAGGGCCTGCACCAGGCCATCGAGGCCAAAGAGGGCGTGCTCGTGCGCGAGGAGAACCAGACGCTGGCCACCATCACCCTTCAGAACTACTTCCGTCTGTACGACAAGCTCTCCGGCATGACCGGTACGGCACTCACCGAGGATGCCGAGTTCCGCGAGATCTACAAGCTGCCCGTCGAGGTCATCCCCTCCAACAAGCCCGTTCAGCGTGTCGACCACGAGGACCTGGTGTACCGCACCATCCAAGCCAAGTACAACGCCGTTGCCGACGACGTCGAGCGACGTCACGCCAAGGGCCAGCCGGTCCTGGTGGGCACCGTCTCCATCGAAAGCTCCGAGAAGCTGTCGGCCGCCCTTACCAAGCGCGGTATCGCGCACGAGGTCCTCAACGCTAAGCATCACGAGCGCGAGGCTCATATCGTTGCCCAGGCCGGACGCTACGGCGCCGTGACCATCGCTACTAACATGGCCGGTCGTGGTACCGACATCCTGCTGGGTGGCAATCCCGACGAGCTGGTGCGCGAGCGCCTTGAGTACGAGGGCCTGACCATGGAGGACGTGACGCCCGAGCAGCTCGAGCAGTTTAACGCTGAGGCCAAGGAGACCTGCAAGGCCGAACGCGAGCGCGTGCTTGCCGCCGGCGGCCTGACCGTCATCGGCACCGAGCGCCATGAGTCCCGTCGTATCGACAACCAGCTGCGCGGCCGCTCCGGTCGTCAGGGCGATCCGGGCGAGACTCAGTTCTACCTGTCGCTCGAGGACGACCTCATGCGCCTGTTCGGCGGCGACAAGATGGACCGCGTTTCCAAGATGATGGTTACCGCCGACATGGGCGACGACATGCCCATCCAGCACAAGATCATCTCCAAGGCCGTCGAGAACGCCCAGCACAAGGTCGAGAGCATCAACTTCTCCATGCGCAAGAGCGTTCTTGAGTACGACGACGTCATGAACAAGCAGCGCCAGGTCATCTACGCCGAGCGCAACAAGATTCTGGACGGCAAGGACCTGACCGACCACATCACCGAGGTCATGCACGATACCGTGTACCGCTGTGTTCAGGAGTTCTGCACTAAGGACAGCCACGATGGCGAGCGCGATCTCGAGGGCCTGCGCAAGTGGGTCGTGGAGCTCACCGGGCATATCGACACGCCCAAGTTCCCCGACGAGGACTTCGAGGCCCTGGCTGCCGATGTCCTGGCCTACGTTGAGAAGTGCTACAACATGAAGGCCGAGCGCCTGGGTGAGGACCTCATGCGCGAGCTCAACACTCAGGTCATGCTGCGCGTCATCGATACCCGCTGGATGAACTACCTGCAGGAGATGGACTACCTCAAGACCGGTATCGGACTGCGCGGCTTTGGCCAGCGCGACCCGCTGGTCGAGTACAAGACTGAGGCTTATGGTGCCTTCCAGATGCTCGTTGACACCATGTACGAGGATTACCTGCGCACCGTTCTGCGCATCGAGATCAAGGCCGCCCCGCAGGCCGTGGAGCACAAGGAGGACCCCGCGCTCGAGGGTGCGCGCTTCTCCGGCCCCGCCGACGTCGATGGCGACAACGGCAGCTCGGTGCTGCGCAAGCAGGCACAGGTTCAGGCTCGTACGGCCGTCCAGGGAGGCCCGGCTGCTGTCAACAACGGCGGCAAGGTGACCACCTACCGCAAGTCCGAGAGCGATGACCCTTATGTCAACGTGGGCCGCAACGACCTTTGCCCCTGCGGCAGCGGCAAGAAGTTCAAGTACTGCCACGGCAGGAATCGTTAATGGCCGAGGCTTTAGAGGTAACGCCCGCCGAGCTGGACGCGTTTGCGGACCGGCTCGGCGAGGTCGAGTCGTATCTTCATTTGGACGAGAAGCGCACGCGCGTGACCGAGCTCGAGGCAAAAAGCGTGGCCCCCGGCTTTTGGGATGACGCCGACGCCGCTCGCGCCACCATGGAGGAGATCGCTCGCGCCAAGGAAGATATCGCTGCCGTGGATACCGCGCGCGGCGAGCTATCTGACGCCCGCGCGGCGCTGGAGCTTGCCGAGGAGATGAGCGACGACCCCGATGCCGCCGCATTGCGCGAGGAGGCTGCCGCTACGGCAGAACGCCTGGCCCGCGCTATCGACGAGCTCGAGCTTTCGAGCTGGTTTACCGGTGAGTTCGATCACGGCGACGCGATTGTGACCATCAAGCCCGGACAGGGTGGCCTGGAGGCACAGGACTGGACCTTCATGCTCTTTAAGATGTACATGAAGTACTGCCAGCGTCGCGGCTGGAAGGTCACCATTAACGACTGCCCCGCGGCTGAGGTCATCGGCATCGACCGTGCGACCTTTACCGTCGAGGGCAAGGACGCGTTTGGCATGCTGCGCGCCGAGGCCGGCGTTCACCGCCTGGTACGCATCAGCCCCACCGATGATAAGAAGCGCCGCCAGACCACGTTTGCCGGCGTCGAGGTCATTCCCGTGTTGCCTGACGATATCGACATCGAGATCAGTCCCGACGATATCCGCGTGGACGTGTATCACGCGAGCGGCCCGGGCGGCCAGGGCGTCAACACCACCGACTCTGCCGTACGCGTGACGCATTTTCCCAGCGGCATCGTTGTCACTTGCCAAAACGAGCGCAGCCAGATTCAAAACAAGGCCGCGTGCATGCAGATTCTCAAGGCCCGTCTGTACGAGATCGAGCTCGAGAAGCGCGCCGAGGCCCTGGATGAGATTCGCGGGCCCAAGACCACGATCGGTTTTGGCAACCAGATTCGCAGCTACGTGCTCTACCCGTATCAGATGGTCAAGGACCTGCGCACGGGCGTGGAGACCAGCAACGTCGAGGCCGTTCTCGACGATGGCGATCTGGATCCGTTTGTGATCGGCTACCATCGTTGGGCAACCGGCAACGCCGATGCGGAAGCATCGTCTGCCTAGGCACATGATTGGCTCCGGGTCGATGCAAACACTTCGCAGGGGTGGTATTTGCCCGGTGAATCGGTAGAATCGAATACAGCAAGAAGTTCAAAGCGCACTCGTTTGGGTGCGCTTTTTTGAGGGAGGCAGCATGGCATATCGTCTGGACATCAAGCGCATTCTTTCGCTGAACTTCTTTCATGACTTGCCCAAGATCATGTTTGGCTGCGCCCTGGCAGCTATCGCGACGGATCTGTTTTTGATTCCCAACGGTCTTGCTGCCGGCGGCGTTACGGGTCTCGCCACGATTATCCAGGCGGTCGGCGCCTCGCATGGCATCTCGCTGCCTGTCGGTATTCAAACCATCGTGATGAATGCCTTGCTGCTGCTGGTCGTTATGCGCGAGGGGGGCATGTTCTACGTGGTCCAGACGGCGACGGGCTTTGTGCTGCTGGGCTTCTTCACCGACCTGTTCGCTCCGTTTGTGGCGCCGCTGGCACATGCCGACCTGATGCTGCCCGCTATGTGGGGCGGCATTATCACGGGCATTGGCTACGGCATGGTGCTACGCGCCGGTGCCAACACTGGCGGCTCTGACACCATCGGTCAGATTATCTCGCGCAATACGTCACTACCGGTGGGCTCCACCGTCATGGCGATCGACGTTGCCGTGTGCGCGCTGTCGGCCCCGGTCTTCTCGGTCGAAAACGCGCTGTATGCGGGCCTTTCGATGGTCATTAGCGGCTACGTGATCGATGCCGTGGTCGACGGCGGCAACAGGCGCCGTATGGTACTCATCATCTCGGACAAGTTTCCCGATATTGCGGCCGACATCATGTATGGCCTGGGTCGCGGCTGCACCAAGTTTAAGGCGACCGGCATGTACTCGGGCGCCGAGAAGCCGGTGATCATGGTCATTGTGAGCCGCCGCGAGCTCAACACCCTCAAAACGATCGTGCGCGAGCGCGATCCTCACGCCATTGTGACGGTCGCCGACGTTACGGAAACCTTCGGTGAGGGATTCAAGGACATTAACGCGTAGGGCCGACTGCGTTCCATCCAAAAGACGTTCACATTGATAAACCGTTTCATCTGCGGGACTGCCTGCTAAATTGCTCAAATAATGATAAAAAGTCTCGTAAAGCCATCAGTTTCCAGCATAATGAATGACGTACGTGCATCGCGGCTGTGTTGGGACTACCTTTCCGTGCCGTGCGCATCTTGTCTTAAGAGGATGAAAGGAAGGCACAATGAGCGACGACGAGCTCAAAAAGGTTGCCAACGAGGTAAGGAAGGGCATCGTCACCGGCGTGCACGCTGCCAAGTCCGGCCATCCGGGCGGTTCGCTCGGCGCTGCCGACATCATGACCTATCTGTACTTTGAGGAAATGAACGTCGACCCGGCCGACCCCCGTAAGACCAATCGCGACCGCTTTGTGCTCTCCAAGGGCCATTGCGCTCCGGGTCTGTACGCTGTGCTCGCCGAGCGCGGATTCTTCCCCAAGGAGGATCTCGAGACGCTGCGCCACATCGGCAGCCACCTGCAGGGTCACCCCAACATGAACGACACCCCGGGCGTCGATATGTCCACCGGTTCGCTCGGCCAGGGCATCTCCGCCGCCGTGGGCATGGCCGTTGCCGCCAAGCACTGGGGCGACGACTATCGCACCTACGCCCTGCTGGGCGACGGCGAGAGCGAGGAGGGCCAGGTTTGGGAGGCTGCCATGTTTGCCGGCAACCAGCAGCTTGACAACCTCTGCGTGATCGTCGACCACAATGGCCTGCAGATCGACGGCCCCGTCGAGGAGGTCAACGACCCCATGCCGCTCGCCGACAAGTTCCGCGCCTTCAAGTTCCACGTGGTGGAGCTCGCCGACGGCAACGATTTCGATCAGATCCGCGCCGCCTTTGCCGAGGCCCGCGCCACCAAGGGTCAGCCGACCGCCATCATCGCCGAGACCACCAAGGGCAAGGGCGTTTCCTTTATGGAGAACCAGGTGGGTTGGCACGGCAAGGCCCCCAACGATGAACAGTTTGAGCAGGCCATGGCAGAGCTCACGGCCGCCGGAGAGGAGCTCTAGGATGGCAGACGTCAAGAAAATCGCCACGCGCGTAAGCTACGGTGAGGCCCTCGTCGAGCTCGCCAACGAGCACGATGACTTTGTGGTCCTCGACGCCGACCTGGCCGCCGCCACGCAGACCGGTAAGTTCAAGGCGGCCTGCCCCGACCGCTTCTTCGATGTGGGCATTGCCGAGAGCAACCTGATGGGCGTCGCCGCCGGTATCGCGACCACCGGTCGTGTTGCCTTCGCGAGTACCTTTGCCATGTTCGCTGCCGGCCGCGCCTTTGAGCAGGTTCGTAACTCCATCGGCTACCCGCACCTCAACGTTAAGATCGGTGCCACGCACGCCGGTATCTCGGTGGGCGAGGATGGTGCCACGCACCAGTGCTGCGAGGATATCGCCCTCATGCGCGTCATCCCCGGCATGACTGTGATCGTTCCTGCCGACGACGTCGAGGCCCGTGCCGTGACGCGTGCCGCCTACGAGTGCGACGGTCCGGTGTACATGCGCTTTGCCCGTTTGGCCTCGCCGGTTATCAACGACCCCGAGACCTATAAGTTCGAGTTGGGTAAGGGCATTGTCATGCGCGAGGGCGCCGATGTGACCATCATCGCCTGCGGCCTGATGGTCGGCGAGGCTCTCGAGGCCGCCGAGCAGCTTGCTGCCAAGGGCATCGATGCCGAGGTCATCAACATGCACACCATCAAGCCCATCGATGCCGACCTGATCGTCAAGAGCGCCACCAAGACCGGCCACGTCGTGACCGTCGAGGAGCACTCTGTGATCGGTGGCCTGGGCAGCGCCGTTGCTGATGTCCTGTGCGAGCAGTGCCCGACGCCGCTCAAGAAGATTGGCGTCAACGATACCTTTGGCGAGTCCGGCCCGGGCGCCGAGCTCTTGCACAAGTATGGCCTGGACGCCGCCAACATCGTGACGACCACCAAGGAGTTCTTGGCATAAGGCAAGACGAGGCAAAGTATCGCGTCGACAACCGCAAACAAGCCAGAACAGGGGCGTCCTCAAAGAGGGCGCCCCTGTTTATGCTGAATTTAAATTAGAGTCCTGCCAAGCAAAGTTCCCATGGGGAAACGGGCCCATCCCAACAAAGTGCAATTCAGACCCTTCCAACTTTGTATGCGCAGCATCTCAAGTTGGTGCGTCGGCCCCATAGTAGCCGCAGGCCGGGCGCAGGGTTACCTCCCAAATCTTTCCGCAGCGCAGGCCGGCGTTTGTCCGCAGCTCCGCAGGAGCAGGACAAATGCCGGCCATGCGCGAGGACGATTTGGGAGGTAACCCTGCGCCCGGCCGGTGAGACCCAAACCCCGCCATGCTTCTTATGTGCAGCAAAGCTAATGCTGCTAAAATACAAAGCGCTCATGTAGTTTAAACGCACGACGATAAGGAGCACCAGTGGGTAACCACTTCCGTACCTCCGGTGCGGGCGATGATGCCCCCAAGACGCAGACGGGCGTCCAGGGCAGTCGTTTCGCCACTCCGGATTCAGAGGGCCAGCCTGTTGCTCAGGCCCCCGCTCAGCCGGCAGATCAGGCACAGCCGGCATCCGATCCCTTTGCCTACAATCCCACCAGCGATGTCGCGCTTTCCGGCACGGCGGGTTTTGAGCCCGTTCAGGCCGTGACCGCTCGCGTGGAGCAGCCTCAGGCTGGCGCCGCCACGCCGCAGCCTACCATGGCCGGCATTCCCGACCCCATGGCCCCCGCGACGCCGGTTCCTCAGCCTGCGCAGTCCGGTCTCTTTGCCGCTATTCCCGATCCCACGCAGCCTGCTGCCCCGGTGGTCGAGAGCGATCAGGCCGCCGAGGTCGCAAGCCTCGATAACGCGCTCAACAACCCCGATTTTACGTCGGTGTTTGCGCCCATCGATCCGCAAGCCAGCCGCAAGAAGATGGCCAAGCAGGCCGGTGTCGAGCCCGTCATCCTTATGGAGCATGTCACCAAGATCTATCCGGCACAGCCCAACAAGCCTGCACTCGACGACATCAACATCGAGATCTATCCGGGCGAGTTCGTCTTCCTGGTCGGTCATTCCGGCTCGGGTAAGACCACGCTGCTGTCGACGCTCAACCGCGACGTCAAGCCGACGAGCGGCCGCATCTTGGTTGCCGGTCAGGACCTCATGAAGATCAAGAACCGCAAGGTTCCGTTCCTGCGCCGCCAGATTGGCGCCGTGTTCCAGGACTTTAAGCTTCTGCCGCAAAAGACCGCCTACGAAAACGTGGCGTTTGCCCTGCAGTGCATCGGCAAGCCCAAGGGCGTCATTCGCAGCCAGGTGCCGGAGGTGCTGCGTCTGGTCGGTCTGGCCGATCAGATGGACTCGCTGCCCGACCAGCTTTCCGGTGGCGAGCAGCAGCGCGTCGCCGTCGCCCGCGCTATGGTCAACCGTCCGCCGCTGCTGATCTGCGACGAGCCCACGGGTAACCTCGACCCGGCGATCTCGCTGGGCATCATGAAGCTGCTCGAGCGTATTAACCGCACCGGCACCACCGTGATCGTCGCCACGCACGACCGCGAGATGGTCGATAGCATGCACCGTCGCGTGATCGCCCTCGAGGGCGGCCACGTTATCCGCGACCAGGAGAGGGGAGGTTACGGCAACTATGGCACCAACTAACGTGGGCTACTCCTTCAAAGAGGCAATCAGTCACTTCTTCCGTAACTGGACTACCTCGCTCGGCGCCGTCATCACGATCTTCCTTTCGCTGTTTATCATCGGCCTGTTCATCATGGGCTCCGCGATGCTGAACTCCGTGATCGGCACCGTCGAGGATCAGGTTGTCATCAACGCGTTCATTAGCGATGACGCCGATCAGGCCGATGTTCAGGCTTTTGAGGCCGAGCTTAAGACGTGGAATAACGTCAAGTCCGTGACCTATAAGGACAAGGACGACGCGCTGGCCGAGTATACGAGCAAGATGTCGGGCAACGCCGACGCCACCATGAGCGCGCTCGATGGCCAGAACCCGCTGCCGGCTTCGTTTGCAATTGAGATGGACGATCCGTCCAAGGTCGAGAGCACGGCCCAGAAGCTCAAGAAGAACGCCGACTTCCAGAAGATCGCGGATGACGGCGACGTCAACGCGAGCGTGCTGTACGGCCAGGAGGAAGTGAGCCGCCTGTTCCAGGTGACCAACTACATCCGCATCGCCGCCGTGGTGCTCGTTGGCCTTTTGACCTTTATCGCATTCATCTTCATCAACAACACGATTCGCCTGTCCATCACGGCGCGTCGTCGTGAGATTGCGATTATGCGTCTGGTCGGCGCCAGCAACGGCTTCATTCGCGGCCCGTTTATCACCGAGGGCGTACTGCAGGCCATTTTGGGCTCGCTGCTTTCCATCGGCGTTCTGGAGCTGCTGCGCAATCTGATGATTCCGCGTTTGCAGGAGAGCATCGGCTGGATGTCGTTTGCCCTGCCGATGCAGTACTACCTGGTGACCTATGCTGCGCTGATTCTGGTCGGTGTGATTATCGGTCTCTTTGGTTCTGCCATAGCCATGCGCCGCTACCTGCGCGTGTAGGCATGTCTGGAATTCATCCCTTCCAACGGGTCGTCTCTTATGGGGCGGCCCGTTTTTTGATCTCTAGGGGACGGCAGGAAAGCGAATCATTTGGGTAGACTCTTTGGAGTTCGTCATCGATAGCAAGGAGGCGCCATGGGGCGCAATAACAAGCATAAGCGCGGTGCCCGCAATAAGCGTGGGCCGGTGCGCAGCGAACGCCGTCCGAGCCTGACCGGGCGCGTGCAGCTCCATGAGCATGGCGCCTATGTCATAACCGAGAGCGGCGACTACAAGGTTATGGGCCGCGGTAAGCGCGAGATCATGGATGGCGATACCGTTGCCGTGAGCATTAAGAACAGCCCGCACGGTGAGCGGCGCGCCGTGATCGAAGGCGTGGTTGAGCGCGCAGCCATAAGCGTGGTGGGTACGTACCATACCGCCGGTCCGCTCGGTGTGATCGAGCCGCTCGATTCGCGCCTGAAGGCCGACTTCTTCATTCTGCCCGAGGATACCTCGGCGGATCGTCTGGGCGTCCACCCGGGTGATGCCGTTGTCGCGCGCATTTTGACCTACCCGACGCGCCTGGAATCGGGCACCGTGACGATCGAACGCCGCATTGGCGGAGATGACGCGCCCGATTTGGGCGTTCAATACGTGATGGCGCGTTACGGCTATACCGATAGCTATCCCGAGGCCGCGCTGGACGAGGCCGAGGGACTTTCGCTCGATGTGTCCGCGGCGCTTAAGGACCCGCTCCGCCGCGATCTGCGCGACCGCTTTGTCATCACGATCGACCCGGTCGACGCGCGCGACTTTGACGATGCCATTTCGCTTGAGCGCACGCCCGAGGGTGGCTACAAGCTGGGTGTGCATATCGCTGACGTTTCTCACTATGTGGCTTGGGACGGGCATATCGATCTTGAGGCTCGCCATCGTACGACATCGGTGTATCTGGCCGATCGCGTGCTTCCCATGCTGCCCGAACGCCTGTCCTGTGACCTGTGTTCGCTTCGCCCTGACGAGGACCGTCTTGCGTTTACCGTTGACATTGAACTCGATGCGCAGGGTCGCGTGCGGCATTACGATCCGTACCCCAGCGTGATTCGCTCGCGTGTGCGTATGGACTATGACGGCGCCGAGGCGCTGCTGGTGCGTGCCGGCGCGGTGGAGTATGGGGTGCTGGAAGGCGCCGCTGAGGATGTTGCGGCTGCTGAGGCCTCGCGCGAGGAGGCGCTTGAGCGCGGTCTTGCGTGCGAGAAGGCCGCCCGCGGCTGCAACGTCGACCTCGGCAATTTCCTTGTCGCCGCCAACGAACTCGCCGAACTTCGCCGTCGTATTCGTCGTGCCCGCGGCTCAGTCGATTTTGACACGGCCGAGATTCGCGCTCTATTGGATGAGGACGGAGTACCCGTGCAGATTGTGGCGCGCGAGCGTTCGTGTGCCACGTCGCTTATCGAGGAAGCCATGCTGCTCGCCAACGAGTGCGTTGCAGAGTGGCTGGCAGACCGTGATATCGAGGCTTGCTATCGCGTGCATGAGGATCCGAGCCCCGATAGCCTGCACGGTGCCGCCGTTGCGCTGGCGCAGCTGGGCATCATCGACGATCGCCGTGCTGCCGGTATTGCCCTGGGGAGTCCCGATGAGCTACAGGCTGCAGTTGATGCTGCCGCCGGTACGGCCAACGCACCGCTCGTCAACACGCTGCTTCTGCGCAGCATGCAGCGCGCACTGTACAAGCCGCGCAACGAGGGCCACTTTGCGCTCGCCGCGCCGTGCTACTGTCACTTTACGAGTCCCATCCGTCGCTACCCCGATCTGGTAGTGCACCGCGTGCTCAAACTGCAGTTGGCCTATGAGCAGCTCGGCGGCAAGGACGCCCTGGTCCGTACGCCGCGGCTGATCGGCAAGGGGCGCGAGTCGCTGCCGCGCATTCTGCCGCAGATCTGCCGCGCATGCAGCGATGCCGAGCGCGCGGCCGATGCCGCCAGCCATGCGACGCAAAAGATCAAGATTGCCCAGTACTATGAGGACCGTCTGGGCGAGCGCTATGCCGGAACCGTCTCGTGGGTTAGCAGCATGGGCCTCTTTGTGCGCTTGGACCTGACGCAGGTCGAAGGCTTGGTTTCGATCAAGAGCCTGGGCAACGAGTGGTTCGAGTTCGACGAGGATGCGCTTACGCTGACGGGCGCCGACACGGGGACTCGCTATGAACTGGGCCAGCGCGTGATTATCGAGGTCTCGCGCGTCAATACCACGCGTGGGCACTTGGACTTTAAGCTTATCCATTAGCCAAATCTCGACTCATGACGGGAGAGCGGAGGGCGGTCTTTCGGGGCCGCCCTCCGCATTTGGATCATGGCTACCTTGCCGTCTGCACGGCCGCCCGCTTACCTGCTATTGGAGAGGTAAATCCTACCAAAATAAACCTGTCCCTTTTTGGCAGGTTTACAAGAAAGCGGGGATGAGATGGCGACGGTGTATGGTTATGCGCGGGTGAGTTCGCGCGATCAGAATCTAAATCGGCAGCTGGATGCGCTGGGCGCCTATGGCGTGGGCTCGGCGAATATTTATGCCGACCATGCGAGCGGCAAGGACTTCGATCGCCCGCGGTATCGCGAGCTGCTGCACATCCTGGGAGACGGGGACGTGCTGGTGGTGCTTTCTATCGATCGACTTGGCCGTAATTACTCCGAGATTCTTGAGGAATGGCGACGCATTACCAAGGAGCTCGGGGTTGCCATTGTGGTGTTGGACATGCCATTGCTTGACACGCGCGCCAGGGCCAGCGGCGCGCCGGATGTGACCAATACCCTGATTGCCGATATTGTGCTACAACTGCTGAGCTACGTGGCGCAGGTGGAGCGCGAGAATATTCATCGGCGCCAAGCGGAGGGGATTGCAGCGGCGCGGGCGCGAGGGGTCCGTTTCGGTCGACCTCGCAAGCCGTGCCCTCCTCAGTTTGAGCTGGTACGCGATAGCTATGAGGCAGGCGATATTACCCGCAGCCAGGCAGCAAAGTGCCTGGGCGTGTGCGTGGGGACGTTCGATCGCTGGATGCGCGAGGCGGGGTAGGGGTTTGCGGCACGTCCGATTGGCGCCCACGCGAGGCGGTATCGGTAACAGCCCTGTTACCGATAATGCGATCTTGTTGAATTATTTTGTGTCGCGCGTATTTCCGAGCGGTCGGATTTGAGGGGCGAGCGGTAGAACGCTCGCCCTTTGTGCGCCACGATGCGGCACAATGTACCGTAAAAGCTGTTTGTATCCGGTACGAATCATTCGTTGGTCTTTAATTCTTCTCAACGGAGGTGTTTGAGATGGCAAACGGATTGCTTTTGCGGCTTCGCGAGCGTGAGCTCAGCGCGAGCCCGGCGGAACGCAATGTCATCGCATATGTAAGCGCTCATCCGCACGAGGTGGTCGGGCTGTCCGTCCGCGGTCTTGCCGATGTCACGTTCTCCTCGCCCTCGAGCATTTTGCGCTTTTGCAAGCGCTTGGGTTTTGCGGGCTACAAGGAGTTCCAGCGCGAACTGATTGCCGAGCTGGCGCTCTTGGGTGACAAGAAAGACGTTGCCCTCGAGGACATCTCCATGGATGACAGCGTCGAACGTATCGTGGGGAAGGTGATGAAAAGCAACGTGCGCACGATCGAAGCGACGGCGCGAACGCTCGATTACACCGTCTTGGAGCGATGTGCGGCCTATCTTAAGCGGGCACGCGCGGTCAATCTGTTCGGTATCGGTGCCTCTCGTTTGGTCGCGCACGATCTGGCGCAAAAGCTCATGCGTGTCGACAAGGAGTGCCATCTGTACGACGACTGGCATGATCAGCTCTTGTGTGCCAAGAACATGCATGAGGGCGATATGGCAATCGCCTTTAGCTACTCGGGCTTGACGCAAGAGGTGCTGGACTGCGCCGCCGAGGCCCAACGTCACAACTGTCCCGTTGTGGCCGTGACCAAAGTAGATGGATCATCCAAGCTTGCCACCATGGCCGATGCCGTGCTCGGCGTCGCTGCGAGTGAGCCCTTGGTCCGCAGCGGTGACATGGCTTCGCGTATGGCCCAGCTTATGGTTGTCGATGCCCTGTACGCTGCTTACGTTGCCAGCGACTACGAACGGGCGACGCATGTCATTAAGCAAAACTACATCGAGAAACAGGAAAGATGAGGTGAATGAAATGCTCGATTTAACAAAATTCACGACCGAACAGCGTAATCAAAGGTCTATGGACCTCGATACGATGACATCGCTGCAAATCGTCACGACGATGAATGATGAGGATCTTCGTGCCGTCCAGTCGGTCACGAAGGTGTTGCCCCAGGTTGCCACAGCAATCGACTGGGCTGCTGAGGCACTCGAGCGCGGCGGGCGCGTCTTTTACATGGGCGCAGGCACCAGCGGTCGTCTGGGTGTACTCGACGCTTCGGAGTGTCCGCCCACGTTTGGCGTGTCACCCGATCTGATTGTCGGGCTCATTGCCGGAGGCGAGACGGCGTTTATCAAGGCTGTCGAAGGTGCCGAAGACAGCGAGGAGCTTGGCGCGAGCGACCTGCGGGAGCGTGGACTCTCGGACAAGGATCTTGTCGTTGGCCTGGCGGCAAGCGGTCGTACTCCCTATGTGGTGGGCGGCCTTGTGTACGCCAAGGCAACTGGGTGCAAGACCATTGCAATTGCCTGCAACCAAGGGTCGAAGATCGGGGAGAGCGCAGATCTTGCCATTGAACCCGTGCCCGGTCCCGAGGTGCTGACCGGCTCAACGAGGCTCAAGGCGGGAACGGTTCAAAAGCTCATTCTCAACATGATTTCGACCGGTGCCATGGTCAAGATCGGCAAGGTATACCAAAACCTGATGGTCGATGTGCAGCAGACGAACGAGAAGTTGGTGGTGCGCGGCCAGAACATCGTGATGGAGGCGACCGGCTGCACGCGCGAGTGCGCTATTCAGGCGCTTGCAGATGCCGGCGGCCACGTAAAAACCGCTATTGTCTCGGTACTGCTGGGCTGCGATGCCGAGCAGGCTGCGGTAGCTCTTGAGCGAGCGAGAGGCCATGTCCGTGCTGCGGTGAGTGGCCATGAGAAGAGCAATGCCGATGCCCAATAGGTGCGCGGCGTGAGCTGATATGACATCCAGACGAGATACCCAATACAAGGAGGAGTTATGACGAACAAAGAGCTGGCTCAAAAGCTGCTGGACCTTTTGGGCGGTAAAGACAACGTGTTGGCAAACGCGGCGTGCATGACGCGCCTGCGCGTGACCGTCAAAGACACGGGCAGCGTCGACGCGGAGGGCATTAAGGCACTCGACGGCGTGATGGGCCTGGTCGAGGACGACACGATGCAGATCGTGCTGGGTCCGGGCAAGGTGAATAAGGTGCTCGAGGAGTTCTCCAAGCTCACCGGCCTTGCGAAAGGCGTTGCCGACGAGAGCGTGGTTGACGCTGCGGCCACAAACAAGGCCGCGCAGAAGGCCAAGTACGAGTCCAAGCCGGTTCAGGCCTTCCTCAAGAAGATTTCCAATGTCTTCGTTGCCCTGCTTCCCGGCATCATTGCGGCTGGCCTCATCAACGGTATCTGCAACGTCATTAACGTCTCGACGGCAGGCGCGCTTGCAGGCGAGTGGTGGTACCAGGGCATTCGTTCCATGGGCTGGGCCCTGTTTGCCTATCTGCCCATCTTGGTGGGCTATAACGCGGCACGTGAGTTTGGCGGCTCCGCTGCGCTGGGCGGCATCGCCGGCATGATGTGTATCGCTAACAGTGCCATGCCCCTGCTTGCGCCTGGCGCGGCCGATCCTGCTACTGCCATTCTGCTGCCGCTCACCAATGCGCAGTACAACCCCGCAGCGGGCGGCATGATCGCGGCTCTTATCGCTGGCGCATTTTTTGCCTGGATGGAGCGTCAGATTCGCAAGGTTATGCCCAACGCACTCGATACATTCTTGTCCCCGCTGCTGGTGCTCATCATCGGCGCCTTTGCTCTGATGCTCGTCATCCAGCCGGTTGGCGCATGGCTGACGACTGCCATCTTTAGCGTTTTGACCTTTATCTTCGAGAAGCTGGGCGTCCTGGGCGGCTATATCCTGTCGGCAGGCTTCTTGCCGCTGGTTTCCGTCGGCCTGCATCAGGCGCTCACGCCGATCCACGCTATGCTCAACGATCCCGACGGCGCTACCAAGGGCATCAATTACCTGCTCCCCATCCTTATGATGGCTGGCGGCGGCCAGGTCGGTGCCGGTTTGGCGCTGTACTTTAAGACCAAGAACGCCAAGCTCAAGAAGTACGTCGCAGAGTCCATTCCCGTTGGAATCCTCGGTGTGGGCGAGCCTCTGATGTATGCCGTTACGCTGCCGCTCGTTCGTCCGTTTGTAACGGCCTGCCTGGGTGCCGGATTTGGCGGCGCGCTCGCGGCGCTGCTTCACATCGGCACGGTTTCTCAGGGCGTTTCCGGTCTGTTTGGCCTGCTGATCGTCGTTCCTGGTCAGCAGCTCGGCTACGTTGCCGCTATGCTGCTTGCCTATGTCGCCGGCTTTGTCCTGACGTGGTTCTTTGGCGTCGACGAGCAGAAGATCAACGAGTTCTTTGGCGAGTAGTTTGATATCGCGAGCCGTGTTGCTCAGGGCTCGCGGCGCGCGGCAGATTTCTTGATGCTATGGTTGTGCCGGCGGGGCTAACTGCTCCGCCGGCCTTTTTTAAAGGAGTGTTGAAGCGTGAAAACGGGTATTTCGATTTATCTTTCCAACCCTCTGCAGGATATTGAGCGGACGATTGAACACGGTGCCGCGGCGGGTGCGCGCTATGCGTTCACCTCGCTGCATATTCCCGAGGATGGGGGAGCGGCGTATACCGATAAGGTCCGTCATGTGCTGTCGCTGCTTTCCGCCCGCGGCATTGCGCTCATTGCCGATGTGGGGCCGCGCACGTGCGATTTGCTCGGGCTTGAGCGCATCGAGGACCTGCGCGATCTGGGGTTGGAATACCTTCGTTTGGACTATGGCTTTAGCGCCCGGCGGGTCGCGGAGCTGTCCGGTGTATTTCGCATTGTGGTCAATGCATCGACGGTGAGTTCTGATGAAATCGCATCGTGGCGTGAGGCCGGTGCCGATGTGACTCGTTTTGCCGCCTGCCACAATTTTTACCCCAAGCCTTATACCGGTTTAGCTCTGGAGGACATTGCTCGGGTGAATCTTCGTCTTGCGGCGCTTGGATTCGAAATCATGGCTTTTGTGCCGGGCGATGCCAACGTTCGCGGGCCGGTATTCGAGGGACTGCCGACGGTCGAGACGCAGCGCGGTCGCGCGTCAAAGGTTGCCCTCAATATGCTTGAGCTTGCACATGGCGCCGATTGCGACATTGTGTTGGTCGGCGACCCCGATCTTTCCGATGCGGGCTGGGCGCAGTTTGCTCAAGTTTCCGCCGGATACGTGGACCTGCAATGCGAGCTTGAGCCCGGTTATGCCTATGTGCGTGGGCAGATTCATCACGACCGGCCCGACTCGAGTGTCCTCATCTTTAGGTCTCAGGAGTCACGTACGACGCTTAAGCCGGATTCCGTGCCGATGGATGCCGGTGCCGGCCTGTCACGAAAGACGGGGTCGATCGCTGTGAGCAATAGCGGATATGGGCGCTACGAAGGCGAGCTTGAGATTGCGCGGGTCGATCTTCCCGGTGACGAGCGCATGAACGTTGCGGGCCATATCACGCCCGAGGCAATGGAGCTGCTGCCGTTCATCAAACGCGGATTCGGGGTACGGTTCGTTTAGCGTGTGACCCGTGGGCTACAATTGGCCCATCATACGAAGGCGCCTCGTGTGGCGTGTGCCTGCGTTGGCCGATCTATATTCGGAGGATTCCCATGACCGTACTGTTTGTTGAATATCCCAAGTGCTCGACCTGTAAGAAGGCCAAGGCATGGCTGGACGAACACGGGGTAGAGTATATCGACCGCGATATCGTTTTGGACAATCCCACGGCTGATGAGCTTGCGACCTGGATTGCTCGTTCGGGGCTGCCGGTGCGGCGCTTCTTTAATTCGTCGGGCATGAAATATCGAGAGCTGGGCCTGAAGGCGCGTCTAGATGCGGGCATGACGGATCGGGAGTGCTACGAGCTGCTGGCGACCGACGGCATGCTGGTCAAGCGTCCGCTGTTGGTGGGCGACGACTTTGCGATTCCCGGCTTTAGGGAAGCAGCTTGGACCGAGGCGCTGCTGTAGCGGCTGCGGAAAGTGCGACCCGTTTTGAGTGCTCAGGGTGGGACGTGTTTTCCATCGGCGGGCTCGCTCGGCTCAATCCTCGAGCTGTGCCCATTCGTGCGGATCGTAGACCTTTACGTGCTTGTTGGGCTTGCCGCTCCAGTACTCCTCGTCCATAAAGGGCAGATATGCCTGAACACCGGGGCAGATAAAGGGAATCCGCTGCTGTTGCAGTCGCTCGCGCTGTCGCTGCTCCAGGTGCGCCTCGGATATGACAGTCGGCATACCGGACAGCTCGACGAGGCTTGACTGGATTCGCTTAAGGTCGGGGAGTCCCGCGTGCCATGACATCCGCATGATCAAAAAGGATGCACGGCGGTATTTTGCCTGCATCACCGTGATGGCGGGGCGCAGAGTGGGATGGATTTTGTCCCGTTCGGGCCAAAGGTCAGCAGTGATCTCGAGGCCCAGGGTCTCCCATAGGTAATCAAGCTCTTCGTCCATGGCGCCTCGATATCTACGTGATCATTGATACTTCGATTGTGTTGCCTGGTGCTATCGTTTTCGCGGTAGAATCTGCCAACGGTTGACGGCTACCGCTCGCGGCGTTTTGTCCTTCGTGTGCAGCGGTCGACTTCACAGGTCCTTCACGTGTTGGCCGTATTTGACTGAATTTCAAAAAAGTCAAAATTGGGGCTTGCGTCACGGCCGGACTTCCCGTATATTTCTTTCTTGCGCAAAGGCACAGCCGAGCGCAGCGATGCAGTCATTGGGATGTCGTCTAATGGCAGGACAGCGGATTCTGGTTCCGTCAATGGGGGTTCGACTCCCTCCATCCCAGCCATTGCATTTGCTACATATGGCCCGTTCGTCTAGCGGTTTAGGACGCCGCCCTCTCAAGGCGGAGATCACCAGTTCGAATCTGGTACGGGCTACCAAAATTGAACGCCCGGGCCTCGTAAGAGACCCGGGTTTTGTGTATTGACCGATATTTAAGGCGCGCGTTGAGTCTGCCGCCCGGACCGAGGAGTTGTCATGGACCTGCCTATCAGCTTGGAAGACATCACGTATGCCGAGAACTATCTGGCGCAGGGCGACCTGGCTACGGCGACGCCGCTGCTTGAGCGTCTGGTGGAGCTCGCCGAGGAGTATATCGACGCTGAGTGCAAGACGGAGGAGAAGCGCCAGTACTTTAGCTTCGACAGCAAGTTTGAGCGCCTGGCCTATCGCCGCGTGGAGAAGGATCCGCGCGAGCTGGTGCAGGTCGAGGTTCCCTTTGACCGCCTATACTCCGACATGGCGTTTGCCTACATTCGCCAGCAGGATTATGTGAGTGCTCGGAATGCCCTGATGCAGGCCGTGCGTTGGGATCCCATGAACTGCAACTATCGCTTGGACTTGGCCGAGCTGTTCCGCGCGCTCGAGGACAAGCAGGAGTGGGCATCGCTCTCGTTCTCGGTGCTGGAGCGCGCGAGCGACGGTAAGTGCGCCGCACGCGCCTACACCAATTTGGGTCAGTACTTCTTGGAGCCCGAGACCGAGAACATTTCGGCTGCCGTGGGCTGCGCGCGTCTGGCGCTGCGCCTGGCGCCCAACGATGCGCATACGACGCGCCTGCTCAACAAGATCCATACCACCTATCCGGATGCCGCGGACGAGAGTGACGACCATGTGATGGGTGAGCTAGCCCTGCAGGGCGTGCCGACCTCGCCTTCGGCCGAGATTGCCATCTGCCTGATCATGTGTGCGACCGACGCTGCGAGCGACGGCGACAAGCAGGAGGCTACGCGCCTGACGGTCCGTGCCCGCGACCTGGTGGGCGAGGAGGCGTGCGCGGCGATTATCAAGCTGGTGCGCGAGAGTGATGCCGAGCTTAACGCCGAGCGCAAGGCAAAGCGCGAGGCTGCGGGCTCAAACGCCGATGGCGCCAAGGAGGCCGGCGATGCCCAGTAAGCGCGAGCGCAAGCTCATTTCCAAGAATCGCTCGGCACATCACGAGTACTTTATCGATGAGACGTTTGAGTGCGGTATTGAGCTGAGCGGTACCGAGGTCAAGTCGATTCGCGAGCGCGCCTGCCAGATTACCGATACCTTTGCACTGATTCGTGGCGGGGAGTGCTGGCTCGTCGGCCTGCATATCCACCCTTATAGCCATGGTGGCGTGTGGAATCGCGATCCCGACCGTCGGCGCCGTCTGCTGCTGCATCGCAAGGAGATCGACTTTCTTGACGGCAAACTTCGCAACCGTGGTTATGCGCTGGTTCCGTTGGAGCTCTACTTTAATACCGACGGTCGCGTAAAACTGCTGCTGGGCCTGGGTCGCGGCAAGAAGCTCTACGACAAGCGCGAGGACATGGCCAAGCGTGATGTCCAACGCGAGATCGACCGCGCCCTCAAGGAACGCAACCGCTGACCGTCCTTCATAAGTTGCGGTGGAATACGGACTGGTTTGCCTGTTTGAGGGGCTATTCAGTCCCTATTTCACCGCAGCTGCGGGTGTCTCATCTTTCTTACTGTTCTGACACATATGTTTCAAAGGCGGCGTCCGTTATGGGTGCCGCCTTTTTGTGGGTACATACATCCATGAGGTTCCAACCCGGGTTAGGGGAGTGATCGTTATGGACAAAACGGCGTTCTTTACCATGCCGAGCGGTCTGTACGTGGTGAGCGCCGCGGCAGACGGGCTGCGCGCCGGCTGCGTCATCAACACGGCGGTGCAGGTGACGTCCATGCCGCCGCGCATTTCGGTTGCCGTGAACAAGGACAACGTCACCTCGGGCGTCATCGCATCGGCCAAAGCGTTCGCGCTGACCGTGATCGATCAGACGGCCGATATGCTCTACATCGGTAACTTTGGGTTCCGCACCAGCAGCGATTATGACAAGTTTGCCAAATACGAGACCCGCGAGACGGCTCTGGGCATGCCCTATGTGCCCGAGCACGCGACGGCCCTGTTTAGCTGCCGTTTGATCGACACTGTGGATGTGGGTACGCATCTACTGTTTATCGGCGAGGTCGAGGATGCCGAGCGCCTGAGCGACGAGACGCCGCTCACCTACGATTACTACCATAAGGTCCTGAAGGGCAAGACGCCTCCGAAGGCGTCCTCGTATCAAGGTTAGAAATGTTCTAAAAATACTTGCATTATATTATTGATAACATATACTAATAAGCGAAGTACATCACCAGTCGCGTTCGAGAGGAGAACATCATGGCTGAGGAGAAGAAGACGTATAAGTTCGTGTGCATCGTTTGTGGCTACGAGGTTGAGGTCGACACGCCCGAGCTGCCCGAGGACTACGTGTGCCCGGTCTGCGGCGTCGGTCCCGATCAGTTTGAGCTCGTCGAGGAGTAGCTCGTCGGCACGCGGCTCACGGCAACATATAGCTCTGTCCAAGGGTCCCGGTCGGATATCCCGGCCGGGACCCTTTTTCTCCGCCCCCAAGGGATCACGGTTGCTGTTGGCCAATCCTGTCTGTTGTGAGTCCGGCCGACCTTTTGTCTTAATCTGTAACGTCTAACGGCTCAAAACGGGTCTTCCTGTTACAGATCGAGACGTTTGCCTGGGTAGGTGCCCCATTACAGTTTGAGTCGTCCGAAAGGGCGGCTCTT